>JBCCTY010000183.1:0-8187 GCA_039197885.1 Actinomycetota bacterium | reverse complement strand
TCTCGCCGAGCTCGTCGAAGCGGGGCGGGAGCGCTCCGTCGCGGATGTCGGTGCCGAACAGGAAGTTCAGGATGTTCTGGAGGCCGTCACCGAAGATCTGGCCGAGGTCCCAGATCTCGGTGCGACGGATCGCCCAGAGCGAGATCACGCCGAACACCACGGCGGCGACCGTCAGCTCGATGCGGCGGCGATCCCACGGCGGGCTCAGTCGGCGCTCGGTCGCACCACCGGGCCGATCGCCACCCGGTGGTGCGACGGGTGGGTCCTCGATGATCGTCATGCCCCGACCGCCTGCTCGCCGACGTACTCGTCCCGCTTGGCGCCGGTCGGATCGAGGCGGCTGTAGACGGTCATGACCTCCTCGGTGCTGAGGCCCTCGGCATCGCGATCGAGCACCACCCTGCCGTCTCGCAGCCCGACCATCCGCTGGGCCCAGCCCAGCGCGAGCTCGACCTGGTGGAGCGAGGTGATGACCGTCATGTTCTCCTCGCTCGTGACCCGGAACATCACCTCCATCACCTGGCCCGAGATCTCTGGGTCGAGCGAGGCGACCGGTTCGTCGGCGAGCACGATCTTCGGCTTCTGCATGAGCGTCCGGGCGATCGCCACGCGCTGCTGCTGGCCACCCGAGAGGGTGTTGGTGCGCTGGAAGGCCCGGTCGGCGAGCCCGACCCGCTCGAGCTGCTCGAGGGCCTCGCGCCGGAGCTTCTTGGAGTAGGTGAGCACGCCGTAGCGGGGGCCCCGGAGTCGGCCGAGGGCGCCGGAGAGCACGTTCTCCAGCACGGTGAGGCGACCGACGATGTTGAACTGCTGGAAGATGAACCCGACGTCGCGGCGCAGCTGACGGAGCTCGGAGCCCTTGGCGGCGTTCACGTCGTGACCCAGCACCTCGATCCGACCGTTCGTCGGGGTGTGGAGCTTGTTCAGGTGGCGGAGGAACGTCGACTTGCCGGACCCCGACAGGCCGATGATGACCAGCAGCTGGCCCTCGGGGACGTCGAGGTTGACGTCGTCGAGGGCGACGACGCTGCCGCCGGCGAACTCCTTGCGCAGGTTGCTGACGCTGATGACGGTGCGACCCGTCCCGCTCGTGCTCATGGTTCTCGGTGCCTCATCTGTGGTCGGTGTGCCGGGTCGGTGGAACGGCGCGAGCCGGGGGCGCCGGTGGGCGCCCCCGGCTCGGCCGGGTGGATCAGGTGGGGATCAGCCCTCGCAGCGGGCGGATCCGGTCTGCTCGCAGACGAAGCGGATGCCGTCGTAGAGGTCGTTGGTCACCGGGAGGTACTGGGTGGCGCCCTCCTCGGCGATCGAGCACTCGCCGGCGTCGTACTGCTCCTGGGTGCAGTAGCCCTCGGCGAGGAAGCGGTCGGCGTTCAGCTCGTTGACGTACACGTCGGTCACGGCGTCGATGAAGGTCTGCGGGAAGCCGGCCTGGATGGCGACGGGCGAGTTGGGGATCGGCGGGCTCTTCCACACGATCTTGAGCTCGGCGTCGGCCTCGTTGACCGTCTCGTCCTCGATGGTGTCCACGACGCCGGTGAGGTCACCTTCGCCGATGAGACGAGCGGTGACCATGGAGTCGTAGGCGAAGCCGGCTTCGCAGGTGCCGTTCGCCACCGAGAGCGCCGAGGCGTCGTGGCCGCCGGCGAAAGTGCCGGACACCCCGGTCTCGGGGTCGATGCCCTCACCGAGCAGGCCGGCCGACGGGAACAGGAAGCCGGACGTCGAGCCAGGGTCGACGAAGCAGACGTTGCGCTCGGCGAAGTCGGCGAGTGAGGTGATCTCCTCGTTGCCGGCCTGGGTGATGCCGTACGAGCGGTAGGAGGCCGGCTCGTCGCCCTCCTGGCCGATGGCGATCGGCACGATGTCGGCGCCGTTGCCCGTGGCGATCACGTAGGAGAAGGGACCGAACTGGGCCATATCGAGGTTGCCGGCGATCATCGCCTCGATCACGCCGGCGTAGTCCGTGGCGAAGCTGAACTCGATCGGGATGCCGAGCTCGGCCTCGAGGATGTCGAGGACGGGCTGGTACTGGTCGATCTGCTGCTGCTCCTCCTGGGAGGGCACCACGGCGAAGCGCAGCTCCGAGGGCCAACCCTCGCGATCGGCGGCGTCGGCGGCACCTTCGACGGCCTCGGCGGCCTCGGCGGCCGCTTCCTCGGTCTCCTCGACCGCCTCGCCGGCAGCGTCGGCGGCGTCGCTGACGGCGTCCTCACCGTCGTCGACCGCTTCCTCGGCGGACTCGGTCGCGGCGTCGACCGCGTCGTCGGCATCGTCGGAGTCACCGCAGGCAGCGGCGACGAGGGACAGGACGGCGAGCAACGCGAGCAGCGTGCGCCAGGGCGTGGTCCTCATGAGGGTGGTCTCCGGGGTCAGGATGACGGGACACCGCGCAAGCTAGGAAGTTGACGTGACATCTCCGTGTGACGAATCGGGCCGAGACCCGTCCCCGGGGTGAACTGTGACCACCGGTACCCACCTCGGGCGAGGGTGATCGCGCGGTGGGTGGCCCTCGGCAGGTCGAGCACGGAGCTGCTGGACTGTCGGGTCGATGCGGACGGCTGGGCGGAGCTGGAGACGACGATGACGACGACGATCCCGAGGGTGGACGTGCTCGGCGTGCAGGTGAGTGCGACGACGATGGACGGTGCGGTCGCGGAGCTGGCCCGGTGGGTCGATGAGGGCGAGTGCTCCTACGTCTGCGTCACGGGGGTCCACGGCGTGATGGAGTCGCAGGCCGATCCCGACCTGACCGACATCCACAACCGCTCCGGGCTCACCACGACCGATGGGATGCCGTTGGTCTGGGCGGCCCGCTACGCCGGGATCGACCCCGTCGAGCGGGTGTACGGACCCGACCTCATGCTCGCCGTGTTCGAGCGGTCGGCCGTCGAGGGCTGGTGTCACTTCCTCTACGGCGGCGGCGACGGCGTGGCCGAGACCCTGGCGGCCTCACTGCGTGATCGGTTCCCCGGGGTCGAGATCGTCGGCACCCACACGCCGCCGTTCCGGCCGCTCACCGCGGCGGAGGAGGACGCCGTCGTCGAGCAGATCAACGGCTCGGGGGCCCACTTCGTCTGGGTCGGGCTCAGCACCCCCAAGCAGGAGCGGTGGATGGCGGCGATGCGCCCTCGGCTCACCGCCCCCGGTCTCCTCGGCGTCGGCGCGGCGTTCGACATGCACTCCGGGACCGTGCGTCAGGCCCCGGCGTGGATGCAGCGGTCGGGCCTCGAGTGGCTGTTCCGGCTCCTGGTCGAGCCGCGCCGCCTCTGGCGGCGGTATCTGTCGAACAACCCGCGCTTCGTGGCCAAGATCGTGCGCCGTCGCCCGAGGGCGGTCGCCTAGTTCGCGATGATCGAGCGGTCGTCGGGGTTTCGGGTGAGCACCCGGCCGACGCAGTCCTGGGGGATCTCGCGGCCCAGCTCGCGGCAGCGGGCGAGCACCTCGTCGCCGGTCGCGAACGGACCGGCGTAGACCACCCAGAACCCGGGGCGCAGCGATGGCCAGTCACCGCTGACCAGGATCCGGGCGTCGTCGACGTCGTCGAGCTCGGCGAGGTAGCGCTCGGCACGCGCTTCCTCCTCCAGCGAGGCGAGCGCCATGATCCAGCCGTCGAACGACTCGACGCCCGGCACCGGTGGCGGCACGACGACATCGGTCGAGGTCTCGGTCTGCTCATCGGAGCGGCGCACCTGCACGACGACGCGGTGCTCGCCCTCGGTGGCCCCCGTCCAGCGCATCACGACCGGGCTCGGGCCACCTGCCTCGTCGACCTGCTCGCCGTCGACGACCAGTCGGACCCGGTCACCGTCCTCGAGGTTGACGACGTCGAGGGTCATGTCGAGTCCGTCCCCGGTGAGCGCGAACACCGGTGTGCCCAGCGCGGGGACCGGTGGCGGCCCCTCGGCGACCGGATCGTCGCCGGCCCGGGACATGAGCACGACCGCGATCGCGGCCACGACGAGCACCATGGCCGCCGCGACGAGCCGCCAGCGTCCGGACGAGCCCGCCGGAGGCGGCGGTGCGAAGACCGGTTGCGGGGCGGTGTCGCCGTGGCGGACGGTCGTGCCGGGGCGGTCCATCGGTCCGGTCGGCGGTGGGGTGGGTGGCGGTGGGGTGGGTGGCGGTGGGGTGGGTGGCGGTGGGGTGGGCTCTGGTTGACGAGCCCGCGGCGGTGGCCCGGGCTGCGGCGACGTGACCGGGGTGGCGTCGTCGATCGGCGACGACGTGGAGGTGAACGTGGGCGGGGCTGCCGTGCCGGTCGTGGCGTGGCCGTCCCGATCGCCGAGGTCGTGCAGCGCCGGGAAGGTCAGCGAGCAGGAGGGGCACCGCAGCGCATCGGAGGCGACCGGCTCGCCGCACCGGATGCAGGTCGGCGAGGGCTGGTCGGTGGTCATGGCCCGACCAGGAGCCCGTCCAGCTCGCCCACGAAACGCTCGATCAGCCCGGCGAGCTCGATCGGCCGCTCGAGCGGGATCATGTGACCCACCCCGGCGAATCGATGGAGCCGCGAGTCGGGCAGCAGGTCGTCGAGCTCGCTGCTGCGGCTCGTCGGCGTGACGTGATCGGCGTCGCCGGTGACGACCAGCGCCGGGACCGTGACCGTGGGGAGCCGGTCGGAGAGATCGAAGTCGACCAGTGGCTCGAGCGCACCGATGACCGTCGAGGTGGGGCAGTCGAGGAACACCTCGCGGTTGCGTTCGACCACCGACGGCCGGATGCCGGGGCCGAACGCGCGGAGGTGGGCGAGCATGGCCAACGACGACGGTTCGGCCCGGAGGCGCTGGTAGCGCTCGGACCCGACGAGCGCCTTGAACGCCGAGAAGGGGACGCCCGGCACCGACCGACCCAGGGTGGCCACCAGTACGAGTCCGCGGACCCGGTCGGCGACCACGTCGGGGTGGTCGAGGGCGAACGACTGCACGCCGATGCCGCCCATCGAGTGGCCCGCCACGATCACGTCGTGGAGATCGAGCTGGTCGAGCACGGCGGCGAGGTCGGACCCGAGGAGGTCGACACCGAAGCCGGCATCGCCCACGGTCGAGCGCCCGTGCCCGCGCTGGTCCCAGACCACGACGCGGTACCCGGCCACGACCAGCGGATCGTGGACGAGTTGCCAGGTGCGCAGGTCCGAGGTCCAGCCGTGACCGAGCACGATCGTCGGCCCGGGACCGTTCTCTCCGGTCGTCCACGTCGACAGCTCGGTGCCGTCGTCGGTCACGACCGTTCGGTGTTCGCCGTCGGGCCGGCGCAGCGGCGGGAGCGGGTCGGGATCGGGCGTCTCCCGGAGCCGGCGGAGCCGTCGGGAGGCGGCGAACACGCTGCCACCGACCAGCGTCGACGCCGTCAGCGCCGCCGCGGTCGCCGGGCGTCTCACGTGGTCGGACCGCCGGTCTGGGCGTTCCACGCCTTGAACGTCGCGGCGGCGATGCCCGGCACGTCGAGCCCGAGGTCGGTGTGGAGCTCGGTGGCCGTGGCGTGGGGCAGGAACTCCGTCGGGACGCCCAGCACGGCGACTCGTGGAGCGGCCTCGGCCCGATCGAGGCGGGCGAGAGCGTCCTGGACGGCGGAACCGAACCCGCCTTCGCGCTCGCCGTCCTCGACGGTGACGACCAGGCGATGATGGGCGGCCGCCTCGAGGAGCGCCGGGTCGATGGGTCGCACGGCCCGGGCGTCCCACACCGAGCAGCTGATGCCCTGATCGGCGAGGAGCCCGGCCGCTTCCTCGGCCCGCCAGACCATCGGCCCCACACCCACGAGGCACACGTCGGTGCCGTCGCGGAGGCGACGGGCGCTGAGCCCCGAGCCGACGGTCTCGGTGCGCGGCGCCGTGCCCTTCGGCCAACGCAGGGCCACGGGACCGTCGGTGATCTCGAGTGCGGTGCGGAACATCGCCTGGAGCTCTTCGAAGCTCGAGGGTGCGAGGATCGTCATGCCCGGGATGCGACTCAACAGGGCGAGGTCGAAGATGCCGTGGTGCGAGGCGCCGTCGGGTCCGGTGATGCCGGCCCGGTCGAGGCAGAGGACCACGGGCAGCCCGTGCAGCCCGACATCGAAGGTCATCTGGTCGACGGCACGGGTGAAGAACGTCGAGTAGAGGCCCACGACCGGTCGCAGGCCGCCTGCCGCCATACCCGCCGCAGACGTGAGCGCGTGCTGCTCGGCGATGCCGACGTCGATCACGCGGTCGGGGGCCGCCTCGGCGAACGGGAGCATGCCGGTGGAGCCCGGCATGGCGGCGGTGATGGCCACGAGCTCGGGACGCTTCGTGCCCTCCTCGAGCAGGACCTCGGAGAAGGCTCGGGTGAAGTCGGGGCCCTTGCTCGGGCCGGTGCCCTCGCCGGTGGCGGGGTCGAACAGGCCCGTGTCGTGGAGGTTCTTCTCCTCGTCGAGCTCGGCCGGCTCGTAGCCACGGCCCTTGCGGGTGATGGCGTGCACCACGATCGGGCCGTCGTAGTCGCGGACGAGCTCGAAGGCCTGTTCGAGCGCGTCGATGTCGTGGCCGTCGATCGGACCGACGTAGCGAACGCCGAGCGTCTCGAAGAACGCCGGTGGTTCGAAGAACTCGCGGGCGCCGGCGGCGGCGCTGCGGAGGCTGCGGTTCATGAGGCGGCCGAGCGGCAGCCGGGCGATGAGTTGCTCGGCTCGACGGCGGTTCGACACGTAGCGGGGATCGAGGCGCAGCCGGACCACGTTCTTGCTGAGCTTGCCGATGGTCGGGGCGTAGGACCGACCGTTGTCGTTGAGGACGATGACGCACCGGTTGCCGGAGTGGCCCAGGTTGTTGAGCGCCTCGTAGGCCATGCCACCCGTCATGGATCCGTCGCCGATGACCGCGACGACACGGCGGTCCTCACCCCGCTGCGCGAAGGCGGTCGAGAGGCCGTGAGCCCAGCTGAGGCTCGTGGAGGCGTGGGAGTTCTCGACCCAGTCGTGGTCGGACTCGGCGCGGCTCGGGTAGCCGGAGAGGCCGTCCCGTTGCCGCAGCTCGGTGAAGTCGTCTCGGCGGCCCGTGACCAGCTTGTGGACATAGGCCTGGTGGCCGGTGTCCCAGATGATCACGTCGCGCGGTGAGTCGAAGGCCCGGTGGAGCGCGAGGGTCAGCTCGACGGCACCGAGGTTCGAGCCGAGGTGGCCACCGGTGCGGGAGACGGCATCGACGATGAACTCCCGGATCTCGGCCGCGAGCCATCCGAGCTGCTCGTCGTCGAGCTGGCGCAGGTCGTCCGGCCCGGTGATCTGGTCGAGGAGCATCTGAGGGCCGACCTCCCGGCAGTCGAAGGCACGCTCGTCGTATCTGTCGACGCTAGCGCCGACTTCGAAACGTACGGCGTCGTGGGCGAGTGGACCAAGCAGCGCGGACGTGACATCCGCCCCGGTGTCGGAGCGACGACCGTGCGTGGTTCTCATCGAGTTCTCATCCGGGCCACACGGGTGGCTCATCCTGGTCCGGCAACCTGACGATCGATCAACGACAGGAGGATCTCGATGGACATCCGACGGAGCTTCACCGGCGTCTTCCTCGCCGGCGGACTGGTGCTGGGCGCCGGCGGCCTCGCCGCCGCCCAGGCCGACGATCCCGGCGACGACCTGCTCGAGGCCCTCGGCTTCGACAGCGACGAGATCGACGAGATCGGCGACGACGTCGACGAGGCGATCGAGACCCTCGTCGACGCGGGCCTGATCGACGAGGCGCGCCTCGACGAGATCCGACGGGCGGCCGCCGACGGCACCCTCGACGACGAGGTCCGCAGTCGGGCCGAGGCGGCGCGTGCCCAGTGGGCCGAGCTGCGTGAGGAGTACCTCGCCGCCTGGCAGGCGGTCCGCGGCGACTTCGTCGCCTGCGTCGAGGGCGATCGCGAACGCGACGACTGCATCGATGACGCGTACGACGAGGTCGACGGCCTCCGCGAGGAGTGGCGCGACGAGATCGACGACCGCCGCGAGGCGGCCCGCGACCGGGTCGACGAACGCCGCGACGAGGTCGACGACGTCCTCGACGACCTCGACGACGACCTCGATGATGTCGAGGACCGTCGCGACGACGTCGACGACGAGATCGAGGACCGCCGCGACGACCGTGACGACCGCGTCGAGGAGCGCCGCGAGGAGTCCGACGAGCGGGTCGAGGAGCGTCGTGACGAGATCGAGGAGCGGGTCGAGGACCGCCGCGACGACGTCGACGAT
>JBCCTY010000182.1:0-8357 GCA_039197885.1 Actinomycetota bacterium | reverse complement strand
CGGCGGAGCCGACGCTCCGTGGCGAGCACGGTGGCGGCCTGGTTGCGCATCGCCGAGCGCAGCGGACGGTTCCCGATGAGGTGGAAGGCGAGGGTGCCGAACCCGATGAAGAGCAGGGTGCGGACCGCGAGCTCGGCCGTCCGCTCCAGCTCGAGCAACAGGTCGACGGCCACGAGGACGCCCAGGCCGGCGAGTCCGGCGGCGATGACGGCGTGGGTGAGCTCTGCGCTCCGACTGGTCCCGCTCTCGTCGGGGCCGGTGCGGGGCGCACGCGAACTGAACGGACGGAGAAGGCGCTGCACGAACCGTCTCGTCGACCGTCAGCGGCACGGCTGAAGCGGTTCGATCGGATTTCTTCGAGCAGCGGCGGCGCTAACGTCGTCCCGGATCGGACGAGGAGGGATGGCGGTCGTGGAACGCGTCGGAGTGGTCGGCTGCGGACTGATGGGCTCGGGCATCGCCGAGGTCTGCGCACGTGCCGGGCTCGACGTGGCAGTCGTCGAGGCCCATCCCGAGGCCCTGGAGGCGGGGGCCGCCCGGATCGAGACCTCGCTCGGGCGTGCCGTCCGGGCCGGCAAGCTCGACGAGGCCGAGCGCGACTCGGCCCTCGGCCGGCTGAGCTTCAGCACCGAGCTCGATCGCCTCGCCGACCGCGAGGTCGTCATCGAGGCGATCGTCGAGGCCGAGGGCCCCAAGACCGAGCTGTTCGCCGCGCTCGACTCGGTCGTGGAGTCACCCGACGTCGTGCTCGCCTCGAACACGTCGTCGATCCCCATCATGAAGCTCGCGATGGCCACCGGCCGTCCCGATCGCGTCATCGGCATCCACTTCTTCAACCCCGTCCCGGTGATGCGCCTCGTCGAGGTCGTCCCGTCGTTGCTCACCAGCGACGAGGCCGAGGCCGACGCCAACCGGTTCGCCGAGGAGGTCCTCGACAAGCGGGTCGTCCGGAGCCAGGACCGCGCCGGCTTCGTCGTCAACGCGCTGTTGATCCCCTACCTGCTCTCGGCGGTGCGCATGTACGAGTCGGGCTTCGCGTCGGCGGAGGACATCGACGCCGGCATGGTCCTCGGCTGCGGTCACCCGATGGGTCCGTTGGCGCTGACCGACCTCATCGGCCTCGACACGACCATCGCGGTCGCGGAGTCGCTCTACGAGGAGTTCCGCGAGCAGCTCTACGCACCTCCGCCCCTCCTCTCGCGGATGACCGAGGCCGGTCTGTTCGGGCGCAAGAGCGGCCGGGGCTTCTTCGAGTACCCACCCCGCTGAGCCGACGGTCGCGCCGATCCGCATCGAGGGAGCGGACCGGTACCCTTCGAGGGCGTCGACCCCACCGAGGAGAACATGACCTCCGAGCCCCGCATGCTGCAGCCGCCGACCGACGTCCGCACCTTCGACGTGATGAGTCGGCTGCTCAACGATCGCATCGTCATCCTCGGCAGCGAGGTCGACGACGACATCGCCAACCTCATCACGGCCCAGATCCTCTACCTCGAGGGTCAGGACCCCGACGCCGACATCTGGCTCTACGTGAACTCGCCCGGTGGCTCGGTCACCGCCGGCATGGCCATCTACGACACGATGCAGTTCGTCAGCTGCGATGTCGCCACGATCTGCATGGGCCTCGCCGCCTCGATGGGGCAGTTCCTGCTCTGCGCCGGCACGCCCGGCAAGCGGTTCGCACTGCCGCACGCCCGGATCATGATGCACCAGCCCCTCGGCGGCTTCCGTGGCCAGGCGTCCGACATCGCCATCCAGGCCGAGCAGCTCGCCTACATCAAGCGCCTGATGGCCGAGCGGATCGCCGATCACACCGGTCAGCCGGTGGAGCGCATCCAGGAGGACTCCGAGCGCGACCGCTGGTTCACCGCCGAGGAGGCGAAGGACTACGGCCTGATCGACAACGTCATCCTCCGCCGGGGCGAACTGGCCTGACGGCGCCGCTCCGGTGGCGGGGCGGCTCAGAGCTCGATGTCGCAGATGCGGCGGGCGTGGCTGCGCCACCGGGCGACGGCCGGCTCGATGTCGGGTAGCCCGGCCAGCGCCTCCTCGTAGGCGCCGACCGCTTCGAGGTCGTCCTCGGTGTCGGGGATCAGCCGCCGCGCCTCGCTCAGGGCGATGACCCACCGTTCGAGGGCGCGCACGTCGTCCTCGATCTCCTCGGGAGCGAGCTCGACGGCGCGACCGAGGTCCTCGACGAAGTCGTCCAGGGCGAGCGAGGTCTCGCGGCCGTCGGTCGGGTCGACCTCGAACAGCTGCTGGTCGAGACGCCGCAGCTCGTCGAGTTGGACGCAGTAGGCATTGGGGTCGTCGTCACCGCCGCCGAAGCAGCCGCCGAGGGCGATCACGGCGACGACGGCGGCGAGCCCCCTCGGGCAGGCGGTCACGCAGCGGCCGCCTCGGCCCTCGCCCTGAGATCGGCCACCCCCGCGGCGAGCCCGTCCTCGTAGCGGTAGAGCGCCGAACCGCTGACGAGCACGTTGGCGCCCGCCGACGCCGCCCCGGCGATGGTGTCGGGCCCGATCCCGCCGTCGACCTCGATGTCGATCCCACGTTCGCTCGCATCGACGAGTTGGCGGAGCTGCCGGATCTTCGGCTCCATCGTGGACAGGTAGGCCTGCCCGCCGAAGCCGGGGTTGACGGTCATCACCAGCACCATCTCGACCAGGTCGAGCACGTGTGCGACCGCGTCGACCGGCGTCGACGGGTTGAGCGCCACGGCCGCCCGCGCCCCCAGGTCGGCGACGGCGGCCAGTGAGCGGTGGAGGTGTCGCGTGCTCTCGGCGTGGAGGATGAGCAGCTCGCAGCCGGCGTCGACGTAGCGGTGGGCGAGCTCGTCGGGCTCCTCGACCATGAGGTGGGCTTCGAAGAGCACGTCGCTGTGGCGCCGGCAGGCGGCGATGACGTCGGGCCCGAAGGTCAGGTTGGGGACGAACCGCCCGTCCATGACGTCCCACTGGATCCGGTCGACGCCGGCGTCGGTCAGGACCCGGACCTCGTCGCCGAGGCGGGAGAAGTCGGCGGGCAGCACCGATGGCGCGATCTCGATCGGCATGCCGGACACGGTAGGGCGACAGCGCGGGATCGGGGTGGAGCCCGCTCGTCATCGATGCCGCCGATAGGGTCCCGCCGTGCGCGTCGGCGAGCACCTCCGCCTCCGGACCGAACGCCCGGTCGCGGGCGGTCGCATCCTCGCCCGGGCCGATGACGGACGCGTCGCGCTCGTCGAGGGAGCGTTGCCAGGCGAAGAGGTCGAGATCGAGCTGACGGCGGTCCACGACCGGCGCGTCGAGGGGCGAGCCATCGCGGTGGTCGACCCGGCAGCGGGACGCGTGGAGCCCCCGTGCCCCCACGTCGCCGGCGGCTGCGGTGGCTGCGACTGGCAGCACCTCGATCCGCAGCTCGCGCCGGCCATGCGGTCCGAGGTCGTCGTCGACGCCGCCCGCCACCTGTCCGGCATCGACCTGCCGTCGCCGGTTTCCGGGCCCGCAGGAGCGCTGGCCGACCACCGCACGACGGTCCGCTTCGCCCGGACCGGCTCACGGGTCGGTCTGCGGCGGGCGTCGTCGGACGAGGTCGTGCCGATCGATCGATGTCTCGTCGCGCACCCCCTCGTCGACGAGGTCGTCGCCGAGCTCGACCCGGGTGAGGCCGATGAGCTCACCGTCCGGGTCGGGGCTCGCACGGGCGAGCGGCTCGTGCTGGCCGACCCCACGGCGTCCGGGGTTCGGGCAGCCGACGGTGTGCTCGTCGTCGGCCTCGACGAGCTGCTGGGCGGCCGTCGGGCCTGGATCCACGACGAGGTCGCGGGTCGGTCCTGGCGGATCTCGGCGAGGTCGTTCTTCCAGTCCGGACCAGCAGCGGCCGAGGCGCTGGTCGACGCGGTCACCGCCGCCGCCGAGGGCGCGGGCGACCGCATGCTCGACCTCTACGCCGGCGTCGGGCTCTTCGCCGGCACGGTGGGCGTGGGACGTGACTGCCTCGCCGTCGAGCGATCCCCCGACGCCGTGGCCGACGCGCGGATCAACCTCGGTGACGCCCGGGTCGTCCGATCGGACGTGCGGCGGTATCGCCCGCGCCCGGTCGACCTCGCCGTCGTCGATCCCGCCCGATCGGGACTCGGCAAGCAGGCCGCCGACGTGATCGTCGCCAGCCGGGCATCGGTGGTCGTCCTGGTGTCGTGCGACGCGGCGGCGTTCGGCCGCGACGTCAAGCTCCTGGCCGACCGGGGCTACGCGGCGACCGCCATCGCGCTGGTCGACGCGTTCCCCGGCACCTCCCACGTCGAGGTGGTGACCCGGTTCGAGGCGACCTGACCGGGCCCGCCGCTCAGGATCCCGTCCACTCCGGTGCTCGCTTCTCGGCGAAGGCGCGCGGGCCCTCCTTCGCGTCGTCGGAGGTGAACACGCTGCGCTGGAGCGGCTCCTGCGCCTCCCAGAACTCCGCCTCGGAGACGCCCGTGGCGAGCTGGACGAGCTGCTTGCTCGCCGCGACCGCGAGCGGAGCGTTCTGCGCGATGCGCTGGGCGATCCCCATGGCGACCTCGACCGCCTCGCCCTTCGGGGCGACCTCCGCGACCAGACCGACCTCCTTCGCCTCGTCGGCGAGGATCGGGTCGGCCGTCAAGGCCATGCGCATCGCCACGCCGTACGGGACTCGTTGGGGCAGGCGGACCAGCCCGCCACCGGCGGCGAAGAGGCCCACGCCGGCCTCGGGGATGCCGAGCTTGACGCCCTCGGCCGCGACGATCAGGTCACACGACAGCGCGATCTCGAGCCCGCCGGCGAGAGCGAAGCCCTCGACCGCGGCGATGAGCGGCTTCTCGGCGCCGTCGCGGATGAACCGATCGAAGCCGACCGGGGGCTCGCCGGCAGCGAAGGCCTTGAGGTCCATGCCGGCCGAGAAGCCCCGGCCGGCGCCGGTCAGCACGCCGCACGTCAGTCCCGGGTCGGTGTCGAGTCGTTCGATGGCGCCGAGCAATGCCTGGGCCAGTGCGGAGTTCACCGAGTTCATGGCCTCCGGGCGGTTCAGCGTGATCAGCAGCACCCGGTCCCGCTGCTCGGTGAGCACCTCGTCCGACATGTGCGGTCCCCTCTCCGTGGTCGATCCTCGGATCGTTCCAGGGCACACGGGCGCGACGCCAGGTGGCGGTGACGAAATCGGTTCGCGGCCTCGCCCGTCCGGCGTGCCACGATCCGGGCATGGACCGCGCTGCGTTCCGGAGCGGCGTGGGTTCGGTCGTTCCGCTCCTCCCCGCCATGGCGCCGTTCGGCATGGTGTCGGGCGCCGCCGTCGCCGAGGTCGAGCTCGGGCTGGCCGAGGCGCTGGGGCTGTCGGCGGTGCTGTTCGCCGGTGCCTCCCAGCTGGCCGTGCTGGACGTGCTCGACTCGGGTGGTGGCGTCCTCGTGGCCATCGCCGCGGCCTGGGTCATCAACCTCCGGTTCCTCCTCTACTCGACCTCGCTGGCCGGTGAGGTCGACGGCCTCGGCCGCGGTCGTCGGTTCGGCATGGGCTACGTGCTGACCGACCAGGCCTACGCCGTGGCGATCTCGGGGATCGGCGAGCGGCCGCGCGACGAGACCTATTGGCGCTACGTCGGCGCCGCCTGGACGATCTGGCTCACGTGGCAGCTCTCGACGGTGGTCGGCGTGCTCGTGGGCGACCGGGTGCCCGACGACATCCCCCTCGACTTCGCCGTGCCGCTGCTCTTCATCGCCCTGGTGATCCCGGTGATCGTCGATCGACCGTCGGTCGTCGCTGCCGTCGTGGCTGCGGTCGTGTCGGTCACCGCGGCCGAGCTGGGCGCGGGTGACGCAGCGCTGCTGGTCGGGGCCCTGACCGGCATCGTCGCCGGTGCGACCGCCGATCGCGGCCGATGATCTCGGCGACAGCGTTCTGGACCGCGCTCGCCGTGGCGTCGGCCGGGACCTACGCCGTGCGGACGGTGCCACTGTTGCTCGCGGGACGGGTCGCGGCGCTGCCGTCCGAGGTCCGGCGAGCGCTGCGGATGATCGCCCCGTCCGCGCTCGCCGCACTGGTCGCGCTCGCCGTGGCGAGACCCGACGGCGAGCTCGACCTGGTGGCCGCCCGGCCTCTCGCCGCGCTCGTGGCGATCGTGGTGGCGTGGCGAACCCGCAGCCCGCTGGCGACGATCGGGGTGGGCATGGCGGTGCTGGTCGTCCTCGAGGCGCTCTGAGCGATGGGCGTGCTCAGCTCGCCTCGTCACCCTCGGGGCGACGGGCGCGGCTGGGGGCCACGCGGGGCGGCTCGTTGGGCATCTTCGGATAGACCGGCGGCCACGGCGCGTCCATCATCCCGGCGTCGAGGTCGCGGTCGTACATCTCGAGGAGCGGATCGATCGACTGCGGCGCGCCGCCGAGGCGCTCCCACGGATCACCGTGGGCGGCGAGGCGATCCGGCACCGAGGCGATCGTGAGCGACGCCGGATCGATGGTCTCCACCTCCTCCCACGTGATCGGGCAGGAGACCTGCGCGCCGACGCGGGCGCGCGCCGACCAGGCCCCGAACACCGTCTTGTGGTGGGCGTTCTGGTTGAAGTCGACGAACACCCGCTGCCCGCGCTCCTCCTTCCACCAGGCGGCGGTCAGCAGGTCGGATCGACGGCGCTCGAGCTCGCGGGCGACGGCCACCGCCGCCGCCCGCACCTGGTAGGCGTCGTAGCGGCGCTCGAGGCGGGCGTAGACGTGGAGGCCTCGACTGCCGGTCGTCTTGGCACCGGCCTCGATGCCGAGCTCGTCGAGCAGGGCCTTGACCTCGCCGGCCCCCTCGCGGACGGCGTCGAAGGGCACCTTCGGTTGGGGATCGAGATCGATCCGGAGCTCGTCGGCGTGGTCGGGATCGTCGGCGTGGTACGGCCAGACGTGGAACCCCAGGCAGCCGAGGTTGACCGCCCACACGACGTGGGCGAGGTCGGCCAGCACCAGCGCGTTCGAGGTCGTCCCGTTCGGCGTCGACACGACGGTCGTCTCCAGCCAGTCGGGTGCCCCGGCGGGGACGCGCTTCTGGAAGAAGTTCTTGCCGCTCGCGCCGTCGGGGAAGCGCTGCAGCATCGTCGGGCGTCCCTGCGTCGCCCGGAGCAGTGCCGGCCCGACGGCGAGGTAGTACTCGACGAGGTCGAGCTTCGTCTCGTCCCGTGTGCCGAAGAAGACCTTGCTCGGACTCGTGACCCGAACCTCACGCCCGGCGACGTCGAGCAGCACGGGGTCCTCGGCCACGAGACCACGCTACGCGCCATGAGGCTTCGGGCAAGGGTTCAGGACCTGCGCCGACGCGCCGATGGATGGGGATGAACGGGCGCGTTCCTGCGGGCGAGGCGGGGAGCAGTGACGTGGCGAGCCGACCGGTCGGGGTCGGGGTCGTCGACGTGGACGGGGTCGTGCTCGAGCACGACGGGAGCTTCGCGAGCGAGCTCGGGACCGCGATCGGCCTCGATCTCGTCGACGTCGTGTCGGACCGCTTCGGCCGACACTGCGTCGAGCGGATGAGCGGCGCGCTCGACGCGGACGCACCGACGACCGTCGCGGTCGACGACGCCGTGAACATCCGGATCGGGCCGGTACGGACCGGACGGCGGGAGGTCAGGATCGAGCCCTCCGTGACCATCTCCTCCGTCGCCGGGACCGTCGACGCCGAGGACGAGGCGGTCACCGATCCGCTGACCGGTCTCGGCAACCGCCGCCGCCTCGACGAGGTGATCCGTCGGTGGGAAGCGCTGTCCGAGGCCGGTCCGCCCCTGGTGCTGCTCATGATCGACCTCGACCGGTTCAAGCACGTGAACGACAGCCTCGGCCACGGCGTCGGTGACCGGCTCCTCGAGCTCGCCGCGGCGCGGATCAGCTCGGCGACCCGCGCCGACGAAGAGGTCATCCGGATGGGCGGCGACGAGTTCGTCGTGCTCCACGGTGGGCCGGACATCCGGGTGGTCGAGGCCATCGCCTCGCGGATGATCGAGTTCCTCGGCCGACCCTTCCTCGTCGAGGGCCATCAGGTGCACATCGGCGCAAGCATCGGCATCGCCGTCCTCCACGACGGCAGCGACTCGGCCGGTGTGCTGCTGCGTCACGCCGATCTCGCTCTCTACGAGGCGAAGGCTGCAGGACGTGGGACGTACCGCTTCTTCCGGCCGGTGCTCGCCCAGCGAGCGGACGAGCGTCGAGATCTCGAGACGCGGGTCCGGCGGGCCATGGCGCTGCGCGAGCTCTCCTTGCACTACCAGCCGCAGGTGTCGGCCGACGATGGGCGGGTGACCGGCTTCGAGGCGCTGCTGCGTTGGACGAACGACGTCGACGGCGCCGTCGGACCGGCCACGCTCATCCCGATCGCCGAGGAGATCGGCG
>JBCCTY010000181.1:0-8429 GCA_039197885.1 Actinomycetota bacterium | reverse complement strand
GGGTTCGTCGCCGAGGTGGTGCGCAACTTCCACGACGAGCACGAGGCGCTGTACGACTACTGCTACCGCGACCGACCCGACCAGGTCGTCGAGCTGGTGAACCTCCGGGTCGCAGGCGTCGGACCCATCACGACCCCGACGATCCGGCCCCGTCACGAGGGCGACGGCAACCCGGCCCGAGCTCACCTCGGCGATCGTGAGATCTATGTCGACGGTCGCTGGCACGAGGTGCCCCGCTACGACCGCAGCCGTCTCCTCGCCAAGGACCTCGTCGTCGGGCCGGCCGTCATCGAGGAGTTCGGCTCGACCATCCCCTTGCTCCCGACCTGCACCGCCGAGGTGGACACCGCCGGGAACCTCGTGATCCGCACCCGGTGATCGACACCCCGCTCCGGCCGACGACCTGCGTGTGGGCCTTCCCCTCCCGGCCGGCCACCGAGCTGGTCGACGCCGTGGTCCATGCGGAGCGGATGGGGATCGATCAGTTCTGGCTCGGCGACGAGGGTCCGGCCCGAGAGCCGTTCGCCGTGCTCGCCGCTGCCGCCGTCCGCACCGAGCGGATCCAGCTCGCGCTCGGCATCACCAATCCCTTCGTCCGCAATCCGGCCCTCGCCTGCACGACGGCCCAGACCGTGGCCGAGCTCTCCCGTGGGCGCTTCACCCTCGGGATCGGGGCCGGTGGCGACCTGTCGCTCGGTCCCCTCCACGAGGCGGCCGCCCGACCGCTCGCCGCGGTGCGATCGATGCTCCGGATCGCCCGGGCGGTCGAGCGACGTGAGTCGACGGACGGCTACACCCCGGCCGAGCACTCGATCCACGGGCACCACGTCCCGCTGTTCGTCGGCGCGAAGGGCGAGCGGCTCAATCGCCTCGCGTCCGAGGCCGCGGACGGCGTCTTCGTCGCCGGGCCGCCGCCGTTCGCCTACGCCGAGCTGCTCGGCTGGGCCCGCAGCGTCCGCCCCGTCGACGTGGTGCTCACCCCCAGCGTGGTCTGGACCGCGGCGGAGCTCGACGAGTGCCGCGCCCAGATGATCGTCGGCATCCGCAACGCGCCACCGACGATCCGCGAGCGCCTCGGCGTCGATGACGTCAGCGCCGACCGGGCGGCCGAGGCGCTCCTCGCCGGCGACCCCGGACCGGCCGGCTCGGTCGTCAGCGACGCCATCGCCGCGGAGTTCGTGCTCCTGGGCACACCCGCCGAGATCGGCGGTCGACTCGCCGACCTCGTCGCGGAGCATCGACCCACGACGATCGGGTTGGCGCTGCTGCGCGGCGACCTCCACGAGTCGATCGACCGCGCCGCAGCCGCGTTCGACGCGATGCGTGGCGCCCTCGACGCCCGGGGCTAACGTGCCCACCCCATGTCCCCCACCGACGCCGTGCTGCTCGTCGTCGGTGGCTTGTTCGCCGGGGTGATCAACGCCATGGCCGGCGGTGGCTCGTTGCTCACCGTGCCGTTGCTCTCGCTGGCCGGCGTCGAGGGGCTCCTCGCCAACGGCACCAACCGCGTCGGTGTGCTCATCCAGACCGGTTCGGCCGGGATCGGCTTCGCCCGACGAGGGGTCGGCGGCCGAGAGGAGACCCTGCGCATCCTCGTGCCGACCGTCGTCGGCGGGGTGATCGGTTCGGTCGCGGTGTCCCAGATCGACGACGAGCTGTTCGAGCGGGCCTTCGGCGTCCTGATGATCCCGCTCCTCGTGCTCGCGTTGTGGAAGCCGAGGGCCGACCGGCCCCGACGCCCCTGGCCCTACTGGCTCACGGCGACGGTGTTCGTGGGCGTCGGGTTCTACGCCGGGGCGATCCAGGCCGGTGTCGGGTTGATCCTGCTCCTCGTGCTCTCGCGGGCCGGCCACGACCTCGTCACCGCCAACGCGATCAAGACCTACGTCGTGATCGCCGTATCGATCGTCGCGGTGGCCGTCTTCGTGAGCCAGGACCAGGTCAGGTGGCTCCCGGCGCTGGTCCTCTCGGCCGGGACGGCGGCCGGCGGCTACCTCGGCTCGCAGATCGCCGTCGACGGCGGTGAACGTGTGATCAAGCCGGTGCTGGTCGTCTCGGTCCTGGCGCTGTCGGGACGGATGATCGGGCTCTACTGAACCGCCGCTGCGGTCCTACGCTCACCTCATGCAGCTCGCCCAACTCAACATCGGCCGGCTCGTCGCCGACACCGACGACCCGGCCGTCCAGCCCTTCATGCGGGCCCTCGATCGGATCAACGCGGTCGCCGAGGCACACGAGGGTTTCGTCTGGCGTCTCCAGGACGATGCCGGCAACGCGACGTCGTTCAAGCTCGACCAGGACCCGCGCCGGATCCCGAACCTCTCGGTCTGGACCGATCTCGGACCACTCCAGGACTTCATGTACCGGACCGAGCACGTCGACTTCCTCCGGCGGCGGCGGGAGTGGTTCGAGCCGTTGGGGCGTGAGCACCTCGTGCTCTGGTGGGTCGAGGACGGCCATCGACCGTCGCTCGACGAGGCACTGGATCGACTGGCTCAGCTGGAGGAGCACGGACCGGGTCCCGGCGCCTTCACGTTCCGACGTGCCTTCGATGCGAACGGCGAGCCGATCGAGCGGGCAGCGGCGGACCGGAGCTGATCGATGCGGATCGAGCCGCTCGACGACGCCGATCAGCTCAGCCTCACCAGCTTCGACGTCGGCGGCGACGCCCACCGGACGGCGGTGCGCTTCGCCGGGACCGGCGGCCGGTTCGTGCTGTCGGTCGACGAGGACGCCGACGAGGTCGATCGCCTGCGGACCAACCCGCACGTCGAGATCGCGAGCGGCGACCGTTCGGGTGCTGCCATCCCGGGTGCGGCGATCCTCGCCGGCACGGCCCGCGAGCTGAGCGGCGAGGCCGCGACCTCGGCACTCGACCGGATCAGGAAGAAGGCCGGGTTGTCCGGCAAGGCGATCGACGCCGCGTCGTCGCTCTGGCATCGTGCCCGCAACTCCGAGGCGGCCCCGCAGGTCGTGTTCGAGGTCGTCCTCACCGAGGCCGTGTGAGCGCACCGGCGGTGCGGCGCCACGACCCCGGTGACATCGGGGCTCAGGCGGCGACGGGCTCGCCGTCGACGACCGGGATCGGGGTCGGCTCGACGACCTGCTCGCGCACCCAGGCCTCGAGCTGGAGCTCGGAGGCCCGGCGGCGGTAGGCCTGGGCGATCAGCGGGTGCTCGTCGTGAGCCACCTCGGTGAGACGGGCGGCGCGACGGCGGAGGGAACGCACCGACGAGCAGGTGTCGGTGTCGTCGTGGAGCTCGGGGGCGGCGGTGGTCAGCATCGGGGGTCTCCTGTCGTGCACCGATGACAACCACGGCACAACCGTCGACCTTCCCGATCCGGCAGCGACGTCGGTCACGTTCTCCGGACGTTCACACCGCGCCGTCACGGACGAGGTCCCGCACGCCGTCGAGGGTCCGCCGCATGTTGGCGCTGTGCTCCTCGAGACGACGGGCGATGATGTCGGCCTCGCGGTCGGGTCGCTGCTCGATCGCCCACGTGATGCCCGAGGTCCCCGGGCCCAGACGCACCGACATCCTCACCCGCGTCCCGCCGGGGCGGGGCTCCAGCTCGAAGGACCAGCGGGCGCCGGGATGCTCGATGTCGCTGACGTGCCAGGCGAACGCTCGATCGGGGCGCCAGTCCACGACGAACGAGGTCGTCTCCCACTCCCCGATCGCCCGGTGCTGGTTGCGGCCGACGATGCGAGCGCCGACCCCCGGCTCGTCACCCTCGCCCCACCGGGCATCGAGGAGCTCCTCGCTGAACCTCGCTGGCGTCGCCGGGTCGCTCACGACCGGCCAGATCGCCGCCGGGGGCGCATCCACGTCGAGCTCGACGGTCATCGTCGGTCCGTCGGCGAGGAGGGCCCGACCGTCGATCGGTGTGGCGGTGGTGACCCCCCACCGGTCGAGGTAGGCCAGCTCGGCCGCCGAGCGCCGTGGTGCCGGCGAGAAGTCCGTGCCGATCGTGTACGCCAGCGGCAAGAGGGCGATCTGCGAGACGCCGTACGGCACGCCGAGCAGCTCGGCGACCTCGTCGCCCTTCGACAGGTGCGCGGTGGTCCAGGCGGTGCCCAGGCCGCGGGCCCGGGCCGCGAGGCAGAAGCTCCACGCCGACTGGATCACCGAGTCGAACAGCCCGGGGTTGCCCGAGCCGTCGTGTCGACCCCAGATGCAGGGGATGACGATGACCGGCACCTCGGCCAGGTGCTCGGCGAGGTGCGCGGCCGACGCCATCACCCGCTCGCTGTCGTGGCCGGTCCCGGAGAGCCGGGCGGCAGTCTCGATCATCCAGTCACCCGCCGCAGCGCGGTAGAGCTCGGCGAGCCGCTCCTTCGTCGCGGCATCGCGGACGATCATCCACCGGCGACTCGAGACGTTGCCGCCCGTCGGCGCCTGCTCAGCCAGATCGATGCACTCCAGGACCAGCTCCTGGGGCACCGGACGCTCGAGGTCGAGCCGCCGCCGCACCGAACGGGTCGAGGACAGCAGCGCATCGATCTGGCCGACGTCGAACTCCATGGCGACAGTCTGGCCGGGCCGGACCCGGCCCGCTGTCAGACCGGTCGTCGACCGAGGTAGCCCAGCATCTTGGTCGCGGTGGAGGCGCCCGCACCGGCATCGACGACGGGGCCGAAGTTGTCGCCCCGAGGCGTCGGCGGGACGAGCTCCTCGGCGACGGCGAGGACCGGTGCGCACAGGTCGTCGTCGAGCCGAGGGTCCTGGCCGGTGGCGACCGCGAGATCCCAGCCGTGGACGTAGGCGTCGAGGTGGTTGACCCCGATCGCCGCTCGGGCCGGGAAGGTGGTCTCTCCCACCCGGACCTCGCCGTCGAGGTGGCCCCGCTCCCGCCACGCCGTCACCGCCGCCGCGGCGGCCGCCTCGAACGCCCCGACCGGGTCATCGCCGAGCACGTCGGCGTCGGGCGGGGACGACGGAGCACGCTCCTCGACCGCGGCCGCGAACAGTCCCACCGCCCACGTCACGTGGTTCGCCAGCGCACGGACGTCCCACTCGCTGCAGGGCGTGGACGCGTCCCACTGGTCGTCGCGCACCCCCCGCAGGATGCGGGCCGTGTTCTCGAAGCCCCGTTCCAGTCCGTCGATCTCGTGCATCGCGTGCGTCCTCCCGGTCCGATCGGTCGACACCGATCCCATGACGGAATCCGTAGTCCGAATGCGTAAGCAGAGACTTACACATCCGGAGGCCGGCCCGCTAGCGTCGGATCCATGGACGCCCAGATGCGGGCACTCGCCGACCCGACCCGACGTTCGATCCTTCGACTCGTCCACGACGACGAACGCACCGCGGGCGAGATCGCGGCATCGTTCACGATGAGCCGGCCGGCGATCTCCCAACATCTCCGCGTGCTCACCGACGCCGACCTCGTGACGGTCCGGAGCGAGGGGACCCGACGCTGGTACCGGGCGCGACCCGAGCGGGTCGAGGAGCTGCGCGACTGGCTGACCGATTTCTGGACCGCCGGCCTCGACGAGCTGAAGCGGGCCGCCGAGCAGGAGGAGTGGCCCGATCGGGCCCGACGACGTCAGGAGCCGACGTGACCGAACCGGTCGAGGTCTCGATCCGCATCGCCGCCTCACCGGAGACGGTCTTCCGCTACTTCACCGACCCCGAGCGGATGGTCCGGTGGCAGGGCGTCCGGGCACAGCTCGACCCTCGACCCGGGGGCGACTTCCTCGTCGACGTCACCGGTCGCGACGTGGCGATCGGACGCTACGTCGAGGTGGTGCCCGACGAGCGGGTCGTGTTCACGTGGGGCTGGGAGGGCAACGCCGCCGTGCCGCCCGGCTCGACGACCGTCGAGGTCACGCTCCGACCGGAGGGCGACGACACCGTCGTCACGCTCGTCCACTCCGATCTGCCGAACGACGACGCCGCCACGAGCCACGAGTCGGGCTGGCGGCACTACCTCGATCGACTCCGTGTGGCCGGGCCGGGTGGAGAACCGGGCGACGACCCCTGGGTCACCGACGCCGTCGGCTGAGCTGCGGGCAGCGGCGACCGACCGCTGCGGTCGGTGCGAGACTGGTGGCATGGAGCAGCGGCGACTCGGACGGACCGGACACCACAGCTCGGTGGCGATCCTCGGGGGCGCGGCCTTCGTCGACGTGCCACCCGAGGTCGCCGAGCATCGGGTCCACCTGGCGGTGGAGCGAGGCGTCAACCACCTCGACATCGCGCCGACCTACGGCCACGCCGAGGTGCTCGTGGGTCCCCACATCCCCGCCCTGCGCGACCGGCTCTTCATCGGTGAGAAGACCGGGCGGCGCAACCCCGACGGCGTCCGGGCCCAGCTCGAGACCACGCTCGAGCGCTTCGGCACCGACCACGTCGACCTCTACCAGGCGCACGGGGTCACCGACCTCGACGACCTCGACTCGCGCGACGGGGCCTTCGCGGCGATCCTCCGGGCCCGCGACGAGGGCCTGACCCGGTTCGTCGGCGTCACCGGCCACGACCTCGGCGCGCCGCGCGCCCACCTCGAGGCCGTCCGCCGATTCGACCTCGACACCGTCATGTTCCCGGTCTACCCCAGGGTCTGGGCCGACCCGACCTACCGCTCCGACGCCGAGGCGCTCCTCGCCGAGTGCGCGGCGCGCGATGTGGGTGTCCAGGTGATCAAGGCCGTGGCTCATCGTCCATGGGGTGCTCGCGACAAGACCAGCGACCCCTGGTACGAGCCCTTCACCGATCCGGCGCAGGTGTCACGCGGGGTCCGCTTCGCCCTCTCGACGCCCGGCGTGCACGCCTTCTGCACCCCGGGCGACATCGACGTGCTCGTCACCGCACTCGACGCCGCCGAGGCCTACGAGGCCCCGACCGACGCCGAGCGTCAGGCGATGGTCGACGAGATGCGCACCGAGCCCGTCATCTTCCCGCTGCGCGAGCACGCCAAGGCCTGAGGCGTCCCTCCCGGGGCGCTCCGGCCGATGGTCGCGGCGCTAGCGTCGGCGACCGGCATGGACGAGCACCTCCACCCACGACTCCAGGGCTTCGGCACCACGATCTTCACGGAGATGTCGGCGCTGGCGGTCCGCACCGGCGCGATCAATCTCGGTCAGGGCTTCCCCGACACCGACGGCCCGGCCGAGGTCGCCGAAGCTGCGGCGCACGCCCTGCGCGACGGGGCCAACCAGTACCCACCTCTGCCGGGCGTCCCCGAGCTACGCGAGGCCGTCGCGGCCCACCAGGCCCGCTTCTACGGCATCGACCTCGATCCCGACCGGCAGGTGCAGATCACGGTCGGCGCGACCGAGGCCATCGCCGCAGCGCTCCTCGCCCTGTGCGGGCCCGGCGACGAGGTGATCGCCCTCGACCCGACCTACGACAGCTACGCCGCCTCGATCGCCATGTGTGGCGCCACCAAGCGCGTCGTGAAGCTCCGAGCACCGGGGCTCGCGCTCGATCCGGCCGAGCTCCGGGCCGCGGTCACCGATCGCACCCGTGTCCTGCTCGTCAACTCGCCCCACAACCCCTCGGGCAAGGTGCTCGACGCCGACGAGCGACAGGCGATCGCCGACGTCGCCGTCGAACACGACCTGATCGTCATCACCGACGAGGTCTACGAGCACCTGGTCTTCGAGGGCGAGCACGTCCCACTGGCCACCCTGCCCGGCATGGCCGGGCGGACCCTGTCGATCTCGAGCGGCGGCAAGACGTTCTCGTTCACGGGGTGGAAGGTCGGCTGGGCCACCGGACCGGCCGAGCTGGTGACCGCCGTGCGGACGGCCAAGCAGTTCCTCACCTTCTCGGGCGGTGGTCCGTTCCAGCGGGCGATCGCGGTCGGGTTGGGACTCGGCGACGACTACTTCGACGGGCTCCGGGCCGATTTCCGCACCAAGCGCGACCTCCTCTGCTCCGGCCTCGAGACCGCCGGCTTCGACGTCATCGTGCCCCAGGGCGCCTACTTCGTGACCGTCGACGTGCGTCCGCTGGGCACCGACGACGGCGTGGAGTTCTGCCGCGAGCTCCCCGATCGGTGCGGCGTCGTCGGCATCCCGAGCGCCGTGTTCCACGACGACCCGTCGGACGCGAAGCACCTCGTCCGGTTCGCCTTCTGCAAGCGCCGCGAGGTGCTCGACGACGCGGTCGAGCGGCTGGTACGGCTGAGGTCGTGACCGCCCCCGGCTCCCTCTCGACCTTCGGCCCCGACTTCTGCTTCGCCTACGACGACTGGCTCACCCACCCCGCCGGTCTCGGGTCGATCCCCGCCGATGCGCGCTGGACCGAGGTCGCCGTGGTCGGCGCCGGCATCGCCGGCATGGTCGCCGCCCACGAGCTGATGAAGCTCGGGCTCCGACCGGTCGTGTTCGAGTCCGGCCGCATGGGCGGCCGATTGCGATCGCAGCGCTTCGGCGCCGCCGACGACGTGATCGCCGAGTTGGGTGGCATGCGGTTCCCCCG
>JBCCTY010000180.1:0-8492 GCA_039197885.1 Actinomycetota bacterium | reverse complement strand
GGGCACGGTGCCCGGCGACCGAGGAGACCACCACCTCCTGTGGCCCGAGACGGGCTCGACCCACGCACGCACGAGCAGCTTCACCATGTTCGTGTCCCAGCCGTTCGGGCTCTGGCTGCCGGCGCAGCTGCCGTACACCGTCTCTGGGCGCCAACCGGTGTGGATCGCCCGCTTCGTCGCAGACACCTGCCCCGAGGCCTGGACTCGCCATGGCACGTTCACCCTCTCGGATGTCGTCGCACCCGCGTTGATCGGGATATCGCGCCATC
Organism: Actinomycetota bacterium; assembly: GCA_039197885.1. Lineage (GTDB taxonomy): Bacteria > Actinomycetota > Acidimicrobiia > Acidimicrobiales > Poriferisodalaceae > JBCBSZ01. The sequence continues at coordinate 8,223 of JBCCTY010000180.1, read as the reverse complement.
CCTGGCGCCCGTGGTCGCGGCAGCTGCTGTCGGCCGTCGTCGACTCGCTCCACGATGCGCTCACGCTCAACCCACCACCGCTGCCGTTCCCGGACGACGGCCGCGCCCGCCAGGTCGCCGACGAGCTGTCGGCCGACCCGTCGATCCCATGGGAGATCGCCGACTGGGCCGCGCACGTCGGAGCGAGCGAGCTGACGCTGCGTCGACTGTTCGTCCAGGAGACGGGGATGCCGTTCGCCGCCTGGCGCCGACGGCTCCGACTCCAGCGCGGCATCCAGTCGCTCAGCGAGGGCATGACCGTCGCCCGGGTGGCGGCGCAGTGCGGCTATCGATCACCCGACGCCTTCGCTCGAGCCATCCGCATGGCGACGGGTCGGCTGCCGTCCGAGATCGCGGCGGCGGAGCGTCGCGGCCGGCTGACCGATGTCGAGGGGTGGCCGCCGGAGACGGATCTTTGGCCGGGAGCATCGCACCTCGGTTCCTACCGTCCGTTGGCGATGCCTCTCGCCAGTGGACCGGAGACCAATCCGATGCTCACCTCAGCCGTCCGTGTCGCGCTCGGCCTGTTCGCCGCAGCCGTGATCGCGGCGTCGTGCGGAGACAGCGACGACCCTGGCTCGTCGACCGCGACGCCGTCGACGTCATCGACGACCGAGGCGGCGGCCGCGACCACCTCGACGGACGGCGCGGCGCCGGCTGACACCGATCCGACGGACGAGACGTCGGCGCCGGAGGAGGCCGCGACGCCAGAGACCACCGAGGCGTCGGGGGATGCCGACGAGTCCGAGCCGGCCGTGGAAGTGCTCGTCGATGATGGCGACACCCGTCTCGTTCGGCATCCGCTGGGTGAGACCGAGATCCCGGCCAACCCCCAACGTGTGGCGACGCTGATCCCCGGCGGTGGCGTGGACTACCTGCTGACCTACGGGATCGTGCCGGTCGCCGCCGGCGACCTCTCGGACTTCGGGTTCGGCGACACGGTGCTGCCGTCGTACAGCGAGCTGGTCACGTGGCCGATCGAGGTCTCCGAGGATCAGATCCTCGGGCTCAGCTGCTGCGCCGGGAGCTACAACCTCGAGCAGCTCGCGCTGGCGGAACCCGACGTCATCATCGGGTGGATCTATCAGGTCGAGGACGACTACGACGTGCTGTCGGAGATCGCTCCGACCATCGCCTTGGACCCGGTCAACGGGGCCGACTGGATCGAGGCGGGCGAGCGAATGGCCGCCGTGCTCGGCGTCGACGAAGCACACGACGCGTGGGCGGACGAGTGGGAGGCCACGCTCGCCGAGCTCACCGCCCAGTACGGCGAACCCGGCGACGTCACCGTGTCAGTCGTGAACGCCTTCGACCCCGCGACGATGTGCATGCTCGGCGGCGACAGCCAGGTCGGCAACCTCATCGTGTCGGCCGGGTTCGACCTCGTCGAACCGCCAGGCGAGGTCGAGGACTGCATCGTCAGCCAGGAGCTCCTCCCGGTCATCGACGCCGATGTCACGTTCGTGACGACCAACTTCTTCAGCCCCGAGGACTACGACACGTTCCTCAACGAGACCTACGGGGCCAATCCGCTGTGGGACCGGCTGACGGCGGTGCAGAACGACCGCGTCTTCCCGATCGACACGTTCTTCTGGACGAATGGTGGACCGACGGTCAACACCTCCGTCGTGCTCCCCGATCTGTTCGCGGCCGCCTTCGACGGCGTCGTGCCGCAGAATCCGGAAGCCGGCTGATCGCCGGATGGATTCACCCATGCCCCACACCGTGGTGGTCGATCGAGCGCTGATCGATCGTGTCGACCGAGTCGAGCGAGCCATCCAGGTCGGATGGAGCGAAGCGCTCCGATCGGTCGAGGGCAACCCACTCGCCATCGAGATCGAGGAGTTCCCGGCGGCGGTCGCCGTTCGGGCCGCCCACGACGGCGACCCCTTCTACAACCGGGCGTTCGGAGTCGAAGCCCACGAGTCGAACGTCGACATCATCTCGGCGTGGTTCGCCTCTGGTCACGTGTCACCCCGGATCGAGGTCGTTCCCCAGCTCGCCGACAGCTCTCTCCTCCGCCGCCTCGGCGACGCCGGCCTCGCCTGCACCGGCTTCAACTCAACGTTCGTCGCATCGATCGGCACGCGCGAGGACGAACCGGTCGACGATGGCGTCGCCGTCGTGCGCGTCGGTCTCGAGGAGTTCGTCACGACGGTGCTCGAGGTCAGCGGTGCATCGTTCGAGCGGTACATCGCACGGGAGACCGAGGTCCGGGTACGACACGAGGGTTCGGAGTGGTGGCTGTACCGCGGTGCACTGGCCGGCACGACCTGCGGGTGGGCTCGCATGCGGGTCGTCGACGGTGCTGCAGCGCTGTGCGGAGCCAACGTCGCCGAGCACAGCCGGCGGGCCGGGGTCCAGGCGGCCATGCTCCGTCAGCGACTTGCAGACGCGACGGCCTCCGGTTGCGACCTCGCCGTCGCCCAGGCCGAACCAGGAACGACGAGCCAACGCAACATGGAGCGCTGCGGTCTCCAGCTCGCCTACCACAAAGCGCTGTGGACGACCTGAGCTGACGGCACCAGGACGGCTGCAGGAGTCCGCAGACGACATCGACGGGCGAGCCCGGCGAACGCAGCGCCGTCGGCGCCGAGGGCTCCGGCCGACGGTCGTCAGCGGTTCAGCCGCCGAGCGCCGCCACGACGATCGCGGTCCGTGGGCCGGCCACGTCCGGGGTGTGCCCGGCGAGCACCGCCGCCGCTCGGACGAGCGCGATCGTCGGATCGCCGGTCCCGAAGCGCCACGACGTCCCGGCGGCCGCGGCGAGCTCGGCCACCGCATCGAGCAGCTCGGCGCGCCAGGCCTCCACCTCGGCCACCTCGAAGCGGGCGAGCGCGAGCGCGAGCTGGCGGGCCGTGGCGGTCGGCTGGTCCGGAGTGGACCATTCGGGGACGATTGGATCGGTCGTTGCGGTCCTCATTGGACTATCTTCCAGAGCAATGGCCTCCATCTCCAGAGCCAATCCGACCAAAGTGGCCGCGGACGAGCTGGCCGCCCGGCTGGGTCGCTGGTCCGACGGCGACGGACCGCTGTACCGCCAGCTGGCGACGGCCATCGCTGCGCTCGTCAGAGCGGGCGCGCTGCGCGACGGTGACCGCCTGCCCCCGGAGCGCTCGCTGGCCGCGGTGCTCAACGTCTCGCGAGGAACCGTCGTCACGGCCTACGACGAGCTCCGGGCCGCCGACGTCGTCACCCGGCTCCAGGGCAGCGGGACGACGGTCACCGCCCCACCACCGGCGGTCGACCCGGCGACACCCCGCGTCGGCGAACCGCTCATCCAGCCCCCGGCGCAGGCCATCGACCTCCTCATGGCCGTGCCGACGGCGCTGCCTCGCGTGATCGAGCTCGTCCGCGGCATCGACTGGATCGGCCACGCCGACGCCGTCGACCAGTCCGAGCCGGCCGGTCTTCCCCGACTCCGGGCCGCCATCGCCGAGCGCATCACCGCCGACGGCCTCGCCACCTCGCCCGAGCAGGTGGTCGTGACCGCCGGCGCCCAGCAGGCCATCACGCTCGCGACCGAGCTGGCGGTCCGGCCGGGCGACGTGGTGCTCACCGAGGAGGTCACCTGGCCGGGCCTCGTCGATTCGGTCCGGCGGCTCGGTGGCCGGGTGCACGGCGTCCCGATGGACGATCACGGCCTCGTCCCCGACGAGCTGGTCGGCGCGATCGAGCGACTCCGACCGACCCTCATCGGCCTCAACCCCCACCACCACAACCCGACCGGCACCCGGCTGCCCCCGGCCCGGCGGGAGCGGATCGCCGAGATCGCCGCCGACTACGGCGTCCCGGTCATCGAGGACCGCGTGGCCGCTCCGCTCGCCTTCGACGGCCGGGTCCCTGCCCCGCTCGCCGTGCATCAACCGGCGGCGCCGCACTTCCTGGTCGACTCCGTCAACAAGACGGCATGGCCCGGCCTGCGCATCGGCTGGGTCCGCACCGATGCCGCGGTCGCCAACCAGCTGCGCTCCGTGCGGGCCAACATCGACCTCTACTCCCCGATCCCGTCGCAGCTCGCCGCCCTGGCCGTGCTCGACGACCTCGAGGCGATCACATCCGAACGAGTGGCGCAGCTCGCCGCGAACGCCGAGCTGGTCCGCACCGAGCTCGACCGGCGGATCCCCGACTGGGACGTCCCCGAGGTCCGCGGCGGCCTGGTGTCGTGGATCAGCCTGCCGGTCGGCTCGGCGTCGGCCTTCGCCCAGGTCGCCGCGCGGTGTGGCGTCGCGATCGGTTCGGGTCGGGAGTTCTCGTCGTCGACCGTCGACGACGAGCACGTCCGCATCCCCTTCACGGCGCCGGCGCCGGAGTTGCGCGAGGCGATCGCCCGCCTGGCCACGGCATGGGAGGTCTTCCGCCGCGAACCGGCGCCACCAGCCGTCGTGCCGGCGGAGCGGGCCGCCGTCGTGTGACGGCTACCGTCGTCGGCCGATGACCGCGCTGCGCCGGGTGATCGACGCCGCCCGCGACCGCGTGGTGGCCACCACGACCGGGTTGTTCAGCCACGGCCCCGTCCCCCTCGAGCACACCCTCGAGCACGTCGACGACCCGGGCCTGCTGGGACCCGACTCGGTGTCGTGGCGGGTGATCGGCGACGCCGCTGCGTTCGTCGGCGGGATCCGGGCGCTCCTCGTGCAGACGGCCCACCCCGAGGTGGCGGCCGGCGTGGCCGACCACTCCACCTATCGCGAGGATCCGCTCGGTCGACTGTCGCGCACATCGGTCTACGTCACCGAGACGACCTACGGCGCCCGGGCCGAGGTCGACGCCGCGGTGGCGGTGGTCCGCCGGGTCCACGACCCGGTGCGGGGCGCGTCGCCACGGGGCAGGCCCTATGCCGCCAGCACGCCGGAGCTCGCCGCCTGGGTCCACAACTCGCTCACCGACTCCTTCCTCACCGCCTACCGGCACTTCGGGGCGACGCCGCTGTCGGACGACGACGCCGACCGGTTCGTGGTCGAGCAGCGTGGGATCGGTGAGCTGCTCGGCGCTGCGCCGCTCCCCTCGACGGCCGAGGAGCTCTCGGCGTGGCTGCGCGACCATCCCGACCTCGCCGGCTCGCCCGGTCAACTCGAGGCGGTCGACTTCCTCCGCCGACCACCGCTGCCGTGGCCGGTGCTGGTGCCCTACCGACTCATGTTCGCGGCCGCCGCGGCGACGGTTCCCGAGCGGCTGCGGGAGATCATCGGCGTCGAGGAACGACCTGGCGCGGAGCGGGTGGGGCAGCTCATGATCCGCTTCCTGCGCTGGGCACTGGGATCGTCGCCCTCGTGGCACCTCGCGCTGGTGCGGGCGGGCGCGCCGATCCCCGACGGGCGGTTCCGCCAACCCCTCCCCCCGGCCGCCCGGGAGCTGCTCCGCCGCCGCTCGGGCTGATCGGGCGCCGCCCTCAGCGCCCGGGCCAGTCCGGCGTCCGGCGCTCGAAGAATGCGCTGATGCCCTCCCGTCGGTCCTCGCTGGCGAGGATCCGCTCCTGCGCCACACCGGTCGCCGCCCAGCCGCGGTCGTCCTCGTGGGCGACGATCTCGTCGAGCGCGTCGAGGGTCGCCGCGACCGAGGTCGGCGCGTTGAGCACGATCCGCTCGGCCAGGCCGATCGCGCCGTCGACGGCGCCACCCGGCTCGGTCACCAGGTTGACCACGCCGAGGCGCTCGGCCCGCTCCGCGGTCATGGGGTCGCCGGTGAGGAGCAGCTCGCGGGCCACGTTGAGCGGCAGGGCCCGGGGCGCCCGGAAGAGCCCGGCGCTCGTCGCCACGAGCCCACGGCGCACCTCCGGGAGACCGAAGGTGGCGTCGGAGGCGGCGACGAGCAGATCGCACGCGAGGGCGATCTCGAAGCCACCGCCGAGGGCGAAGCCCTCCACGGCGGCGATGATCGGCTTCGACGACCGACGCCGGATGATCCCGTACTCGCCGCCCCGCTCGGTCGGCGTGCCCGACCCGTCGGCGATGTCGGTCCCGGCGCAGAAGACCGACGTCCCACCGGTCAGGACCGCGGCCCTGGCCGACGCATCGTCCTCGAAGGCGTTGAGCGCGCCGTCGATCGCCCCGGTCATCTCGGCATCGATGGCGTTGCGTTTGGCGAGGCGATCGAGGGTGATCAGGGTGATGCGGTCACGCTGCTCGACGAGGACGGGCACCGTCGCAGCTTCGCGCGCTCACGGCCGGGTCAGCTCCCGGATCCGGGTGGCCGCACGCGGCCACGACGCCGCCAGCGCCGGGGCCGCCGAGAGCGAGAAGCACGAGTCGTCGTAGGGCGGAGACGTCGTCGTGCCGACCAGCGTCCACCGACCCGACGTCGACGCTCCCTGGTGGACCCCCGCAGGGACCACGACCTGCGGCTGATGACCCGCTCGGAGGTCGGGGCCGAGCACCGGCTCCTCGATGCGCCCGTCCGAGCCGAGCAGCAGCATCGTCGCTGGAGCGCCGCCGTGGTGGTGCCACAGCTCGGTGACGGTGAGGACGTGCATCGCCGAGAAGGCCGTCGGGGTCATCAGGTAGAGGATCGCTGCGCTGTGCCCGTCGAGGTGCGTCCGTCGGTACCAGCCTCCCTCGGCGGGCAACGGAGCGAGGTCGAGCAGCTCGACGATCTCGGCCGCGCTCAGGTCGTCGCTCACCACGTCGGCCTCGCCGTCACGCCACCGTCGACCACGAGGTCGGCACCGGTCACGAAGGCGGCCATCGGTGACAGCAGGAAGGCGCACGCATCGGCCACGTCGGCGCCGGTCCCCAGGCGACCGAGCGGCGCGGCGTCGAGCCACCGCCGGACGCCGTCGGGCCAGTCGGCGGCGAGCCCCTCGCGGTCGATCAACCCGGGCGACACCGTGTTGACCCGGATGGCGTGGCGGCCGAGCTCGGCGGCCTGCGCCCGGGCCAGCATCACCAGCGCCGCCTTCGACGCCGCGTAGTGGCCGTGGCCGGGCGCCGGCTGGAGGCCCTCGATCGAGGCGATGTGCACGACGGCCCCACCGCGACCGGCGTCGACGAGGTGGCGGGCGACGGCGTTGGTGAGCCGATGCGCAGCGCCGACGTTCACGTCGAGCATCTCGTCCCAGGCCACGTCGTCGACGTCGAGCAACGGCGCCACGGTCTGCACGGCCGCGTTGTGGACGAGGCCGTCGAGCCGGCCGAAGGCGTCGACCGCCGCAGCGACGAGCCGATCGGCGGCATCGTCGTCGCGGAGATCGGCCTCGACGGTGGCGGCGCCGGCGGGCATCGAGGTCGGTGCCGTCGATCGGTGGTGCACGACCACCGACGCACCGAGCCCGGCGAGCCGGTCGGTGATCGCCGCGCCGATGCCGCCGGACGCGCCGGTCACGATCACGACGGATCCGGTGAGGTCGAGCCCGGTCATGGGCCACCCACCTTGGCAGAACGTCGGACGACGGTCCCGACGAGGGCCTCTAGCCTCACGGCATGTCCGTGACACCGGTTCGGCTCGTCGCCGACGTCGTCGTCCCGTCCATCGCCGACACGGTCTGGCACGGCGGTGCGGTCGACATCGACGCCGAGGGGAGGATCGTCGCTGCCGGACGAGAGGCCGAGCTCCCTCCCGCCACCGGGGAGCGACGAGTCGTGGGTGGTCTCTTGCTGCCCGGCTTCGTCAACGCACACGCCCACACGCCGATGACCCTGGTCCGCTCGGTGGGTGACGGAGCTGCCCTCGACAGCTGGCTGCGCGACCACGTGTGGCCCCGTGAGGGACGGATGACCGTCGACGACGCCGCGTGGGGCATGCGCCTCGGCGTCGCCGAGATGCTCCTCGCCGGGGTCACGACGACCTACGAGATGTACCTGCACGAGGACCGCATCGCCGAGGCCGGTGCCGGTGTCGGTCAGCGGGTCGTGGCGTGCGGCGGGATCTTCTCGGGCCTGCTCGACGGTGACGATCCCACCCGCCGTCTCGACCAGCTCGACGCCACACGCGCCCGCTTCGCCGACGACGACCTCATCACGATCGGCTACGGCCCGCACTCGCTGTACGACCTGCCCGTCGAGGCGGTCCGCGAGATCGGACGGAGGGCGATCGCCGCCGGTGCCCCGGTGACCATCCACCTCGAGGAGACCACCGCCGAGCGCGACGTCGTGATCGAACGCGACGGGCGACCCGCCACCGAGACCCTCGCCGAGGTCGGCTTCCTCGCCGCCCGCCCGGTCTGCGCGCACGGGGTGTGGCTCTCGG
>JBCCTY010000179.1:0-8535 GCA_039197885.1 Actinomycetota bacterium | reverse complement strand
GCGGGGCGGGGGCGGTGGGGGCCCCCTGCGGGGGGGGGGGGCGCCCCCCCCCCCCCCCACGCCCTGCCGCCCACGGCGCTCGAGTTCCTCACCGAGCGCCACCTCGCCACCCTCACGTTGCTCCGCCCCGACGGCTCGCCCCAGGTCACGCCGATCGGGATGACCTGGGACGCCGACGCCGCCCTCGCCCGGGTCATCACCTGGGTGGGCTCGCAGAAGGCGAAGATCCTGGAGCGGACCGGCGGCGGGCGGGCGGCCGTCTGCCAGGTCGATGGTGGTCGCTGGATCACGCTCGAGGGCGACGCGGTGGTGACGGGCGACCCCGAGCGGGCGGCCGAGGGTGTGCGGCGCTACACCGAGCGCTACTCCCCGCCCCGTCGCGACCGCGGACCCGACCGTCGGGTCATCGAGATCCGCGTCGATCGTGTGATCGGCAGCAACTCCGTGATCGGTTCGTAGACGTGCCCGCCGGGTACTCCGGGACCCCGCTCCCCAAGAAGCTCGGGCTCGCCGACGCGATGACGGTGGCGTGGCTCGACGCCCCCGACCACTTCGAGGCACTCCTCGATCCGATGCCCAACGACCTCGTCGTGCGGACCTCGGCCCGGGGCCGCCTCGACCTCGCGGTGCTGTTCGTGACCTCCGCATCGGTGCTGCGGCGGCGCCTCGGGTCGTCGGGACGGGCGATCTTCCCGGCCGGGATGCTGTGGATCGCCTGGCCGAAGAAGTCCTCCGGTGTGGCGACCGACATCACCGAGGACACCGTCCGGGAGGTCGCCCTGCCGACCGGCCTGGTCGACACCAAGGTCTGCGCCATCGACGAGACCTGGTCGGGCCTGCGCCTGCAATGGCGCAAGCAGCTGCGCGACGCCGGTTCGGCCGACCAGGCGGGCGCCGTCTGGGCCGCCTCGTCAGGCGATCGCTGAGTCGGCGAGCAGCTCCCGGGCCGCTGCGTCGGACGGCAGCATCGAGTACAGCGCCAGGTCGATGCGGTCCCTGCTGCACGCCGCCGAGTGGACGGATCGCAGGACGCCCTCGAGGGTGTAGCCGACCCGCTCGGCGATGCGGCGACTCCCCGCGTTCTCGACCATCGCGCGGAGCTCGATTCGCTGGGCACCACCAGCGAGCGCGGCTGCGGTCACCACTCGTGCCGAGCGGGTCCCGACGCCACGCCCACGCGCCGCCGCTGCGATCCAGTACCCGATCTCGACGGTCGCCCCCTCGTCGTCGAGCCGCATCAGCCCCATCGAGCCGAGGAGCTCGTCGGTGTCGGCATCGACGACGACGAACGGCGCACCGGAGCCATCGGACCACTCCCGCTCGCACGTCTCGAGATGGCCGACGGCGTCGGCCTCGCCGTAGGGGCTCGGGACCGTCGTGAAACGGGGGATCTCGGGGTCCTGGCAGGCCTCCACGATCGCCGGGATGTCGTCGGTGACGGGCGGGCGCAGCACGAGCTCGTCGATCTGGAGGCGGTCGGGAACTCGGATCGTCGGGATCGCATCGGCCATCACCCCAGTGAAGTCCGGCGCGCGAGGGCCCGTCGAGCGGGTTCGTCAGGAGGCGGCCCGCTCCTCGCGGCCGTCGAGCAGGCGATCGACGGCCACCTCGATCGCCGTGGCGAGCTCGGCGCCGGCGACGAGCGTGGCGTCGTGGTCGGCGGCCACCTCGATCGGCTCGGCCCCGAACGCCCGGGCCTGGGCCCGCTGCTTCTCCGGCGCCACGAGCCGGTCCTTCGTCGTGATGACGACCTCGGCGGGCACGTCGAGCCCGGCGACGATCCTCCGTGCGTCGTACCTCGACAGCGCCCGTCCCGCGTCGAGGACCTCGCGGACCGTGCCGCGGGCCGCCTCGCCCGACGCCCACTCGACGTAGGGCTCGAGCTCGGGTGCGGCGGTCGCGGCCCGGTCGAGCAGACGTCGCAGCGCCCGTCGCGCCGCCCCCGTGCGCAGCGCCACGGACATGGCGGGCAGCTGGACTCGCCAACCCAGGCGTTCGGCGATCGTCGCCCTCCACTCCATCGCCGTGGCGGCGAGGACGAGCCCGCCGACGAGACCAGCGTGACGATGCGCGGTGAGGACGGCGATCGGCCCGCCCATCGAGTAGCCGACGAGCACGGGTCGGACGAGTCGGAGCTCGCCGCAGAGGCCGGCGACGTCGTCGGCGCAGTCCTCCAGCGAGAAGCGCCGACGGGCGCGGATGCCACGGCCGTGGCCTCGGTGGTCGACCAGGACCACCCGGCGACCGGCGTCGGCCAGTGTCTGCCACTGCAGGAACCAGTTGAGCTCACCCGAGGCGGTCCACCCGTGCAGGAGCACGACCGGCGGACCGTCGCCGCCGGTGTCGCGGACGAACAGCTCACCCCGACCCGGGACCAGGATCGTCCGGCCGGGCGGCAACGGGGGCGGTTCCGGCCACGGTGCCGTGCTCATCGCGTCATGCTCGCGCCTGGCAGCGCTCGCACCAGTACGTGACGCGGTCGAGCCCACCCTGCTTCGTGACCCGGACCCGGCCGTGGCAGCGGGGGCAACCCGAGCGATCGCGGCCGTAGACCGCGAGTCCGCGTCGGAAGGTGATCCGCTTCGATCGCTCGAGGTTGGCCATGAGGAGCCGGTTGGCCGTGGCGTAGAGGCGGTCGAGCGCGTCATCGTCGACGTCGGCCAACGGGGTACGGGGGTGGATGCGCTCTGCCCACAGCACCTCGGACTTGTAGACGTTGCCGATCCCGCACGCCGGACGCTGATCGAGCAGCACCTCGGCGATCTCGGTGTCGCCAGGGAGCCACCTGGCCCGCTCGGCGGCGGCACCGAGGTCGACGTCGGCGAGGCACAGGTCGGGCCCGAGTCGCTCCCAGGGCTTCGTCGAGGGGTCACGGGGGTCGTAGATGCGCACGTCGCGGGTGGAGAACAGGACCGCCTCGACGTCGTCGGTCTCGATGAGCGCTCGCATCGCCCCGCGGGGCTCCCGCCACCGCCCTCCCGGGCGGTGGACGTCCCAGGTGCCGTTCATCTTGAGGTGGGAGTCGAACACGTGACCGGTGCCGAAGGTGATGAGGAGGTGCTTGCCCACGGCGCGCACCTCGTCGACGGTCGTCGGCAGCTTCGGCAGCCGGGTCGGTGGCGTGCGGTGCAGGTGGAGGCGACGGACCTCGGCGTCGAGCAACCGGGGACGGAGCTGCTCGGCCAAGCGGTAGATGGTGTCGCCCTCGGGCACCCGGGCAGTCTGCCCGCGCTCGCCGGCGTGTCCGACACCCGGTGGCTGCGACCTCGGCGCCGAAGTAGCTTCGCTGCCCGTGTCGGCGGACGGTGAGGCAGCGCTCGCGACCGGGGACTCCCGGGTCGCGATGGTCGTCTACCGGCTCATCCGATCACTGACGCGCCGCATCCTGCGGCCGTACCTGCGGGTGAGGGTGCGGGGCTCGCTCACCCTCGACGGGCCGGTCATCGTCGCCCCGGTCCATCGATCGCACCTCGACAGCCTGCTGCTGTCGACCGTGACGACGCGCCGGCTCCGGGCGCTCGGCAAGGCATCGCTGTTCGAGATCCCCGTCATCGGTTGGATCGTCGCCGCGCTCGGTGCCGTCCCCGTCGAACGAGGCACGGCCGACCGCGAGGCGATCCGCCTCTCCCAGCTGATCCTCGATCGCGGAGAGGCCTACCTGGTGTTCCCCGAGGGCACCCGTCGCACCGGTCCGGAGGTGGCCGAGGTCTTCGACGGCGTGGCATTCCTCGCGAGCCGGACCGGGGCGCCGATCGTGCCCATCGGCATCGCCGGGACCGACACCGCCATGCCGCCCGACGCCCGGTTCCCCCGCCGCGACCACGTCTCGATCGTCGTCGGCGAGCCGATCGCTGCGCCGACCTCGGAGACCGGACGGGTGCCCCGGAGCGAGCTCCGTCGCGTGACGGGCGAGCTCCAGGAGCAACTCCGGTCGGTGATGGACGAGGCCCACGCCGAGCGAGACCGACGCAGCACGGCGGCACCGGCCTACGGGAAGATCCCGCGGTAGGCGTAGACGCTCGCCAGGTGGGTGAGGGCATCGGCGTAGGCCGCGGTCCGGAAGTCGCAGCCCAGACGTTCGGCCGTCGAGCTGACCCGCTCGCAGGCGCCCTGGATCGTGTTGCGCAGCCAGCCGTCGACGTCGTCGAGGCGGGAGCGCTCGGCGGCCAGGTTCTGGCGCCACTCGTGGTACGAGACCGTGACACCGCCGGCGTTGCACAGGATCGCGGGGAGGACCGTGATCCCCCGGTCACCGAGGATCCGCTCGCCGGCCGGGGTGGTCGGGGCGTTGGCGCCCTCGGCGACGATGCGGGCCCGGACCTGTCCAGCCTCCCGACTCGTGACCATCTGCTCGAGCGCCGCCGGGATCATCACGTCGACGTCGAGCGTCCAGAAGTCGTCGGTCTCGATCGGCTTCGCCTGCGGGTACCCCGCGACGCCGCCGGTCTCGGTCATGTAGGCGGCGAGGTCCCAGGCGTCCATCCCGTCGGGTGCCTCGACGGCGCCGGTGTGGTCCAGCACCCCTCGCAGGGTCGAGCCGCAGCCCTGGAGGAGACGGCCGGTCCACGAGCCGACGTTGCCGTAGCCCACCAGGGCGTACGACGCCCGATCGAGCTCGACGCCGGCCTGGGGCACCACGCAGCGCATCGCCTCCACGAGGCCCTGACCGGTCGCCTTCTCCCGCCCCGGCGCCCCGCCGAAGTCCACCGGCTTGCCGGTCACGACGGCTCGTCCCTCGAAGCGGTCGCCGCCGGTGTTGACGTAGGTGTCGGCCATCCAGGCCATGGTCTGGGCGTCGGTGCCGACGTCGGGTGCCGGGACGTCGACGTGGGGGCCGATGTGGGACGAGATCGCCGAGGTGAAGCGGCGGGTCAGCCGACGCAGCTCGTCGGTCGAGAGGGCACCCGGAGCCACCTGGACGCCACCCTTCGCGCCACCGAGGGGCAGGCGCATCAGCGAGCACTTGAGGGTCATCAGGACCGACAGCGCCTTCACGTGGTCGAGGGAGACCCCGGCGTGGTAGCGGATCCCGCCCTTGTACGGGCCGAGGATGTCGTTGTGCTGGACCCGGTACCCCTTGAAGAGGCGGTAGGAGCCGTCGTCCATCTGCACGGGGAAGTGGGTGATGATCTCGTTGGTGGGCTGGGCGAGGATCAGCCGGAGATGGCGAGGCAGATCGAGCAGCTCCGCGGTGTCGAGCAGCTTGCTGATGACCTGGACGTAGAGATCGTCCGGATCGAACCGGAAGCCGAGCTCGTCGAGCACACCGCGGGTCTCGTCACCCATGAGCACCACCCCCTCGTGGTGGTCGCGGACGGTACCGCCCAGGCCCACCACGGTGGGTGGCGCCCCGTGCGCTGATCTGACCGATCGCCTCAGGCGCGGAACACGGGCCCCTGGTAGCCGGGCTGGAAGCCGTGGTCGAGCAGGCGCTCGGTCACCGGCGACTCGTCCCACGGCTCGCCGTCGATCTTGCGAGCCTCGACCTGGCGGAGCTGACCGTCCTTGACCAGGGCCTGGAGCGCACCGATCCACCGGTCGTCGTCGACCGCGCCGGGGAAGGTGACGACGCTGCGGCCACCCCGTTCGAGGTAGGCGTGGGCCTGCCCGTCGACGAGCACCACGTAGGCGCCGGCCGAGCGGGACGGTCGACCGGACGTCTCGGGCCAGGCGAGCGCGGCCCCGTAGGGCTGGGCGGGATCGACGGCGGCGAGGGCGAGGACGGTGCCGTCGCCGTCGACCTCGCGGTGGGCTCGCACCCGGTCGACAGCCCCGGGGAGGGCGAACTGGGCGGCGCCGAGCCCGGCCACGAAGTAGCCCCGCCGGAGCTGGCCCCGCTCCTCGAGGGCGCCGAGCACGCCGTAGACCCCGGCGAAACCGCCCTCGACGCCCTCGGCGAGCGCGGCCTCGCGGGTGAGCACGCCGTGACGTTCGAGCAGCTGCAGCGCTCGGGCGTGGGCGAGCTCGGTGGGCGTCGGGCGGGGTTCGAGCACCGGGGCGACGAGCGACCAACGACCCGCGCCGGTGGGCGGGCCGAGCCGGGTGAGTCGGCCGGGGCGGGGACGGCCACGCCGACCGGAGCCCTTCGTGCGGCGACCGGCGCCGGCGACGAGCGAGCGGAGCGGGGCGAAGGTGTCGTTGGTGACCTCGCCGGCCCAGACCAGGTCCCACAGGGCCTCGTTGACGACGGCCTCCTCCGCCGTGCCGGCGGCCTGGACCAGGTCGGGCCAGAACGACGCTCCCCGCTCGGCGAGGTGGTCGCGAAGGCGGACGTGGAGCTCGTCGGACGGCGGGTCCTCCGGCACCGGCGGGAGGAGCAGCGGGGCGTGGTCGCGGTAGGCGAGGCGGACCCGTCCGTCGTTGGGGCCGATCGAGCCACCGCCGGTCCAGAGCAGCTCGCCGGCGGCCAGCAGCGCATCGAGGTCGGCCGGGCGGTATCCCGGCACGCGGCTGGGGAGCACGTCGGACTCGAGGATCGAGGCAGGGATCGCCGCGCCCTGGAGCTGGTCGAGGGCGTCGAGGAGGGCCTCGCCGCCCCGCCGCGACCGGTCGGCGCCCTGCCACGCGGGGAGGAAGCGGGCGAAGGCCTCCTGGTCGACGGGCTCGACCTCGTGCCGCAGCACGGCGAGCGACCGGCGACGGAGCACCCGCAGCACGTCGACGTCGCACCACTCCCGCTCGCTGCCCGTCGGGCGGAACTCGCCCCGCACGATCCGACCGTCGGACGCCAGCTTGGCGATGGCGCCCTCGATGCGGTCGAGGGGCACGGACAGCCGCGCCGCCACCTCGACGGCCAGGAAGGGCCCGTGGGTGCGGGCGTAGCGACCGACCAGCTCGCGCAGCGGGTCGTCGACCGGGTCGGTGAAGGCGGCGGGCAGCCCGACGGGCAGCGCGCAGCCGATGGCGTCACGGAACCGCGAGGCGTCCTCGGCCGCCGCCCACCGCTCCTCGCCGGCGATGCGCACCGCGATGGCCCTGCGCTCCTCGGTCAGCTGCTGGAGCGCACCGGCCACGTCGTCGACCTCGGACCGAGCAGCCACCTCGGCAGTGGTCAGGTCACCCAGGCGGCGGAGCAGGTCGTGGATCTCGTCGACGTCGCGGGCTCGGCGTCCCTCGGCCAGGCACTGCAGCTCGAGCTCGAGCCCGTCGAGGGCCTCCGGGTCGATGAGCTCGCGGAGCTCCTCGGCGCCGAGCAGGTCGTTGAGGAGGTCACGGTCGAGAGCGAGGGCGGCGGCGCGGCGCTCGGCGAGCGGGGCGTCGCCCTCGTACATGTAGGCGCCGATCCACCCAAAGAGCAGGCTCTGCGCAAAGGGCGAGGCCTGGTCGGTATCGACGCTGACGACCTTGACCTTCCGGGAGCGCAGGTCGCGCAGCAGCCCGGTGAGGGCCGGGACGTCGAAGACGTCTTGGAGGCACTCACGGGTGGTCTCGAGCAGCATCGGGAACGACGGGTACTTCGACGCCACCCGCAGCAGGTCGGCGGCGCGCTGGCGTTGCTGCCACAGCGGGGTGCGCTGGCCCGGGCGGCGACGAGGCAGCAGCAGCGCCCGACCCGAGACCTCCCGGAACCGGGACGCGAACATCGCGGTGTTGGGCAGCTGGGCGACCACGTCGTCGTGGATCTCGTCGGGGTCGATGAGGAGCGAGTCGACGGGGAGCTGGTCGTAGGCCTCCGGCAGGCGGATGACGATGCCGTCGTCGGACCACAGCAGCTCGACCGGCTCGTCGTACTCGGCCTCGAGCCGGGCCTGGACGGCGATGGCCCAGGGGGCGTGGACCTGGGCGCCGAACGGGCTCAGCACGCAGACCCGCCAGTCCCCGATCTCGTCGCGGAAGCGCTCGATGACGATGGTGCGGTCGTCGGGCAGCGCGGTGGTGGCCGCCCGCTGCTCGGCGAGGTAGTCGAGCAGGTTGTTGGCCGCCCAGTCGTCGAGGCCGTGGTCGTCCTGGAGCCGGTCGAGGGCGTCGGGGCGATCGAGCTCGACGATCTCGCGGGCGAAGGCGCCGAGCGCGCGACCCAGCTCGAGCGGGCGACCCGGCTTGTCGCCGTGCCAGAACGGCATCTTGCCCGGCTGGCCGGGTGCCGGGGTCACGGTCACCCGGTCGAAACCGATGTCCTCGATGCGCCACGTGGTGGCGCCGAGCAGGAAGGTCTCGCCGACCCGGGACTCGTAGACCATCTCCTCGTCGAGCTCGCCGACGCGGCGGCCATCGGGGAGGAAGACGCCGTAGAGCCCGCGATCCGGGATGGTCCCGGCGTTGGTGACGGCCAGGCGTGCGGCACCGTCACGGGCCCGGAGCCGACCCTCGACCCGGTCCCAGACGATCCGGGGCCGCAGCTCGCCGAACTCCTCGGAGGGGTACCGCCCGGCGAGGAGGTCGAGCACCGAGCCGGCCACCTCCTCGGACAGCTCGGCGTAGGGCGCCGAGCGACGGAGCACACCGAGCAGCTCGTCGAGGTCCCACTCCTCGACCGCGCACATGGCCACGATCTGCTGGGCCAGCACGTCGAGCGGGTTGCGGAGGTAGTGCATG
>JBCCTY010000178.1:0-8589 GCA_039197885.1 Actinomycetota bacterium | reverse complement strand
GGCGAGGATCGACGGGTCGTCGAGCTCGTTGCCGATGCCACCGATGTTGCCGTCGACGCCGTAGACGTTCTTGTCCGAGGTCGGGCCGATGCCCCGCTCGTGCATGACGGTCACGATGTTCGCCGACTCGGCGAAGCCGATCACGATGATGGCGTCGGGGTCGGCCTCGACGATCTCGTCGATCTCGGCGTCGAAGCTCTCGACGTCGATCGCATACGGCAGGAACGACACGACGGTGCCGCCGGCGCCCTCGAAGTTCTCGAGGAAGCTGTCGGCGAGACCCTGGCCGTAGGACTCCTGGCGGA
Source organism: Actinomycetota bacterium (assembly GCA_039197885.1). Taxonomy (GTDB): domain Bacteria; phylum Actinomycetota; class Acidimicrobiia; order Acidimicrobiales; family Poriferisodalaceae; genus JBCBSZ01. The sequence goes on along the minus strand of JBCCTY010000178.1, from coordinate 8,284 downwards.
AGAGCACCGCAGCGGTCGCGTTGCCGTCGTCGAGGACGGTGTTGGCGAGCACGCGGCCCTGCAGGAGGTCCGACGGAGCGGTCCGGAAGTAGAGGCCGCCGTCGTCGTAGGTGGTGAAGTCCGGCGACGTGTTCGCCGGCGAGAACTGGATCACGCCGGCGCCGGTGATCTTGTCGATCACGGTCTTGGACACGGCCGACGATGCGGCACCCATGATGGCGTCGGCACCGGCGGCGAGCAGCCGGTCGACTTCCTGGTTGGCGATGTCGGTGGTGGTGTCGCCGGAGTCGCCCTGGATCAGGACGAGCTCCTGGCCCAGCACGCCACCGGCGGCGTTGATGTCCTGGGCAGCCAGCTCGGCACCCGCGACCTCGGGCGGGCCGAGGAAGGCGAGGTCGCCGGTCACCGGCAGGATCGTGCCGATGGTCAGGACGCCGTCGCCACCGCCGCCACCGGCGGCGTCAGGGGCCTCGGTGTCCTCGGTCGGCGCCTCGGTCTCGTCAGGAGCCTCGGTGTCCTCGGTCGGCGCCTCGGTCTCCTCCGGAGCCTCGGTGTCGTCGGTCTCGTCGGCCGCCTCGGCCTCGGTGTCGTCGCCCGCGTCGTCGTCGCTGTCGCCACAGGCGGCGGCCACGAGACCGAAGGCGAGGAGCACCGCCAGCAGGCGGAGCCACTTCTTCGTCAGCATGCGCTTCCCTTCCCTCTCCGATGGAGAACCTCCGGAGCGGGTCCTGGGGTGAACCCGCCACCTCCGGAGGAGGATGAGTGTTGTCGATGTCGACTCCCGACGGACGGCAGACGCTTTCTGTTCAGCTCCCGGACACCCTGTGAGGGAGGGCAACCACGTTCAGCGCGTGCCATCCCGCCGTCGAATCGGGCGTAGATGCTGGTGCCCGGAAGCGGTAGAAGCAACCCCTGGGGTCGTCAGTTCACACGCCGCTCACGGACCGCGGCGGCGAACCAGAGCGCGCTGGCCGCGACCACCGCGGCGTCGACCAGGAGCGCGGTGGTGATCGACGTGCGATCGGCGAGGGCGCCGAGGGCCGGCGGTGCCACCACGATCCCCAGGTCACCCCACGTTCGATAGATGCCCATGGCGACGCCGCGCAGCTCGGGTGGGGCGATGTCGGCGACGAAGGCCCCCGGCGCCGGACCCGAGACCCCGGTGCCGAGCGCCATCACGACGCTGCCGGCCACGAACACCGCCGCCGAGTCGCCGAGCGCCACGACGGTGATGCCGAGCGCGGCGAGCAGCGAGGTCGGGACGATCGCGATCTTGCGCCCGAAGCGGTCGGCGATCGCCGCAGCAGGCCCGATCAGCGCCAGGCTGACGACCCCGCTGACGGTGAAGACCAGACCCAGCTGCCCGGCCGTGAGCCCGAGGTCCTCGACGCCGAGGAGGGGCATCAGGGTCTGCCGGGCCCCGCTGCGGGCGGTGAAGATCGCTGCCGTGACGAGGCCGACGGCGACCAGGTCGCGGCTGAGGGTGAAGCGCAGCACGGCCCGCGCGGAGCGGTCGGCCGGCGGCGCGTCGTCGGGCTCCACCGTCGAGCGGGTCTCGGGGAGGCGGAACCAGCCGTAGACCACCGCGCCCAGGGCCATCGCGCCCACCACGAAGAACGGGGTGCGCAGATCGAACGCATCGGCGAGCAGCCCGCCGACCGCCGGCCCGATCGACACGCCGGCGAGGAGCGCCCCCTGGTTCGTCGCCAGGTACCGGGCCCGCTGGCTGGGGGCCGCGATGTCGACGAGGTAGATCTGCGCGCCGGTCATGTAGAGCGCCGAGCCGGCGCCGGCGACCAGTCGCCAGGCGAGCAGCTGCTCGATGCCCTGGGCCGTGCCGGACCCGAGCATGCCGATGGCGGTGATGGCCGGCCCGCCGATGAGGAGCAGCCGGCGCCCGTACCGCTCGGCGAGCGCACCCGCCGGCAGGTTCAGCACGAGGCGGGCGATGCCGAAGGCCGTCAGGGTGAGGCCCACCGTCGCCGTCGACACGCCGAACTCGCGGGCGTACAGCGGGAGCACGGGGGAGACGACCCCCTGGCCGGCCATCACGAGCACGGTGGACCCACAGATCGCGAGGAGGCGCTCGTTGGAGCGCAACCGATCCGTGAGGTCCGCCCAGCGCGTCGCCATCACCTCATGGTGGTGCGGCGATCACGGTCCTCCCGCCATGCCCGGCCACCGGCCGGCGCTCCGCTCGCCCGGGACGCCGGCCGCGCCCTCAGGTCGGCCAGCCGGGAACGCCGTCGTCGAGCTCGACGCCGAAGGTGTTGAGGAACCCACTGACCAGTCGGTAGAACCCGGCGCAGACGACGAGCTCCACGAGCTCGGCGTCGCTCCACCGGGGCCGCAGCGCCGCCCAGGTCGCCTCGCTGACGGCGTCGCGGGCGCACAGGTCGTCGGCGAGGTCGATGAGCGCCTGGTCGTCGGCGGACCAGTCGTGGGGCGCGCCGGCGATCGCCGCGATCTCGGTGTCGGCGAGCCCGACGTCACGGCCGATGACGGTGTGCTGGCCGAACTCGTAGACGGACCGGGCGTTCCACCCCACCCGCAGGATGACGATCTCGCGCTCTCGGGCCGGGACGAGTCCCTTGTTGAGGAGGAACCCGCCCATGAGGTTGAAGCGCTTGAGCAGCTTGGGGTGGTGGGCGAGGATGCCGAAGATGTTCAGTGGCGTGCCGTCGTGGGTGAGCGCGTTGGCGAGCAGCTCCGCCACCTCGTCGCTGATCTCGGTGACGCCCTCGACTCGTGGAGCCGGCCGATCCGGGCCCGAACCGGTCATCGTCGGGGGTTCACGGGCGGAGGACGACGACCGAGTTGGTCTCGCCGTACTCGTTCGTCTCGAACCCGTGGGCGTCGGGATCGTTGAACCAGCGGCCGCCCTCGGCGAGGTACTTGAACCGGGTGACGTCGACGTCGACGAGATCGATCCGCGCGCTGCGGGTGCCGTTGCTGCGCTTCCGCAGGGGGCTCGCCAGGGGATCCCACCCGTTGAAGTCGCCCACGACCGACACCGGCCCCGGTGCCTCGTCGACCGACAGCGCGAACGTCACGCTCGTGGAGCCACCCCGACTCGAGATCTTGATCATCGTCCGCCTCCTCGGTTCGGAGGCGAACCTAGACGCAGGAGGCGCGCCGGGGAGTTGCACGGGCGTGAACGGGGCGCGAACCGGCTCAGGCGGCGGCGGGTGCCTCCGGACCGGCGGTGCCGGTGTGGGAGCGACGGCTCTCCGCGGCACGCTCGATCAGCACGCGGGTCACCGGGTCGGTCCGGTTCCACCGGATGATCGACCGGCCCTCGGTCGACTCGGTGACCAGCCCGACGGCGGTGAGCGTGGGTGAGACGCCGGGGAGTCGGAAGCGTGCGATGGCGCTGGCCGACGTCGGCAGCTCGAGGTGGAGGCTCCCGTCGAGCGGATCGAACCGGGTGACCGAGTGCTCGCCCCGGACCTCGACTTTCGCGGTCACCGGGCTGGTGACCGCCTTCATCTGGGCGACGCGAGCGAGGCGTCGATCGACGAAGGCCTCGGTCGAAGCCCAGGTGCTGATGTCGAGGCCGGTGAACTTGATGCTGAAGACGTCCTCACCACCCTGGGTCGAGGCGTTCATGACCTCGCCCTCGAAGCGGACGTACTCGCCGTCGAGCATCGTCTCGATGACCACGTTCGAGCGCTTGCTGATGACCGAGCCGCCCTTGCGACGGCGAACGAACTGGCAACCACCGAGCGACAGGTCGAGGAGGTGACCCTCGAGGGTCTTGCCCATCCGACCGACCACGTTGACCGACACCAGGTTCGACGCGGGCACGCGGGGGTGGGCGCGGCGCTCCGGGGGGTCACCGGCGTGGGGCCAGAGCTCGGTCAGGGTCTTCGATGGCTCCGCCCGGACCGCGACCACGGTCGAGCGACCGTCACCGGACACGACGACGAGGCCGCACTCGGTGGTGCGCTCGATCGCCCCATCGCTGTCGTCGTCGATGAGCGTGCGCAGGGAGTCGTCGCCGACCTCGATGATCGTCCCCTGCACGGCCTTTCTCGAGTCCGCGCGGATGAGGACGATCGCCGAACCCGGCGCGACCAGGGGCGCAGCGCCCCGCTTCACCGTCCCACCGTTGCCCGCATGGTCTTCGATCGGTCAGATGACGGACGCACTTGAGTCGAACCGCAGGTCGCGGTTGCGACGGCGAGGCTCGGCCACGCAAGCTGGAGCGGGGAGGAGGACGCATGGTCCGCTCAGCACATGTCGACATCGCGCAACGAGGGATCCGGCACCTCCGCGACGGGTCCCAGGACCTGGTGCCGTCGACGGTCAGGGTGCCGGCGTCGAACTACCTCGACCCGGCTCGGTGGCGGCGCGAGGTCGAGCGGCTGTTCGTGCGGCTCCCGCTCGTCGTCGGTCTCTCGAGCGAGCTCGACGGCCCCGGCGACGCGCTGACCGGGGAGATCGTCGGGACCTCCTACCTGGTGACGCGAGCCGGCGACGGTGCCCTCTGCGCCGAGGTCGCCTCGGACGACGAGGCGCGCTCGGCCAGGGCGGAGGAGCGGTGCGGGCTGGTCTTCCTCGTGCTCGCCGAGCGCCCGTCGGTCGACCTCGACACCGCGCTGTGCGGCTACGCGGCGCCGCTCGACGATCTGGGGCTGGCCTCGGGGCGGGTGGTCGGGCGCAACGTGATCGCCGGACCCAACTGGAAGCTCGCCTACGACGGCTACCTCGACTACTACCACCTGCCGGTCCTGCACCGCGAGACGTTCGGGCCCGACATGTCGACGCAGGCGATGTACGACGCCTGGGGTCCCCACCAGCGCGTCACGGCCCCGGATCGGCACTGGGGACCGCTCGCCGAGGCGGCCGAGGAGGACTGGAGCCTGGAGCTGCTGCTCGGTGGCGTGTGGACGATCTTCCCCCACGTCTCGATCGCCTCGTTCGACGCCGGCGGGAAGCTCCACATGATCTCCCAGCTCTTCCCGGGGCGGGAGGTCGGCGCATCCGTGACGGTGCAGACCTTCGTGGCGATGTTCGAGCCGACCGCCGAGCACGAGGCGCTGATCGCCGAGCGGATGGCGTTCCTCGAGCACGTCGTGCGCGACGAGGACTACTTCACCGGGCTGCGGATCCAGCGGGCGCTCGCCACCGGCGCCCGCGACCACGTGCTCTTCGGGCGCAACGAGGGGGGCGGGCAGCGCTTCCACCGTTGGGTCGACGCGATCCTCGGGGCCGACGACGAGGAGCTCGCGGACCTCTACGCCGCCGGCGTCTGAGTCGGGGCCGTCAGGTCATCAGGTCGTCAGGAGCCGGTGGAAGCGGCGTCCGGCCACCGCGATCCCGATGGCGAGCATGGCGACGAGGTACGCCACGTGGACCAGCGCGGACCAGTGCACCTCACCCAGGACGAGCTGCCGCACGAGCTCGACCCCGTGGTAGAGCGGCGTCGCCTGCACCAGCCACCGGAGGCCCTCGGGGTAGGTCTCGAGCGGATAGAAGGTGGCCGAGAACAGGAACAGTGGGAGCTGGATGATGAGGACGTACTCGAAGTCCTGCCAGCTGCGCATCCAGGTCGTGCCAGCCAGGCCGATGGCGGCGAACGACATCCCGATCAACAGCGCAGCCGGCAGGGCCAGCACCGCCCACCAGCTCTGCACGAGCCCGAGGGCCAGCATCGTCACCAGGAAGCCGGCCGAGTAGAGCGCACCACGGAGCTGGGAGGTCGCGAGCTCGCCGAGCGCGATGTCGCCCGGTGTGAGCGGCGTGGCGACCATGGCGTCGTAGGTCTTCTGCCACTTCAGCTTGGCGAAGATGTTGATCGTGCTGTCGAAGATCGCGCCGTTGAAGGCCGACGCGGCGAGCATCGCCGGCGCCACGAAGACGTCGAAGTCGACCTCGGCGCCCCGGTAGTCGACGGTGCCGACCAGCTGGCCGACGCCGACGCCGAGGGCGAGCAGGTAGAAGACCGGCTCGAAGAAGCCGGAGAGCACGATCCAGTACCGGGCGCGGTACCAGCGGAGGTTGCGTCCGACCACGTGGCGCGAGCGGAACGATCCTCCCGGGACCAGGACGCGTCCGACGCGCTCGACCGAGGTCATGCGGTCAACCGCCGCTCGTAGGTCCTGCTCGATGCGACGATGCCTGCGGCGGTCACGGCACCCAGGACGACGACGTGGACCAGGCTCCCGCCGAGGGTCGCGGTTCCCAGCGACAGCGACCGGCACAGCTCGACGCCGTGCCAGAGCGGGGTGAGGACGGTCAGCGGCTCGACGGCGTCGGGGAGCTGCTCGGTGGGGAAGAAGGTGCCCGAGAACAGGAACATCGGCAGCACGACGAAGCGCTGGACGTTGGGGAAGAGCGCGTCGCTCTCGAGACCGACCGCCCACGCCTGCACGGGGGCGGCGAAGGCGAGACCGGTGAGGATCGCGGCGGGGACGGCGGCGAGGACCCACCACGACTCGGGCGCGCCGGCGATGGCCATCACGACGAAGAACGCGCCGACGCTCATGAGCAGCCGGATGGCGTTCCAGAGCAGGTGACCGAGTGCCGCCTGGGCGGGGGTGATCGGCGTGGCGACCTGGGCGAAGGTCGTCGGGTGCCACTTCACCGAGCCGAGCACGGGGTACGTCGAGTCGTTGACGCCGGTGAACATCGCCGTCGCGGCGAGCATGCCCGGCGCGACGAAGGCGAGGTAGGCGACGCCCTCCAACGTGTCGGTCGTGCCCTCCTCGACCAACGACCCCAGTCCGACCCCGATGGCGAGCAGGAACATGATGGGGTTGACGATGGTCCCGACCATCGTGCCCTTCCACGTGCGCCGGTAGTTCGCGAACCGGTAGGCGGCCACGGCCCGGATGGGAGCCGAGATCACGACTCCACCAGCGTGCGTCCGGTCAGTTGGAGGAAGACGTCCTCCAGGCTCGATCGCCGGACGAGCGCCGCTTCGTGGCGCACACCTCGGCGGTGGAGGTCGGCGAGGAGGTCGTCGCCATCGCCGGTGTAGATCAGGAGTCGGTCGGGCAGCTCCTCGATGCGCTCGTCGAGGTCGCCGAGCTGCGCGAGGCCGTCGGTGTGTCCGCCCGGGGCGAAGCGGAGCTCGAGCACCTCGCGGGTGCAGTGGGCCTCGATGAGCCCGCGGGGCGAGCCCTCGGCGACGATCCGGCCGTGGTCCATCACGACCAGCCGATCGCAGAGCTGCTCGGCCTCGTCCATGTAGTGGGTGGTGAGCACCAGCGTGGCGCCCTGCTGCTTGAGTCGGTAGAGCCGCTCCCAGACCAGGTGACGGGCCTGGGGGTCGAGCCCGGTGGTGGGCTCGTCGAGCATCACGAGCTCGGGCTCGTTGATCAGCGCCCTGGCGATCACCAGCCGGCGCTTCATGCCCCCCGAGAGCGGCTCGACCTGGTCGTCGGCGCGATCGGTCAGCTGGACGAAGTCGAGCAGGGCGTCGGCCCGCTCGCGCACGACGGAGCGGGGGAGGTCGAAGTAGCGACCGTAGACGAGCAGGTTCTCGCGGACCGTGAGCTCGACGTCGAGGGTGTCGTCCTGGGGGACGACACCGAGGCGGGCCCGGATCGCCGGACCATCGCGCTCCGGGTCGAGCCCGAGCACCGACAGCTCGCCCTCGGTGCGGGGCGAGACGCACCCGATCATCCGCATGGTGGACGACTTGCCCGCACCGTTGGGGCCCAGGAACCCGAAGGCCTCACCCGCTCGGACCTCGACGTCGATGCCGTCGACGGCGGTGAAACCGCCGAAGCGCTTCTGGAGGCCCCGGGCGACGATCAGTGGCTCGGCGGTCGACACCGGGCCGACCGTACCCCCGGGGTGGGCGGGCCCCGGACCGGATTGCGGTCAGGTCGTGGCGAGCAGGTGGGTCAGGAGGAGCTGGCTGGCTCCGGCGAGGACGGTGAACACGTGCCAGACCTCGTGGTAGCCGAAGACGGTGGGGATCGGATCGGGCCGCTTCATCGAGAAGCAGGCCGCCCCGACGCCGTAGAGGGCGAGGGTGACGAGGAGGAGCCCGACACCGACGATCCCGACGCCCTCGACGAGTCCCGGGGTGGCGATGACGGGAGCAGCACCGAGCACCGGATAGAGCCACGACACGCCGTGGTGGCTGCCGTCGAGGTGGGCCATCTTGTCGGCGACCCCGAAACCGGCCGCGACCCAGATCCCGACGATCAGGGCGAGGGCGAGGCCGCCGGGCAGGGAGAGGGCCAGCAGGGCCGTGTTGGCGCCGGCGATGTGGACGAAGATCGCCGAGTGATCGGCTCGCCTGAGCCAGAAGCGGGCAGCGGGGGTG
>JBCCTY010000177.1:0-8601 GCA_039197885.1 Actinomycetota bacterium | reverse complement strand
TCCGGCGGGTCGCCCGCAGCTTCGCACCCACGAGGGCCGCCCCGAGCGCCGTCGCCGTCGTCCCACCCTTGAGGAACCACTCGTCGTCGGCCTCGACGGCGGCGATCCGACGGCCGAGGGCCCGCTCGTCGGCGAGGCGTCGGTAGTACTCGACCTCGATGATCTCCGGCATCCGCCGACGACCGTAGTCCCGACACCGCACCGTCCCCCGAGCCGGGGCAGCTAGACAGGTCGGGTGCAGCACCGTCGACTCGGATCACTCACGGCCAGCGTCGTGGGGCTCCACGCCAGCGCCCTCGGGACCCGGCTCGACCGAGGCGACTCGGACCGACTCGTTGGCACCGCCCTCGACGTCGGGCTCACGCTCTTCGTCACCGGCGAGGTCGAGGCCGATGGCGTCGCCGAGGAGCATCTCGGTCGCGCCATCGGCCGAACCCGTGACGACGTCGTCGTGGCGACGACCGTGGGCGATGCCTCGCCGCCACGAGGCATCGCACGGCTGAGCCGTGAGCACGTGCGGCTCAGCGTCGACGCGAGCCTCACCCGGCTGGGCCGCGACTGGATCGATCTCCTCGTGCTCCGCGACCTCGATCCCCGCACCTCGATCGAGGAGACGCTCGGCGCGCTCGACGAGCAGGTTCGGGCGGGCAAGATCCGGGAGCTGGCCATCGGCGAGGTTCCCGCCGACCGACTCGCCGAGGTGATGCAGGCCGCTGACGAGCTGGCCCTGCGCGCGCCCGTGGCGGTCGTCACCCCCTACGGCCCGCATCGCCTGGGCGCCGACGACGAGCTCGCGCCGGCGGCGGTCGAGCTCGGGCTCGGTGTGGTCGCCATCGACGCGCTGGCCGACGGGCGACTCGTGGACGCCGATCCCGACCACGACGCCGACGGCAACCCGGACGAGCTCGTCGAGCGGCTCCGGGGCCGGCTCGACGACCTGGCTCGCCACCACGGCCGTGACGTCGTCGACCTCGCCCTGGCCTGGACCGTCGAGCGCGCCGGCATCACCGCAGCGATCACCGTGGCGTCGAGGCCCGACGAGGTCGTGCGCCTGGGGACGGTGGGTGCACTCCCCCTCGACGACGTGTTGCGAGCCGAGCTCGACGAGCGGATCCTCGACCTGGACCGCTGATCGCTCAGCGGTGGTCGAAGGCCCCGCCGATAGCGGTCTGACCGAACTCGTCGGGGACCACGCCGTCGGCGGCGTAGCGGTAGAGGACCGTCTGGAAGACCGCGTTGAGGGCCGTGAGCGTCACGAGCACGCCGGCGATGTAGACGACGGCCACGATGATGGCCAGGGCGAGCCCGACCGATCCCAGGGCGCTGCCGAGGAAGACGACGACCACGGCGGGGAGGACGGCGACGAAACCGAGCAGGCCGAAGCCGACCTGGGCGGCGACGTTCTCGCCCCAGGTGCGCTTGAACAGCTCGGTCGAGCGCTTGACGGTGTCGATCGGACCCAGGTTCTCGATCATCACGACCGGGACGGCCAGGAAGGTCACGAGGTTCCAGGCCATCTCGGCGATCGCACCACCGAGGGCGCCGACGATCCCGCCCCGTTCGCGGAGCGCCCGGATGATGCTGCCGACGACGAAGTTGAGGACCGCCCAGCCGAGCAGCCTCGGCAGCCGGGCGGTGGCCCCCTTGATCGCCGACGAGACGGTCGGGTCGCCGCCGCCGAGGCGTTCGTCGGCGCCGTGGACGAGCGCACCCTGGAAGAACACCGCGATCATCGCCACGACCAACGAGCCGGCGACGAGCAGCACGATGGCCATCGGGTTGGTTTGCCCCGTCTCGGCGTCGGTCAACCCGTCGTTGACGAGCAGCGCCGGCACGAAGAATACGGCGATGGCGATCAGCGAGGCGATGGCGGACAGGACCGGCAGCCAGAGCAGCTCACGGTCGGCCCTGAGCACCGCCCAGGAGCTCTTCGCCATGTCGATGGTGCGGGTGATGCGTTCCACGTCGCCGAGGATACCGATGGCCGGGACCCCAGGACGGGGCACCGGCGGCGAACGTCACGCGACCGTCGCACCGCCGGCGACCAGGCCCAGCGCCCGCTCGACGTCGGCGACCAGGTCATCGGGGTGCTCGAGCCCGGCGGACAGCCGGACGAGACCGTCGCCGATCCCGGCCGCCGCTCGGTCCTCGGGCGTCATCGAGGCATGGGTCATCGTGGCCGGGTGGGTGACGAGCGTGTCCGGTCCACCGAGCGACGGTGCCAGGTGGGCCAGCTCGAGCGCCTCCACGAACGCCCGGCCGGCGGTCAGGCCGCCCCGCAGGTCGAACGAGAGGCACCCCCCGCCGAGGTCCATCTGGCGAGCCACGATGTCGGCCTGTGGGTGTGAAGGCGATCCGGGGTGGTGCACCGCGGCCACCTCGTCGTGGCCCTCGAGCAGCTGGGCCAGCCGCTCCGCGGTCTCGCACTGGCGCCTCACGCGGATGCCGAGGGTGCGGAGCCCGCGCATCCCGTTCCAGGCGTCGAAGGGTGATGCTGTCGCCCCGTGGATCGTGGAGTAGCCCCAGATCCAGTCGATCAGCTCCCGCTCACCGACGGCCACGCCGAGCGTCGCGTCGTTGTGCCCGGCGAGCGCCTTGGTCGCCGAGTGGACGACGAGATCGATGCCCGGGATCTCGAGCGGTCGCTGGACCACGGGGGTCGCGAAGGTCGAGTCGACCACCGTGATCGGCCCGGCGATGGCACCGATGCGATGGAGGTCGACGACCGCCATGACCGGGTTGGCCGGCGTCTCGACGAACACGACCTGCGTGCGGCCCGGCACCACGGCCGCCTCGATCGCGTCGGCGTCGGTGCCGTCGACGAGCGTCACGTCGATGCCGAATCGGGCGCAGACGCCGGTGAAGAGCTGGTGGGTCGCCGCGAACAGCTGACGTTGCGCCACGACGTGAGAGCCCTGCGAGCAGAGGGCGAGGATCGTCGAGCTGACGGCACCCATGCCCGAGGCGAAGCAGACGCCGGTGTCGGCGCCCTCGAGCTCGGCCACCGCGTCGGCGAACGCCTGGACGCCCGGGTTGCCGAACCGGGAGTAGAACTCCGGCGACCGCGGCCGGCGGGCCTTGCGGTGCGCCTCGTCGACCGTCGCCGACGACCAGGTCGTCGTGGGCACGATCGACGGGGCGAGCGGACCCGGAGCACCGGAGCGTCCGGCACGCACCGCCACGGTGTCGGGTCGCAGGGTCGGCTCGTGGCTCATCGATCGAGCCCCTCGTGGACGTCGACGAGGAATCGACCCAGCGGTCCCTCCAGCTGGTCACCGTCGGTCAGGAACCCGTCGTGGCCGTTCGGGCTGTCGATCTCGACCCACGTGACCGGTCGCCCGCGCGCCCGGAGCTCCTCGCGTAGGAAGACCTGCTGGCGGGGCGGATAGAGGAAGTCGGTGGTGACGCTCGCGACGAGCGCCGGAGCGCCGAGCCGGTCGAGCGCCCTCGCCATCCCGCCGCGACCCCGGCCGAGGTCGTGCAGGTCCATCGCCTTGTTGAGCACGAGGTAGGTGTTGGCGTCGAAGCGCTCGGCGAGCTTGGCGCCGTGGTAGTCGAGGTAGGTCTCGACGTCGTAGCGGTGGTCGAGCCGGAACGGGTGCTCGTCCTCGTTGCTCGACCGGCCGAACCGGCGTTCGAACTCGATGTCGGACCGGTAGTGGATCATGGCGACGGCCCGAGCGACACCGAGCCCCCGGTGCGGCCCGTCTCCCGGTGGCCGGTCGTAGTAGCGACCACCGTGGAACGCCGGATCGAGCTCGATCGCCCGGCGGCCGGTCATCGACCACGCGATCTGCTGCGCGGAGGCGGCGGCGGTCGAGGCGATGACGGCGATCGAACCGACCCGCTCGGGATACATGGCCGCCCACTCGAGCACCTGCATGCCGCCCATCGAGCCGCCGACCACACCGGCCCAGCGGTCGATCCCGAGGTGATCGGCCAACCGGCGCTGCACCCGCACCATGTCGCGGATCGAGATCGCCGGGAAGTCGGGCCCGTAGGGCGTCCCGGTGTCGGCGGTCGGGTCGTAGGAGCTCGGGCCCGTGGTGCCCTGGCAGCCGCCGAGCACGTTCGCGCAGACGACGTGGAAGCGGTCGGTGTCGATGGCGAGGCCAGGGCCGACGACGTCGGACCACCAGCCCCCCTCCCCGCCGGCGTGGCTGTCGCCGGTCAACGCGTGGCAGACGAGCACCGCGTTGGCGCCGTCGTCGTCGAGGCGGCCCCACGTCTCGTACGCGACCTTGACCTCGGGGAGGCGACCACCGCCGTCGAGGGGCAGGCCGTGCCCCGACAGGTCGACGACGATCCGGCCCGGCACGTAGGGCGGGCCGGAGGACACACCGGTCCCCAACGCGTTCCACGCCCCGGTCACGGGTGGTCGATCGTTCCTCGCGCTCACGCTCGCCTCATCGGGCACGGACACCGTCGGTGCGGTCGTGCGGGCGGAGCCCACGTAGACACTTCACTTGCCCGGGCGCCGGCCCGGACCACATCCCCGCATCGGCGGGAAGCACCTTGGGTGTCCATCCCAGGTTGCCGGACCCCGTCGCTGTCACGCCGGGGCCACTCCGGATGTCTTCGTCGCCGACGACCTTACCCGAGGTCGGACCCGCGACCCCGCCTCCGCAGTCGCGCCAACCACCCACCCCCGTGCACGACCCGGCTGACCTCGACCCTCGGCACCCGTCGCCGGATCGCCGAGATCACCGCATCGCGGTCGGCGACCGGTGGCAGGGGGAACTGCGATCCGTCGACCATCCGCAGCGCCCAGTTCGACGCGTCGGCCTGGACCGCGAGCACGGCGGTGAAGGGCGCGCGGCGGGGATCGCCCCGCAGGCGCGACACCTGGATGCCGACGTCGGTGACGAGCACCGCCTGCGCGCCGAACCAGGCGGCGCCGAGCAGGAAGGCGAGGGCCAACAGACCGAAGTGGACCCGGGCGGCCGAGACGTAGAGCACGGCGAAGAGCGCGGCGGCGAACCGGTGGGCCCAGACGATCCAGCCCGGCACGGCGAACAGGTCGCCTCGAGGTCCGTCGCTGTCGGTCATCGGTGCTCCCCGGTCGGCCCTCGACCCAGGATGCACCCTCTTCGTCCGCGTGTGTCAGCGGCTCGCGACGCGCTCCGTGGCCAACTCGCGGAGCCGGCGGTAGTCGACCTTGCCGTTCGGCGCCCGTCCGATGGTCTCGACCTCGACGACGTGACGGGGCGACTTGTAGGGAGCGAGGTGCTCGCGCACGAGCGCGACGAGCTCGTCGTCGACCACCGATGCTCCGGACGTCGGCTCGACGACCGCACAGATCGCCTCGCCGAACCGGTCATCGGGGACGCCGACCGCGACGGCGTCGGCGACGCGCTCGTCGAGCTTGAGCACCTCCTCGACCTCCTCCGGGAACACCTTCTCGCCACCGGTGTTGATGCAGACCGACCCCCGCCCGAGGAGCTTGAGCGTCCCGTCGGCCTCGACCGTGGCGTAGTCCCCGGGGATCGAGTAGCGCACACCGTCGACGATGCGGAAGGTGGCCTTCGTCTTCTCCTCGTCGCCGTAGTACCCGACGGGGATGTGTCCCGTGATGGCGACCACGCCGACGTCGTCGGAGCCGGGTTCGACGAGCCGATCGTCGTCGGTGATGACCTTCACCCGGTCGCCGAGCACGAAGGCGGCCGTCTTCGCGGAGCCGTCGGCCGTCGAGACCGAGGCGCCCATCCCCACCGCCTCCGACGAGCCGTAGGAGTCGACCAGCATCGCCTGCGGGAGGTGGCGGAGGAGGCCGTCCTTGACCTCCTGGCTCCACATCACGCCCGAGGACGTGATGCCCGCCACGGACGACAGGTCGCGGGGCGGCCCGGCATCGAGCTCGGCGAGCATCGGCCGGGCGAACGCATCGCCGACGATGACGATCGTGTTGACCCGGTGCTCCTCGACGGTGTCCCACAGCTCCGACGCCTCGAAGTGCCCCGGCGGGAGGAAGACGAGCGAGCCACCGAGGCCGAAGGCGATGAAGGCGGAGAACTGCCCTGTGCCGTGCATCACCGGGCAGGCCGGCAACATCACCGGACCCGGCTCCGTGGTGCGGGCCCGGAGCTGGTCGATGCTGTCGACCGGGTCGACGCCGAGCGGCACGCTGCCGCCGCGACCCAGCACCTGGAAGAGGTCGTCCTGGCGCCACATCACGCCCTTGGGCATGCCGGTCGTGCCGCCGGTGTAGAGCAGCAGCAGGTCGTCACCCGAACGGCCCCAGGTCGTGGAGGGTCGGTCCGCGCCCGGGTCGGCGACCTCGGCGTAGGGGGTGGCCCAGTCGGGGCGCTCCCCCGACTCGTCGTCGATGACGTACCAGCGCCGGACCTTCGGGAGATCGCCACGGACGGCGTCGACCACCTCGGCGTAGCGCGCCTGGAACACGACCGCCTCGGCGTCGGCGTTGTCGAACAGGTAGCGGACCTCGTTCGGGCCGTACCGGAAGTTGGTGTTGACCGGCACGAAGGCGGCCTTGAACGCCGCCAGGTAGGTCTCGAGGTACTCGGGACCGTTCTGCGCGTAGGCCGCCACCTTCGACTGGTGCGTCAGGCCGGCATCGAGGAGGTCGGCGGCCACGGCGTTGGCCCGCCGGTCGAGGTCGCGCCACGTGTGGGCCGTGACACCCTGCCGCTGGGCCGGTGCGTCGGGGATCGCCTCGGCGACCGCCTCGAACACGTCGGCCAGGTTCCAGTCCATCCGCTCCCCCTCCGTCCCCGCCGGGCGAGCGTAGTCACGCCCCGACGTCCGACTCCCACCAGCCGGCGAGCTCGCCGTCGGCGTCGAGGCCGTAGGCGGTGAGCATCGTCCGGCGGGCCTCGGGCAACCCGTCGAGGGGGTCGACGGCGAGGAGCTCGGCGGCCCGCCGCCAGGCCACCCGGTCGGCGGGAAGGGGCAGGGCGGCGAGCGCCGGACCCGTGACACGGATCGCCGTCGGGTTGAGCCCCGTGCCGGCGCTCTCTCGCAGCACGAGCGCGTGCGCGACCGGTGAGAGCAGCACGGCGAGGAGGTGGTCGACGTCCACCCCGCTCGCCACGACGGCGATCACGGGGGTCACCCCGACGAGCGCACCGTCGGCGTCGGCGACCGCCTCGATGATCCTCGTCTGACTGGCGACGAGCACCTTCGGCGCGAGCTGGCGGTCGATCCACCTCCGACCGGCGGTATCGGCCGCCTCGACCCGCACCGTGGGCCGCTCGAAGCGGCGCTTGGCGAACCGGACCGGACGCGACCCCCAGTGATGGGTGCCGGGATCGATGAGGCCGCTCGTGACGAGGCGCGGTCCGTCACCGTCCTCCTCGACCGCGTCGACGAGGCCGTAGTACTCGTCGCGGAACGGGGCGAGGACGGCGGCGACATCGGCGACGCTCCCCTCGGTCGCGAGGTCGGCCGCCGGCGGGACCGCGGCGGCCGCACGGCTCCACCGGTGACCCGGATCGGGCACCTCGATCTGCTCACCACCCCGAACCACCATCGAGGGGCCGGCGGGCGGGCCCAGCACGACCGCGATGGGAGCGATGGCGACGCCGTCGAAACGGGGCGGGTCGACCCAGACCACGGCGAGGCGCCGACGCCGGCTGAGCCGTCGCCGCGCGGCCTCGACGTCTCGGGCGGCGAGGACCGACGACGGCACCACCAGCGCGGTGACACCGTCGACCGCGGTGCGTTCGTCCGCCGCCAGCACGAACGCCGTCGCCACGTCGGCATAGGGACCCAGCCCCTCCGACACGTCGAGGGCGGACGTCGCGCCGCTCGCCGCCGGCCGCCGGAGCCGCCCACCGAAGGGCGGGTTGGTGATGACGAGATCTGCACTCGCTCCGCCTCCCGCGAGCGCATCGCTGACGGCGAGGTCCGGACGACCGGTCCATCCGAGTCCGTGCCGGAAGGACCAGCGGCGCAGCGTCAGATCGGCGACGCGAACAGCGAGCGGGTCGATGTCACCACCGGACAGCACCGACCGGACCTGATCCGGCGGCACGCCACGATCGACGAGGGCGTCGGCGACCGCGAGGAGCAGCGCACCACCGCCGACTGACGGGTCGGTGACCGATCGGGGCACACGACCGAGCTCGTCGAGGGCGAGCTCGGCGAGCGGGCGAGCGACGTCGAGCGGCGTGTGGAAGACCCCCAGGCGCAGCCGGTCGTCGCGGTCGAGCAGGTGCTGGTGATGTCGCCCCAGGGCGTCGGGCTCGTCACCGAGTCCCGGTGGATCGGCGTTCGCGACCGACCCGATCCACGGGTCGGCGTCCAGCAGGGCGTCCGGGACGCCGTCGCGTCGAGCCAGCGCCCTCGCAGCGGTGGCGACCGCCCGATCGAGGGCAGCCGGTGGTTCAGGAACCGGTGGCCTGTCGGGCGTCGGCGCCGTCGTCCCAGCCCTCGGTCAGGTCGGCGAGGCGAGGATCGTTCGAGAAGACCTCGACCAGGGGCTGGGAGAGGTCGAGACGACGCTGGAGCTGCTTGACCTTGATCTCCTGGTCCCACAGGGCGAGGCTCACGGCGACCCCGGTGCTCCCGGCGCGAGCGGTGCGCCCGGACCGGTGGAGGTAGGTCTTGTGGTCGTCGGGCGGGTCGAAGTGGACGACCACG
>JBCCTY010000176.1:0-8622 GCA_039197885.1 Actinomycetota bacterium | reverse complement strand
TTCCTGTCGGAGCACCGGGTCATCCCGGCGCTCGGCGACTGATCGCAGCGGGTCGGCGATGCCGCCGACGACGTCAGTCGTCGTCGGACGCAGCTGGCGTGGGCGCCTCGGCCGGATCCGTGTCCGAGCCCGGCGTGGGGGCGCTCGCCTCGGGTGCGCTGGCCTCAGGGGCGGGCGCCTCGGGGGCGCTGGTCTCAGCGACAGGCGTCTCGGGAGCGCTGGCCTCAACGACAGGCGCCTCGGCAGCGCTCGCCTCGGGAGCGCTGGACTCAACGACAGGCGCCTCGGGAGCGCTGGCCTCGGCAGTGGGCGCCTCGGGGGCGCTGGACTCAACGACAGGCGCCTCGGCAGCGCTGGCCTCGGCAGTGGGCGCCTCGGGGGCGCTGGACTCAACGACAGGCGCCTCGGCAGCGCCGGCCTCGGCAGTGGGCGCCTCGGGGGCGGCCGGCGCCGGCGCGTCCGCAGCAGCGGGCGGCGGCGGGGGAGGAGGCGTCGACCTGCCGGCGTCACCACCGGACCCACCCGACTTGCGTCGGCCCCGCCGACGACGGCTCGGAGTCACCCCGAGCTTGCCGGCGATCTCCGGCACGCGGCTGGCGATCTTGCGCAACGTCTCCTGGAGCTCGTCGCCGGGCTGTGCCGGCAGGTGGGCGGGCTCGACCTGGGTGCGCACCGGGGAGTAGGCCACGGCCTCGAGCACGGCGCCCCAACGCTGCTGGGACACCTCGCTGCCGAGCGCCTCGTTGGCCTGGGCCACCATCCGGTCGGCCATCTCCTTCGGGAACGGCGCCCCGGCCTTCGGCGGGCGTGAGCTCACCCGCAGGGCCCGCACGATGCGACCGTCGGCCAGGAGCCCGTTGAGCTCGTCGAGCCACGTCTGGTGCTCGGCCTCGACCCGCTCGGTCAGGCCATCTCGCAGCTCCTGGGCGAGCCCCTTCGCCTCGTCGGACCGAGCGGCGTCCTCGGCCGCGACGACGACGCTGCGCAGGTCTCGCAGGTCGAGCTCGGCGAGGTCGCGCTGGGCCGCCTCGGCGCGATCCATCCACTCCGCCGTCCGCAGCTTCGGCAGCAGCTGCTCGGCCATGGCGACGAGCGGCTCTGCGTTGACCTTCGGCCGGCCGTCCTGCTCGGCCTTGGCGTTCTCGGTGTCGATCGCCTTGCGGACCGCCGGGATGCCGCCGAGCACGAGTTGCTCGGCCACCGGCTTCTGCTCCTCGGGCAGCTCGGCGATCCAGGCGTTGCGCCGGGCCTTGCCCGGACGCAAGCGCTTCGGCTTGGGCCGCTCGGGCTCGTCGTCACGCGGACGCTCGTCGCGTCGTTCGCCACGACCACCACCGCGCTCGCG
The DNA here is from genome assembly GCA_039197885.1 of Actinomycetota bacterium. Lineage (GTDB taxonomy): Bacteria > Actinomycetota > Acidimicrobiia > Acidimicrobiales > Poriferisodalaceae > JBCBSZ01. The sequence goes on along the minus strand of JBCCTY010000176.1, from coordinate 7,277 downwards.
TCGGCCACCACCACGACCGCCCTCACGGCCGCCATCGCCGCCACGACGACCGCCCCGACCACCACGTCCGCCTCGGTCGTCGTCGCGGTCACGACGGCCGCCGCCACGCTTGCCGACCAGCTGGGTGGTGACGCCAGGGACGTTCGAGCCCGAGCCGAGCAGCTCGATGCGCTCCGGCTCGGCTCGCTTCTTCTTCGGAGGGACCACGGACGTCACGACGATGCCGTCGATGTCGAACTCGGCCTCGACCTTCACGACGTCGCCCGGACTGACCCCGTCGTACAGCAGGCCGCCGTCGAGCACCCCCTTGGGCTGCTTCGCTCCGGCGGCACGCCAGGTCCACGTGCCGTCGTCGCGTTCGCTGGTGAGCTCGACCTCGAGGCGCCGTGACATACGGGCGACCACGTTACCGAAGCGGAGACCGGAACGTTCCACCGCTTCGGCGGCCCGGGCGACCGGTCAGAAGTCGAAGATGTCCTCGAGGAGGTCGAAGGCCTTCTTCGTCTTGCTCTTGGGCCGCTTGCCCTTGCGGTCGCGGCGATCGTCGTCGCGACCCGAGCGCTGCGGGGCGTCGCTCCCCGATGACGACGCCCACCGATCACGGCCCCGGTCGTCGTACTCACTCGACCACTCCGGCACCGTCGGGGCCGGTTCCGGGCGGGCGGAGCGCTCGCGCTCCACGATGCGGTCGACCTCCTCCTCGGCCCGTTCGATGATCTTGTCGAGCTCCCCGCGGTCGAGCCAGATGCCGCGACAACGCGGGCAGTAGTCGATCTCGACGCCCCGCCGTTCGGCGAGGAGCAGATCGACGTCACAATCGGTCGGGCAGCGCATCGGGGACCTCGCTCGTCGGGGGCAACGGCGCACGCCTCACGGTAGCGTCGCCGCGTCCGCCCGCAGCAGAGGAGGCCTGGTCGTGATCGCGCTCGCCGTCGTCGTCGCCGTCGTCCTGATCGCTGCGGCCGTGGGTGCCGTGTGGTGGTTCACGCGTCGTACGACGGGCACCCCGCCCGGGGCCTCGCTCGAGGAGCTCGTCCGCCAGGCCGAGGGTCTGCCCCCCAGCCCGACGCGCACGGTGATCCGCCTCCGCGTGGAGCTCCGGGAGAGCACGGCTGCGGCCGAGGTGGCGACGATCGCCTCCCGGGGCGGCAGCACCGATCTCACGGCCACCATGGCCCGCCTCGATCAGGTCAGCTCGGCGATCGACGCCGACCTGGCTGCGCTCGCAGCTCGCCCCGACGCTGCCATCGGGCCCGTGGTCCCGGCGTTGCGCGCCCGCGTCCGCGAGGCCCAGGGCGTCGCCGACCGGGTCGTCGTGTTGGGGCGCGACGCCGCAGCCGGAGCCGAGCGTGCCGATCTCGTTCGACTCCACGACGAGCTCGACCACGAGCTGCGGATCCTCGACGCCCACCGCGAGCTCGGCGAGGGGTGATCGTCGGGGTCGCGCCGGCCCGTGCCGCGCTGGTCGGCAACCCGTCCGACGGCTACGGCGGGGCGGTGCTCACGACGGCCCTCGAGATGTGGTCGGCGATCGTCGAGCTCGAGCCGGGCGGTCGTGACGATGTGGTGGACGGGCCCGACGGTCTGGTCCCGATCGTCGCATCGGCACGTCTCGTCGCCCGTCGTCGCCTCGGTGACATCGCTCCTGCCCGCCTTCGTGTGCGCACGTCCGTGCCACGGGAGGTGGGACTCGCGGGGTCGTCCGCGGTCGTGATCGCCACGCTCGACGCCACGGCGCGGCAGGCCGGCATCGTGCTCGACCGCGAACGCTGGCCGTCGCTCGCCCTGCACGTCGAGACCGCGCAGCTCGGCATCCCGGGTGGTCTCCAGGACCGCGTCGCCCAGGTGTGGGGCGGCGTGGTGTTGTGCGACGTCCGCGCCGACCGGGTCGCGACCGTGGACGGGCTCGAGCAGGGCACCTACCGCCGCCTCGACCCCGATCGTCTGCCCGCGCTCGCCGTGGCGTGGCTCCCGACGGCGGGACAGTCGTCACGGGTGTCCCAGGCCGGCCTCCGCGCCGGGGACGACGGGCCCGAGCGACGAGCGATCTTCGCCGACCTCGGTGCCCTCGCCGTCGAGACCACCCGGCGGCTCGGTCGAGGCGAGTCCGAGGCGCTCGGTCCGGCCATGGCGGCGACGATGGCCGCCCGTCGCCGCCTCGTCCCACTCGTGGCCGCCCACGCCGACCTGGTCGACCGGCTCGCATCGACGGGCGCGCACGTCAACTACACGGGGTCCGGTGGCGCCGTGGTCACGACGCTGCCCGAGGGTGGGATCCGGGCGCTCGGAGCCGCCCTCCCACCCGGGGGCCGGGTCGAGCCACTCCGGGTCGCTCCGGAGCGGCCCGGGCTCAGCTGACGTCGACGCGGATGCGGTGGTGGCCGGCGGCGCCGTCGGGTGCGACCGGGGTCGGGATGGCGGTCTGGATCTCGCCGTCAGCGTCGATCGCCCGCACCTCGATCTGGTGCTCGCCGGGGGTGGCGTCCCAGCGGTACATCCACTGACGCCAGGTGTCGATGTTGAGCTCGTCGCCGAGCTCGGCGTCGACCCAGTCACCGCTGTCGATGCGGAGCTGGACGCCCTGGATGCCGGTCTGCTGCGCCCACGCGACGCCCGCGACCGCAACCTGACCGGCGTCGACACGGGCCCGGTTGCGGGGCACGTCGATCCTCGACTGGAGCTTGATCGGACCCTCCTTGGCCCACCCCCGGGGGATCCAATAGCCGTCGACGCCGTCCCACGGAGCGAGGCGGATCTCGGACAGCCACTTGGTGGCCGACACGTAGCCGTAGATGCCCGAGACGATCAGTCGCGCCGGGAAGCCGTGGCGGACGGGGAGCGGCTCGCCGTTCATGGCCACCGCGAGCAGCGCGGGACGCCCGTCGTAGGCGAGCTCGGTGGGGAAGCCGGCCGTGAAGCCGTCGACCGAGGTGCCGACGATCTGCTCGGCGCGATCGGTGGGCCGGGCCCGGTCGAGGAGCGTGCTGATCGGGACGCCCTGCCAGCGGGCGTTGCCGATCAGACCGCCACCGACCTCGTTCGAGACGCAGGCGATGGTGACGTCGTACTCGTCGACGCTCAGTTCGAGCAGCTCGTCGTAGCTGAACGAGATCTCCTCCTCGACCTCGCCGGTGATGCGCAGGTCCCAGTTGGCGGGATCGATCTGCGGCACGACGAGGGCGGTGTCGATCCGGTAGAAGTCGTCGTTGGGCGTGTAGAGCGGTGAGAGACCGGGCACGTCGAGGCCGACCGGCCGGGTCCCTGCGGCGGTCGGCGAGGCGATGTCGATCTCGGAGCGGATGCCCTCGACCTCGAAGCGTTCGCGCAGGCGACGGCCGGCGAGCGGGGTGACGGCGCCGATCGCGGCGACGACGCCGGCACGGGCGAGGAACTCCCGCCGGGAGCCGGGGTTCGTCACGATGGGACCCGGTCCGTCCGGCGAGCGCAACGCCGTGACGACCGGGTAGACCCGTCCGTCGATCGCCCGGAGCAACCAACGGAGCGTGAGCAGGCCGCACGCCGCCGTGATGATGGCGACCACGACACCGGAGGACGTCGACACGAGCTCGTCGTTGGCAGCGGCGAAGGCGCCGATCAGCGCGAAGAGCCCGTAGGCGAGCGGAGCCAGCCACGGGAGGCGGCGGGCACGGGCACCGACGGCGAAGCCGACGACGAGCGTGATGATCACCGTGCCGGCGATCAGGGCCGGCTTGTCGTTGGTGCCGAAGAGGTCGATGCCCAGGTCGACCAGCCACTTCGGGCCGTTGTCGATCACGGCGGTGCCCACCGAGGCGAGCAGCGAGGGCACCCGCCGGCCGAAGCCGGAGAGCAGCTCCGAGACGCCCAGTGCGAGGCCAGCGGCGAGGAGGCCGGCGATCCCGTCGAGCGTGGGTGTGGGCGTGCGCGGCGGAGTCGACGGCGCGTCCGGCTCGATGGTCGCGGTATCGGTCATGTGTCGGCGAACGCCTCGCTGTGCGGCGGATGTTCCCGCCGCGTGGTGAACAACTCAGGAACAGCGCGAACGAGCAGGTCAGGGGTTCAGGTGAAGGCCCCGCCCAGGGCGATCTCGATCATGTCGGAGAACGACCGCTGACGGTCGTCGGAGCTGAGCTCCTCCTCCAGTACGAGGTGGTCACTGACGGTGCAGATCGCGAGCGCCTTGGCTCCCCGCTCCGCGGCGACACCGTACAGGCCGGCGGCCTCCATCTCGACGGCCAGGACGCCCATCGACGCAGCCATCCGGGCCACCTCCTCGCCCTGTGGCGAGTAGAAGAGGTCCGAGGTGAGGATGTTGCCGACGTGCACCGGCGCCGATCCCCGCTCGGCCGCCTCGACGGTCGATCGCAGGAGCGCCCAGTCGGCGATGGCGGCGAAGTCGAAGCCGCCGAACCTGATCCGGTTGACCCCGGAGTCGGTGCACGCACCGGCACCGATGACGACGTCGCGGAGGCCGACCGATTCGACGAGCGCACCGCAGCTGCCGACGCGGATCAGCCGCTCGCAGCCGTACTCGTCGATCAGCTCGGTGGCGTAGATGGAGATCGAGGGAACACCCATCCCGGTGCCCATGACCGAGACCGGGTGGCCGTTCCAGGTCCCGGTGTAGCCGAAGATGTTGCGCACCTCGGTGACGAGCTCGGCGTCGTCGAGGAAGTGCTCGGCGACCCACTTCGCCCGGAGCGGGTCGCCGGGGAGCAGGACGGTCGAGGCGAACGCCCCGTCGGGTGCGGAGATGTGTGGCGTCGGCACGATCGAGACGGTACCCGCGCCACGCCCCGCGGACCGATGCGGTAGGTCTGGTCCGGTGCGACGCATCCTGCTCGTGGGCGCCCTGCTCGTGGGCGCCCTCCTCCTCGCCGCCTGCTCGTACGGCGACGACGTCCCATCGACGTCGCTCGAGGTAGATGACGCCGCTCCGGCCACCGAGGATGCCGTCGCACCCCCGACGACGACAGCGTCGACGTCGCCCCCCGATGCCGAGCCGTCGGATGCAGCGTCCGCCACGACGACGCCGGCCGGCGAGCCGGTCCGGCTCGTCCCCGAGGTGATCGAGACGATCGCCCGCGAGCCCGATGCGTTCACCCAGGGCCTCGAGCTCGTCGACGACGGCATCGCCGTGGAGTCGAGTGGCCTGTACGGCAGCTCGTTCCTCCGCCTGGTCGACCCCTCGACCTGGGAGGAGCTCGAGGTCGTCCCGCTCCCCGACGACGTGTTCGCCGAGGGAGCGACCGTCGTCGACGACCGCGTGATCGTGCTCACCTGGCGCGAGAACGTGGCCTTCGTCCACGAGCTCGACGGCCTCGGTGTCGTCGGTCGGCTGACCTACCCGACCGAGGGGTGGGGGCTCTGCGAGCTCGACGACGGGCGCCTCGCGATGTCGGATGGCTCGGCGACGATCACCTTCCGCGACCGGGACCTCGTCGAACTGAGCAGCGTGACCGTGACCCTCGATGGCGAGCCGATCGGCCTGCTGAACGAGCTGGAGTGCGTTGGCGACGACATCTGGGCCAACGTCTGGCAGACCGAGGACATCCTCCGCATCGATGCGGGCACGGGCCGGGTCGAGGCCGTGGTGGACGCCGACGGGTTGCTCGAGCCGGATCCGGCCGACGCCGACGCCGACGACGTCCTCAACGGCATCGCCCACCTCGGCGACGACCGGTTCCTGATCACCGGCAAGCGATGGCCGGCCGTCTTCGAGGTCCGCTTCGTTCCGGCCGGCTGACGACCGCCGCGGTGCCGGGGGGCTCGTCAGGTCGAGGGATGGGTCCGAGCGAGGGTGAACCCGGCGGCTTCGGCCGACTCCGGGGTGTCGAACCAGACCTCGGCGACGGTGGCTCGGTAGTTCCGGCTGTCGGGCCGGTGGTAGAGCATCGAGTCGGCGTTGCCCTTGATCGGGTAGCCGGCCGGCATCTCGTGAGGGTCGGCCAGCACGGCGTGCGAGCCGGGTCCGTGGGGGTGCCGGGCCGCGTCGAGGTCGGGGTGGGTCGATGCGAGGGTGAAGCCGGCGGCCTCGGCCGACTCCGGGGTGTCGAACCAGACCTCGGCGATCGTGGCTCGGTAGTTCCGGCTGTCGGGCCGGTGGTAGAGCATCGAGTCGGCGTTGCCCTTGATCGGGTGGCCCGCCGGCATCTCCTGGGGGTCGGCGAGCGGAGCGAGTGAACCGACGCCGTAGGGCCGGGCCTCCACCTCGGTGGCCGTGCCACCCCCGGCGGGCGGGGCCGCCGGTGCCGCGGGCGCTGGGACGTCCGCCATCCCGGTCGTGGCCGTGCCGGTGGACGAGGTGCGGAGGTCGATCTCGGGCGCCCCGGCGTCGTCGTCCTCGTCGTCGAGCCCGTCGGTGAGGAACAGCCACGCGAAGGCTCCGAGGAGCGCGCCGATGACCGGGAAGACGATGAACGCCCAGAGCTGCTCCATCGCCGAGCCGCCGGCGAAGACCGCCATCCCGAGGCTGCGGGCCGGGTTCACCGACGTGTTGTCGATCGGGATGCTGATCAGGTGGATGAGGGTCAGCGTGATGCCGACCGTGACGCCGATCGCCGCCGGCGGGAAGCCGCGTCGCGTCGTCGAGAGCACCACCAGCACCAGCAGGGCGGTGAGCAGGATCTCGGTGACGGCCATCGCCCCGAAGTTGGCGAAGCCGTTCTCCTGACCCCAGAGGTTGGCGGCGAAGCTGCCCGGGTTCGCATCGAAGTCGTCGTAGAACCCGCTGCGGACGCCCCAGATCGCGAGGCCCCCGACCAGGGCGCCGATCAACTGGCCGCCGAGGTAGAAGGGCACGTTCGGCGACTCGATCTTGCGGGCCACGAGGAGTCCGACGGTGACGGCCGGGTTGATGTGGCACCCCGAGATCGGCCCGACCGCATAGGCGGCGACGAGCAGCGCGAAGCCGAACCCGAGGGCGATGCCCAGGACGTCGACGGCCTCCCCGGCGAACACGGCGGTGCCGGGCCCACCCAGCATGAGGATGAAGGTCCCGATCGCCTCGGCGATCAGGATCCTGGTCGTTCGAGACATGGTCACAGACCCCCACGTTCGTCTCGGGGCGGATCGTATGACCAGGCCAAGGACCCATCAACCGAAACCAGCCGAGGTGGCCCCGACCGCCTAGGGTCCGGCCCCGTGGACGACTGCATCTTCTGCGCGATCGTCGACGGCCGGGCACCGGCGCGGATGGTCGCCTCGAACGACGGCGCCGTCGCGTTCCTCGACATCTCACCGCTCACCGAGGGTCACACGCTCGTCGTGCCGACCGCACACAGCCGCGATCTGCTGGG
>JBCCTY010000175.1:0-8667 GCA_039197885.1 Actinomycetota bacterium | reverse complement strand
GCGTCGACGTCGTCGACGTGGGTCACGAAGGCACGGTTGGTGTAGATCCCGCGCGCTCCGGTCTCGGGATGGGTCCGCACGACCGGATGGTGGACGACGGGGTGCCGCTCGCGCTCCTGCTCCCGTTCGGCCTCGGTCAGGCGGGTGCCGAAGACCTTCAGCCAGTCGTGACTGGCCGTCAGGCCGTCGATGCGCTCCTGCCACTCGTCACCGAGGCGGTCATAGGCCGCCGTCGCGTCCGCCCACAAGGTGTCGCCGCCGACCGCCGGCACCGACCGCGCCCGCAGGATCGATCCGAGCGACGGGCACTCGCGCCAGGTCACATCGGAGTGCCAGTTCGACGCGGCGTAGGGCCGGTCGGCGGTCGACTCGATGACCACCACCTCGGGTGCCTCACCCTCCTTCGCGAACGGGTGGTGCTCCAGGTCACCCCATCGGTGACCGAAGGCGACGTGCTCGTCCACCGTGAGGTGCTGGTCGCGGAAGAACAGCACCTTGTGGTCGAGGAAGGCCGTGCGCAGCGCACCGAACGCAGCGTCGTCGACGTCGGCGAGATCGACGCCCCGCACCTCGGCCCCGAGCGTCGCGGTCAGCGGCTCGACGATCAGCTCCCCCACGGCTCCCCCTCGTCGTCGGCGCTCGACCCTACGCCGGATCAGGTCAGGACGCGGCGGAGGAACTCGTCCTGGGACGCCACGAAGGCCTTCGAGATCTCCGCCTCGGGAACGAGCACCTCGAAGGCGTGCACGGCGTCGTCGACCACGTCGAGGGTGACCTCGACCCCCGCGGCACGGAGCCGGTCGGCGTAGGCGACGTCCTCGTCGTGGAAGAGGTCGGCGGTACCCACCCCGATCCATGCGGGAGCGAGGCCGGTGAGGTCGTCGCGGCGGGCCGGCACGGCGTGCTCCGGCTGCTCGTCGGCCCCGGGTGGGTTCGGGAGCATCGCCCCCCAGCCGGTGTGGTTGCTCGTGCGACCCCAGATCGGGTGCTCGGTGGGCTCGATGTCGTCGCGGACGGCGGTGCGGTCATCGAGCATCGGGTACACGAGGAGCTGGCCCCGGAGCGCGACCCCGCGATCGTGGAGCCGCTGCGCCATGGAGGCGGCGAGGCCGCCCCCGGCGCTCTGGCCGCCGACGACCATCCGCGCCGGGTCGATCCCGAGGCGCTCCGGTTCGGCGAGCAGGTGGTCGATGGCGGCGAGGAGGTCGTCGTGGGCCGCCGGGAACGGGTGCTCCGGCGCGAGGCGGTAACCGATCGAGACGACGGTCGCTCCGGTCGCGTCGGCGAGCCGGGTGAGCTGGAGGTCGTCCTCGTGCGTGCCCATGATCATCCCGCCGCCGTGGATCCACGCGATCACCGGCGTCGGCGTCGCGGCCGACAACGGGCGGTAGACCCGCAGCGGCACGTCACCGGCGGGGCCCGGCGCGATGACGTCGGCCATCGCCACGCCGGGTGTCGGTTCCCTCCCCCGCTTGAGGAAGCGTGCGAGTCCGAGGAAGAGCCGGCGATTGAGCTTGATCGTCCGCGGCGTGATGGGCACGTTCGGGAACCGCTTCACGGCGGGAGCGAGCTCGGGATGCACGTCGACCATGCGACGAGCCCAGCAGATCGGAGCGCCGGGGTCCACCGCTCGAGCCGGCGGAGCCGACGTAGCCTCGCCTCGATGACCGATCGCGCCCGCTCGCGCGCCCTCGTCGAGGGCTACCGCGATCGCCCCGACGCGAGCACACGGCGCTTGACGGTGACGGTGTTCGGCGACGCCATCGGTCCGCGCGGTGGGTCGATCTGGTTGGGTGAGCTGATCGAGCTCCTCGCCGCCTTCGGCGTCAACGAGCGTCTCGTCCGCACCTCGGTGCAGCGCCTCGTGGCCGAGGGCGTGCTCCGCAACGAACGGGTCGGGCGCCGCAGCCGGTACGCGCTCACCGACGCCGCCCGGATCGACGCCCGCGACGCCGAGCGCCGGATCTACCACGGCGTCGGCAGCGAGTGGGACGGTCGGTGGACCGTCGTCGCAGTGCTGCCGTCCGACGACCCACTTCCCCACGACCTCGGCGCCCGCCTGGGCTGGCGGGGGTTCGGCGAGTTGCGCCCGGGCGTCCACGCGAGCCCCGTGATCGACGCCGCCGACGCCCATCGTGTGCTGGCCGAGCTCGACGTCGCCGAGCGACTCGTCGTGATGACCTCGACCGCGGACGACGACCGAAGACTCGCCGACGCGTGCTTCGAGCTCGTGACGTTGCGGCGCGCCTACGCCGAGCTCGTGGAGCGGTACGAACCGGTCGCGGAGGAGCTCGGCCGGACGTCGACCGATGATCGCCTCGCGTTCGCGCTGCGCACGCTCCTCGTCGACGACTTCCGGCGCGTGGTGCTGCGCGACCCCGAGCTGCCCGCACCGCTGCTGCCCGACGACTGGACCGGCCATCAGGCCCGCGCGGTCGCCGGGCGCGTCTACCGAGCGGTCCGCGAAGGCGCCGACCGGCACCTGTCGGCTGTGAGCGCGGAGGCCGGTGCGCCGCTGCCGCCCCCGGGCGAACGGGTCGGCCTCCGATTCAGCTGATCCTCGGCGTCACCCGGCCGGCACCAGCTGCGCGAGCCTGGGGTGATGGCCGCAGCAGACATCGTCGACCGCTTGCTCGAGGCACCGGTGGTGCCCAGCTTCACCCGCATCGGCTACTCCGTGCGCTCACGACTCGACGACTGGGACGAGCTCGACGACTACGACCTGTCCGGGCGCGTGATGGTCGTCACCGGTGCGACCTCCGGCCTGGGCAAGGCTGCGGCGACCCAGCTCGCCCGGTGTGGCGCCACGCTCGTGCTGAACGGACGGACGGAGGAGAAGAACGAGGCGGTCCGGGCCGAGATCGAGTCGGCGACCGGCAACACCGGCCTCACGACCGTGGCCGCCGACATGGGCGACCTCGACCAGGTCCGGGCGATGGCCGATGCGGTGCTCGAGCGCCACGACCGACTCGACGTGCTGATCCACAACGCCGGGGCGCTCACCAACGACCGACGCACCGCCCCCGACGGCACCGAGGCCACCGTCGCCAGTCAGGTCGTCGGTCCGTTCCTGCTCACGAGCCTGCTGCTCGATCGGCTCGGCTCCTCGGCGCCGTCGCGGGTGCTGACCATGTCGTCGGGCGGGATGTACACCCAGGGCCTCACGGTCAGGAAGCTCCAGATGACCGAGGACGACTACAAGGGACCGGATCAGTACGCCCGGGCCAAGCGGGCGCAGGTGACCCTGAACGAGATGTGGGCCGAGCGCCTCGCCGACTCCGGTGTGCGCTTCCACTCCCTGCACCCGGGCTGGGCGGCGACCCCCGGCGTCGAGGACGCCCTGCCGACGTTCAACAAGGTGCTCGGTCCGCTGCTGCGCACCGCGGATCAGGGCGCCGACACCCTCGTCTGGCTCGCCGCCGACGACGGCGAGCCCCTCGACACCAACGGTGGGTTCTGGCTCGATCGCCGGCAACGGTCGATCCACAAGGCACCGAACACCCGCAAGAGCGACACGCCCGAGCGCCGCAACGACCTCTGGGACTGGGTGGTCGAGACCTCCGGGATCGATCCAACGGTCTGACCGGTGCGGGTCCTGGTGACCGGCGGTGCCGGGTTCCTCGGTCGGCGCCTGACCGCCCGGCTCGCCGCGCGCGGCGACATCGAGCGGGTGATCGTGCTCGACGTCGTCGACGCCGATCCGGCGATCCCGGGTGTCGAGGTGCGGGTGGGCGCGCTCGGCGACCGCGACGTCGTGGCGCAGGCGTTGGCCGACGCCCCCGACGTCGTCGTGCACCTCGCCTCGATGGTGAGCGCGGCGGCCGAAGTCGACCCGGCACGAGCGATGGAGGTCAACGTCGGCGGCCTCGTCGGCCTGCTCGGCGCGGTGGCCGACCTCCCCTCGGCGCCCCGATTCGTGTTCGCCTCGTCGGTCGCGGTGTTCGGACCGCCCCTCGGGCTCGACGCCGGTGACGCCGTCAAGCCGACACCACGCTCGGTCTACGGCACCACGAAGGCGATCGGTGAGCTGCTCGTCGACGACGCCACCCGCCGCGGCATCGTGGACGGGCGCACCGCGCGACTGCCGACGGTCATCGTGCGACCGGGCGCGCCCAACGCCGCCGCCTCGAGCTTCGCGAGCGGACTGTTCCGCGAGCCCCTGGCGGGCCGGGCCTCGACGGTGCCGGTCGGTGAGCGCACGGCCGTCGTGGTGATCGGTCCCGAGGCGGCCGTCGGTGGCCTCGAGGCGCTGATCGACCTCGACGGTGAACGCCTCGGACCCGACCGCGCGGTCTGCCTGCCCGGCGTGGAGACCGACGTCGCCCGGATGCTCGACGTGCTGCGGGAGGTCGGCGGCGACGAGGCGCGTGCGCTCGTGACCGTGGACCCGGATCCCGCGATCGAGGCCATCGTGACGTCATGGCCCCGCACGTGGGACGACCACCGGGCTCGCGCCCTGGGCCTGCCCGCCGACGGCTCGCTCCGCTCGATCGTCGAGGCCCATCTCACGACCTGAGGACACGCTCGACTCGGTGCGCCACCAGAGTGCTCGCCGCCCGTGCTCAGTCGGCGAGGAACTCCTCGATGCGGTTGAGGAACCGGTCGGGATCGACGAGGTGGGGGTAGTGGCCGTGGCCGGCCCAGATCTCCACCTCTGCCGAGGGCACCAGCCCGGTCAGCCACGCGGCGTACTCCGGTCCGGGATCGATGCCGTGCAGCGACAGGAGCGGGGCGCTGATCATCGACCCGATCTGCTCGACGAGCGCATCGAGGTCCTCGACCGGACCCTCGAGCACCGGCGCCCAGATGCCGAGCACGACGTCCTGCACGGGTCGCCGCAGCTCCGTCAGGCGCCGCCCCTCGACCTCGTCGAGCGGTCCGGACATCTCGTCGAACATCGCGGCCATGAACGCCGCGAAGCCGTCGCCCCGCAGCATGTCCTCGGCGCCGAGCAGCTGGTCGCGGAACCCCGACAGCGCGAGCGGTTGGTCGACGACCACGACCCGCCGGGGCTCGAACAGCGCGCCGTAGGTCGCGGCGACCATCCCGCCGAGGGAGTGGCCGATCACGTCGACCGTGTCGAGGCCGGCAGCGACGACGGCGTCGTGGACGTCGGTCGCCAGCCGCTGGGTGCTGCGATCATCACCGTCACCGCTGCGTCCGTGGCCGCGCAGATCGACGGTGAGCACCGTGCGATCGACGGCGAGGCGATCGACGAACGGGCCCCAGGCCTCGCTCGACTCGGTGATGCCGTGAACCAAGACCACCGGTGGGCCGCTCCCCCGGACCTCGGTGTGGAGGGCGACCCCGTCATCGGTGGTGATGTCCATGCTCGACATCCTGGCCCACCGGCCCCGGCGACGCCGCTCGTCAGGCGTCGACCGTCGCTGGGGCTCGACGATGCAGCACCGCCTGGGCAGCGGCGAGCCGGGCGACGGGCACCCGGGCAGGCGAGCAGGACACGTAGTCCACGCCGATGCCCGTGAAGAACTCGATGGAGATCGGGTCACCGCCGTGCTCACCGCAGACCCCGACCTCGAGCCCGGGTCGTGTGTCGCGACCCCGCTCCGTCCCGATCCGGACGAGCTCGCCGACCCCGCGATGGTCGATCGTCTCGAACGGATCACGGGGCAGCAGGCCGTCCTCGAGGTAGCGAGGCATGAGTCGGCCCTCGATGTCGTCCCGGCTGAACCCGAACGTCATCTGGGTCAGGTCGTTGGTGCCGAACGAGAAGAAGTCGGCCACCTCGGCGATGTCGTCGGCCCGCAGCGCCGATCGGGGCGTCTCGATCATCGTGCCGATGGGCAGTGGCACACCGGCGGCCTCGGCGGGTGCGGCCTCCTCGGCGATCCACCCGCGCACGAGCGCGAGCTCGGACCGGGTCACGACGAGCGGCACCATCACGTGCGGACGCGGATCGCCGCCGACGGCCTTGCGAGCCATCGCCGCACCGGCGAGGGCGCGCACCTGCATCCGGTAGAGGCCGGCCTTGAGGATGCCGAGCCGGACGCCTCGGGTGCCGAGCATCGGGTTGTCCTCACCCCAGTGACGAGCGGCATCGAGGAGGCGGTGGTCGGCCAGGGTGAGCTCACCCCGCGCCTCGGCCGCCACCAGCTCGTCGACATCGGGCAGGAACTCGTGGAGGGGCGGATCGAGGAGCCGGATCGTCACCGGCACGCCGTCCATCACGGTGAGCAACGACTCGAAGTCCGCCCGCTGCAGGTCGTGGAGCCGATCGAGGGCCGCCACCTCGTCGTCGGGCGACTCGGCGAGGATCAGGTCGCGCACGAGCGGGACCCGTTCACCGAGGAACTGGTGCTCGGTCCGGCACAGGCCGATCCCCTCGGCACCCTGGCGACGGGCCTCGGCAGCGTCCTCGGGCGTGTCGGCGTTGGCCCGGATGCCGATGGCGTCACCGCGGAGCTCGTCGGCCCACCCCAGGATCCGGTCGAGCTCGGGCGGGGCGGTGGCCGACGACAGCGCCACGGACCCGAGCACGATCGCACCGTCGGCGCCGTCGATGGAGACGACGTCACCGGAGCGGAGCTCGCGCCCGGCGACGACGACGTGATCGTCGTGGACGTCCATGGCGTCGCAGCCGACGACTGCCGGGAGGCCCCACCCGCGTGCCACGACAGCGGCGTGGCTGACGAGCCCGCCGCGGGCGGTGAGGATGCCGGCCGACGCGGCCATCCCGGCGACGTCTTCCGCCGAGGTCTCCCTCCGGACGAGGATCACCGACTCGCCCGCAGCCGCCCTCGTCTCCGCCTCGTCCGCCGTGAGCGCGACGGTGCCGACCGCAGCGCCGGGCGACGCGCCCAGACCCCGGGCGATCACCTCCACCGCGGCCGGGTCCGCGAAGCGGGGATGGAGCACCTGCTCGAGATGGGCGGGGGTCACGAGGCGGACCGCCTCCTCCCGGCTGAGCGCGAGATCGGGGTCGTCGTGCAGGTCGCACGCGATGCGGAGCGCGGCGGCGCCGGTGCGCTTGCCGGCGCGCACCTGGAGCATCCACAGCCGTCCGTCCTCGACGGTGAACTCGACGTCGAGCAGGTCGCGGTAGTGGCGGACGAGCTGGTCGGTCGAGGCCACCAGGTCGTCCCAGGCGTCCGGGAACCGCTCGGCGAGCGCGGCGAGGGGCTCGGTCGGCCGGATCCCGGCGACGACGTCCTCGCCCTGGGCGCCCGTCAGGAAGTCGCCGTAGAGCCCGGGAGCGCCGGTGGAGGGGTCTCGGGTGAACCCGACCCCGGTGCCGGACCGGTCACCTCGGTTGCCGAACACCATCACCTGGACGTTGACGGCGGTGCCGAGCTCGTCGCTGATGTGCTCGCGGCGGCGGTAGGCGACGGCGCGTGGAGCGTCCCACGAGCGGAACACGGCCTGGACCGCTCGACGCAGTTGCGCTCGGGGGTCCTCGGGGATCGGCTCCGCGGCGTCCTCGGCGACGGCCACCTCGAACTCGGCGATCACCGACTCGAGCTCCTCGACGCCCAGCTCGGTGTCGGTGGCGACACCGGCCGCCGCTCGGGAGCGATCGAGGATCTCCTCGAAGACGGCGCCCTCGACGCCCAGCACGACGTTGCCGAACATCTGCACGAAGCGGCGTCGGGCGTCGAGGGCGAACCGGAGGTCGCCGCTCACCGCAGCGAGACCGGGCACGGCGTCCGGGCCCAGGCCGAGGTTGAGCACCGTGTCCATCATCCCCGGCATGGAGAACTTGGCACCTGACCTCACCGACAGCAGCAGGGGGTCGGACGGGTCACCCAGCCGCCGTCCGACCTGCGCCTCGAGCGTGGCCACCGCGTCGTCGAGCTGGCGGTCGAGGTCGTCGGGCCACCCGCGGAGGTGGTGCTCGCGGCAGGCCTCGGTGGTGACGGTGAACCCCGCCGGGACCGGGAGGCCGAGCACGGAGGTCATCTCGGCGAGGTTGGCTCCCTTCCCGCCGAGGAGATCGCGGAGCGATCGCGGCTCCGCGTCGTGGAGGTGGTCGAACGAGTAGATCCAGGGGGTCGCATGCATGCCGGTGGCGCCTCCGTCGGTGGCCTCGCCTCGACGTTCGCGCCGATGGACCCGTCGATCCCCCGGCCGACGACCACCCGTTCCGGGACGTTGGTCCCGGCTCGGCGCGGACGCGCCCACCTCGGCGACCGCCCGGCGTAGGGTCCGGGACGTGAACGGCGGTGGGCGCTGCGGTTCGTGCGGGTGGGAGCTCACGACCGGCGCGCGCTTCTGCGCCGGGTGTGCCGCCCCAATCGGGACCTCCACGGAGCCGACGGAGCGCGAGATGGTGCCGTCGGGCGGACCGGGGACCGCGGTCGTGTCCCACGGTCCGGGGCGATGGGCGATCGTCGCGGTGGTCGGTGTCGGCCTCCTCGTCGCGGTCCTGTCCGTCTCCCGCAGCGGATCGGACGACGAGACAGCGGCACCGCCGACCACCGCCGTCGCCCCGACCACGACCGTCACCCCGACCACCACACCGTCGACGACGATGCCGGCGATGACGACGTCGACCCAGCCCACCGCCACGCTCCCGCCGAGCGGGTTCGTCGACGTGACCGAGGTGCCCAGCGATCTGGCGGACCTCACGCTCGTGCTGTTCGGTCCCAACCTGTCCGCCGCGCTCGACCTCGGCACCGGCGAGCTGACCTCGTTCGTCGCGCCGGAGGC
>JBCCTY010000174.1:0-8693 GCA_039197885.1 Actinomycetota bacterium | reverse complement strand
GGTCGCACCGCGCACGTCTCGGTCATGGAGATCGCCGAGGAGCCGACCGAGCTGTCCGACGGCAAGGTCACCGAGATCGCCGAACGGGTCCTGCGCCCGGTCGGCTGCCTGGCCGCCGGCACCTGGCACGACGCCGACGGCGTGACGCACCCGCCGAGGGCAGCGGCCTGATGACGGCAGCGATGGAACCGAGCGAGTTCTACGACGACCTCTGCGCCGAGCTGGCCGCCCGCCGCGCCGAGCTCTCTGCGGCCGAGCAGGGCTTCGGCGCTGGCCGGCCGATGGAAGGTGCCGAGCTCCGGGAGTGGGTCGCCTTCCAGGCGTGGTACGAGCGTCAGGCGGCCGAGTTCATCGGTGCCTGGCTGGCCGACGTGACCGAGGACGACGTCTTCTACTCGCTGACACTCCAGATCGCCGACGAGGGCAAGCACCACCACCTCTTCGCCAACCACCTCGCCGAGCTGGGCGGGTCGCTCGACGACTGGGAACCGGAGCCCGAGTGGGTCGAGTGGATCCAGGTCTGGTATCCGGCCGGTGACGACACGCTCGAGAAGGTCGCCGCCCACAACATCGCCGGTGAGCTCGGCGCCATCCAGGCCTTCGAGGACCTCCGGCCCCGCCTCCCCGAGGCGACGCAGGCCGTGCTCGACAAGGTCACACCGGACGAGCGGTTCCACGTGCTCATCGGCCGCCGCACCGTCGAGCGGTACGCCACGACGTTCGAGGCGCAGGAGCGGGTCCGCGCCCGGGTGTGGGGCGCGTTCGAGCGCGAGCAGGCCGGCCGCGTGGCCTTCGAACGGCGGCTGGCCGCCGTCGCGTGACCACGGATGGGTGAGGCGGTCGGGCGATCGATCCGCCGGGTCAACGACCCCGATCTGCTGACGGGCCGCACGCGCTTCCTCGACGACCTCGGCGGCGACGCCTGGGCCGTCGTGATCGTGAGGAGCCAGGTCGCACACGGCGTGGTGCGGTCGGTCACGACCGCCGGTCCGCTCCCCCACGGCGCGACGCTCGTCGGGCCCGAGGTGTGGTGCGGGCTCCCTGGTCGGGTCCCGGTGCTGTGGACCCTCGGCGACCAACACCAGTGCTCGGTGCCGCTCTGGGACGGCACCGTCCGCTACGTCGGACAACCCGTCGCCGTCGTCGCCGCTCCGACGGCTGCCGACGCTCAGGACGCGGCCGAGCACGTCGTCGTCGACGTCGAGCCGCTCCCCGAGCTCGTCGAGCCGACCGACGCCCTCGCCGCCCGGGCGCCGGCGCTGTGGCCCGACATCGGATCGAACGTCCTGTGCGACTTCACGAGCGGATCGGCGCGACCCGATGTCGAGGCGGTGCTCGACGACTGCGACGAGCAGCTGACGACGACACTCCGGATGGGCCGCCTGGCCGGGGTCCCGATGGAGCCGCGCGGCCTCACGGTCGAC
This sequence comes from Actinomycetota bacterium, assembly GCA_039197885.1. Classification (GTDB taxonomy): domain Bacteria; phylum Actinomycetota; class Acidimicrobiia; order Acidimicrobiales; family Poriferisodalaceae; genus JBCBSZ01. Next base: position 7,269 of record JBCCTY010000174.1, on the reverse strand, counting down.
CCGGTCGGCGGCCTCACGATCACCACCTCGACCCAGGCACCGCACGCCGTGCGCGATCAGCTCGCCGCGTTGCTCGATCGGTCGCGACACTCGATCCGCGTCCGGGCCCCGGCCGTCGGCGGCGGCTTCGGCATCAAGGACCACCCGCACGACGATGAGCTGATGGTCGTCGTCGCCGCCCTGCACCTCGGACGGCCGCTGCACTGGCCGGAGAACCGACGCGAATCGCTCCTCGCCAGCTGCCAGGCCCGGGGCGAGGTCCACGAGGCGACGGTCGGCTTCGATCGTGACGGCCGACTCCGGGCCCTGTGGGTCGATGCGGTGCGCGACGCAGGCGCCCATCTGGCGATCTTCGGGGGCGGACCGCTGTTCGCCGGGCTCGGCCTCATGCCCGGGCCCTACCGCTGGGAGGCCTACGGCGCCCGGGGGCGATGCGTGGCGACCAACCGGGTCCCGACGGCGGCGTACCGCGGCTTCGGCCAGACCCAGGCGGCGTTCGTGCGCGAGCGCCTGGTCGACCTGGTCGCCGCCGAGCTCGGCGCCGACCCGGTCGAGCTGCGTGCACGCAACATGGTGCCGGCCGAGGCGCATCCGTGGGCCTTCGGGACCGGCCTGGTGTCCGACAACGGCGACTGGCCCCGGGCGTTGCGTCGGGCCACCGAGCTCGCCGGGGCGTGGCCGGACGGACCCGACGACGGCCGACGACGCGGGGTCGGGGTCTGCTCCTACGTCCAGATGGCGGGGCTCGGGCCGAGCGGCGCCAACGCGGCGATCGGTCTCTCGATCGGCGGCTTCGAGTCAGCCGACGTCCGGATGGAACCCGACGGCTCGGTCCGCGTCGTGACCGGCGTGACCCCCCACGGGCAGGGCCAGGAGACGTCGTTCGCGCAGCTCGTCGCCGACCGGGTCGGCGTCGGGGTCGATCGCGTCGACCTCCTCCACTCCGACACCGATCACACGCCCTACTCGGCCTACGGGACGGCGGCGTCGCGGTCGATGGCCGTCGGTGGTGCCGCACTCGTCGAGGCCGCCGACGACCTCGCCGCGACCTTGCGCGAGCACGCCGCGCACCGGCTCGAGGCCGATCCGCTCGACATGGAGATCGTGGCGGGAGAGGTGCGGGTGCGCGGCGGCGGTGGCGCCGTGGCGATCGAGACGTTGGCCGATGCGGCGTGGCGCGGCATCGACCTGCCGCCGGGCGCCCGGCCGGGTCTGCGTGCGGCGTCCACCTACGACCCGGCGTCGTGCACGTTCTCCTACGGCACCCACGTGTGCCGGGTCGCCGTCGATCCCGAGACCGGCGCGGTCGAGATCGAGCGCTACGCCGTCGTGATGGACTGCGGGACCGTCGTGAACCCGATGATCGTCGAGGGACAGATCCACGGCGGCATCGCACAGGGCGCAGCGGCCGCGCTCCTGGAGGAGGCGGTCGTCGATGCGGCTGGCCAGCCGCTCACGTCGACACTGCTCGACTACCTCGTCCCCGACGCGACGTTCCTCCCCGAGATCGAGGTCGAGCGGTTCGAGCTCCCCTCGCCCCACACGCCCGGGGGGATGAAGGGCATGGGCGAGGGCGGTACCAACGGCGCGTTCGGTTGCGTCGTCAACGCCGTGGCCGCCGCGCTGCCCGAGATCGCGGGTCAGGTGGTGCAGACCCCGGTGTCGCCACAACGGATCGTGACATGGTGGAACCGACGGGAGGACGTGACGTGACCGCATTCGAGGTGCCGGTGATCGACGTGAGCGCCTGGGGCAGTGGCGACGCCGACGCGCGGGAGCGGATCGCCGCTGCGGTCGACGACGCCGCTCGTCACGTCGGCTTCCTCCAGATCGTCGGCCACGGCGTGCCCGACGACGTCGTCGACGACCTCACGGTCGCGATGGACCGCTTCTTCGCCCTCCCGCTCGACGAGAAGGTGCGCTACGTCGCACCCCCCGAGATCAACCGGGGCTACGCACCCCCGCGATCCGAACGGCTGAGTTACAGCCTGGGGGTGGCCAGTCCCGAGGACCTCTTCGAGGCGTTCAACGTCGGGACGGCCTGCTCGGACCACCCCGACCACGAGCTCGACCCCGCCGTCTACCCCGAGAACCTCTGGCCCGAGCTGGCCGACTTCCGCCCCGCCGTCGAGACGTGGTTCGTCCACGCCCGCGACGTCGCCCGGATGATGGCGTCGATCTTCGCGACGGCACTCGACCTCGCTGCTGATCACTTCGAGCCGTTCACCGACCACGGCATCGAGGTCCTCCGGATGAACCACTACGACGTGCCCCCCGACGTCGAGCTCGTCGAGGGTCAGCAGGGCATGGGCGCCCACACCGACTACGGGATCGTCACCGTGCTGTGGGCCGATCCGGTGCCGGGCCTCGAGATCCTCGACGGCACCGGTCGCTGGCATCCGGTCCGACCGGTCGACGGGGCGCTGCTCGTCAACCTGGGCGACCTGCTCGCCCGGTGGACGAACGATCGCTGGATCTCGACGATGCATCGTGTCGTGCCACCTCGCGACGACGACGGGCGGCTGATCAGGCGGCGTTCGGCGGCGTTCTTCTTCGACGGCAACGCCGACGGTGTCGTGTCGACGCTGCCGACCTGCCGCGACGAGACAGGTGGTTCGGCCTATCCCGACGTCACGGTGGCCGAGCACCTCGCCCAGAAGCTGGGCGGCTCGCGGGGACTGGACCTCAACGAGCACGCCGACCGCGAGGCGAGCCGCCTCGGCGGCTGATCAACGGAGCTGGCGACTCCGCCAGCGATCGGCGTGGTCGAGCTCGTCGAGCTCGGGCATGCCGTCCTCCTCGCCGAACATGATCTCGAACGCATCGGGCACGAGGTCGGCAGCGTCGGCGGAGAACAGCATGCCGCGCTTGTACTGGTCGCGCTTGGAGGCGAAGAGCATCCCGACCAGGCCCTGGAGCAGTCCACCGAGGCGCTGGTCGAGGTGGCGGCCGCGGATCCGCCACCACAGGTCGTCGTCGCCCTCGTGGAGCTCCATCACCGCGAGCCGCTCGACGTAGGACGCGTGCCCCTCGACCACCGACATGATCGCCTGGGCCCGCCCGGCGATCCGGCGTTGCGTGCGACGATCAGCGGCGAGCACCTCGTCGATCACGCGGAGGAACACGTCCTGCCAGGTCCGGAGCGTGTGCTGGACGTGGTGGACCCGCTCGTGGGCGACGACCAACGAGGCGAGGGCGTCCCGGTCCGCGAGATCCTCACGCGCCATGAGCTTGGCGATCACCGGGGTGTTGATGACGATGCGCCCGCCACCACCGACCCACGGCGGCACGTAGAGCCCGGCGACCGACGCCGCCACCAGACCGGCCCCGGCCTCGATGCCGCGGGCCGTCTTCTCGGGGAGCCGTCCGTTGGCGGGTCGGCCCATGACGGCGTAGGCCTGTGCGAGCACCGCCCCGCGAACGTCGTCGCGCTCGCCGAGCAGCTCGGGCGCCGGATAGGCAGGGTTGGGGAGTCCGGCGAGATGTCCCAGATCGAGCGTGTCGACCCGCTGGCGGGCTGCAGCCAGCCGAGTGTGGGCCTCGCCGACCGGCACGGCGGGACCCTGACCGTCGCCGGCGCGCAGCGACGCGCACAACCCGCATCGGACGATCGGTGCCGCACTCCGCATACCTCTCCAACGCTACGGCCCCGGTGGCTCGTTCCGTCGAACCACGGACTGGCATCGTTGGAGCCATCGCTTCCCTCCGTCGTGTTCTCGGCCCCTCCGTCCGGGCCACCCCCGTCGAGCGCACCTCGACGCTGCCCGGTGACGACCTCCTCGAGGCGACCCCGGTGTCGGTGACCCACGGGATCTCGGTCGCGGAGCCGCCGGGCCGGGTCTGGCCGTGGATCGTCCAGATGGGAGCGGGTCGAGGTGGCTGGTACAGCTACGACCGGATCGACAACGGCGGCCGACCGAGCGCCGAGCGCATCCTGCCCGAGCACCAGCACCTCGAGGTGGGCGACATCGTTCCCGGTCTGCCCGACCGCACCGACGTCTTCGTCGTCGGCGCCGCCGAACCCGGTCACCACCTGGTGTTGGTCGTCCCACGGCGGGACGGCACGACCGGCGCGACCTGGACCGTCCACCTGGCGTCCACCGACGACGGCACGCGGATCCTGATCCGGATGCGGCTCGGTCCGGCGCCGCTGCACATCCCCGCTGCGCTCGTGCGCCTCGCCTTCGAGCCCGCCCACCTGGTGATGCAGCGACGCCAGCTGCACGGCATCGCCCGCCGCGTGGCGTCGGCTCGACCGACCGGGTCTGCCCCGCATCCCAGCGCCGCACTGCTCCGTCGGCGGACGGAGCGCGGGCTGTCGATCGTCGCCGAGGGCACGAGCATGCTGCCGACCATCGAGCCCGGTTCGACCCTCCGCATCGAGGCGGCCCAGCGGCCGAGGGCCGGCGAGGTGTGGGCGCTCGTCCACGACGACGGCGAGGTCGTCGTCCACCGCCACTGGCGCCGGACACGGCACGGCCTCATCTTCCGGGGCGACGGCAACGACCACCCCGATCCACCCGTCAACGACGATCAGCTCGTCGGCCGCGTCGACCTCGGCCGCGCCGACCGCCTCCGCGGCCTGACCCGCCTGACCACGCTGGCGGTGCGACGACGCCTCAGCCGTCGCTGACGCCGAGTCACGGGTCCTCACGAGGGGTGAGCATCGAGGCACTCCCGTCACGGGTTGCCGGTCGACATCCGCGGGACCAGCGCCGAGGGCCTCACCCAGTGTGCGCGAACTCGAGCGCGAACACCCCGTGCGAACCGTTCGGCGAGACGAGCCATCGGCGGGACTACGTTCCGGCGAGTTTCGAAGGGCGGGGGACATGAACGACAGGGTTGAGCGCTCGACGTGGCGGCGGGTCGCGATCGCCGTGGTGGTGACGGCCATAGCGGCGACCTCGCTCGTCTCGGGCGTCGCAGCGGCCGAGACGACCGACGACGCAACCGACGAAACCCTTGCTGCCCCGTTCAGTGATCCTGTCGACGTCCCCGACGCCGGCTACTGGATGTTGGAGTCCAGCGGACAGGTGCACGCCCTCGGCGGCGCCGAGCACTTCGGTGACGCGAGGTCGACGGGTCTCCGGTTCGTCGACATCGAGATCGCGCCTGGTGGACGCGGCTACTGGCTCCTCGCCTCCTCGGGCGTCGTGCACGCATACGGCTCCGCCCTGCACCACGGCGACCCGGGCAACGCGTTCTCGCGAGCCGTCTCGCTCTCGGCCACGCCCGATGGCGGTGGGTACTGGGTGTTCGGCGAGAACGGCACCGCGATCGCCCTCGGCGACGCGGCGCACTTCGGCGACGCCTCGAACCTCCCGCTGAACGGACCGATCATCGACTCGACCGCCACCCCGTCGGGCGATGGCTACTACCTCGTCGCCACCGACGGGGGCGTGTTCGCCTACGGTGATGCGTCGTTCCGCGGCTCGATGGGCGGCCAGGCGTTGAACCGCCCCGTCAACGGGCTGGTGCCCGATCCGGACGGTCAGGGCTACTGGCTCACGGCTGACGACGGTGGTGTCTTCGCCTTCGACGCCCCCTTCCGCGGTTCGGTGCCCGGGGCGCTACCCGATGGCACGGCGCTCAACGGCCCGGTCGTCGCGATGGCGCCGAGTGGCGACGGGTACACGATGTTCGGCACCGACGGCGGTGCGTTCAACTTCTCGGACCAGCCGTTCGTCGGCTCGCTGGCCGACGCCGAGCTTCGCTCGCCGATCGTTGGTGGCGCGCCGACGCCCTCCCTCAGGGCCGCCGAGCGGACCGAGGTGATCCCCGCCTCAACCGTCGAGCAGATCCAGCTCGACGCTGCGGGCACGCTCATCGCCTCGATCGCCGGTGACCCGGATCTGCAGGTCGGGGATATCGCTGTCCTACCGCCCATGCCCCAGCTCGAGGAGGGGTTCATCGGCCTCGTCGTCAGTCAGTCGGGAGGTGACGTAGCGCTCCTTCCCGTTCCGCTGTACTACGCCTTCCCGGCCGGGGACATCTCCGTGAGCGGCGACGCGACCGAGTTCGCCCAGGCGTTCGAGGCAGCGGCAGCGGACAGTCGACGAGTGACGTGCGACGGCGGTGCCGACGTCGGTCTCACGACCCAGCTGCGGCCGTCCTTCGGTGCGCGCGACGCACGCTTCGACGCGGGCATCAGTTGGAGGGGTCCGACGCTCCGAGAGGTGACGCTGGTCTTCAACTTCGGCATCGAGGTCGACGCCGGGATCGAGTTCGGCGGACAGTTGCGGTGCTCGGCACGAGTGCAGCTCTCGAGCATCCCGCTCGGTGTCCTGCCAGCCGGCATCGTCGCATTCGTGGCTCGTGTCGAGCCGGAGGTCGACTTCTCGCTGTCGGCCTCCGGCGCGATCTCGACCGGCTTCACCGCCGCCTTCGGCACCGACCTCGGCTTCTCCTACACGGGGGGACGGCTCGAGAACCGTTCGAGCATCACCAGGAACAGCTTCGACTTCCGGGCTCCGGACGGGCAGGCCACCGTCTCTGGTGAGGTGTCGATGTCGCCGAGTGTGGCGCTCGACGTCTACGGCTTCGCCGGACCGAAGTTCCGCCCCAGCGTCTACGGCAACGTGACCGTCGACGGCGACGGTTGCGTCCGGCTCGCCGCCGGGGTGCGAGGCGAGGCGGCCTTCCGGATCACGCTCTTCGGCTGGAAGAACGTCGATCTCGGCAGCATCCGCCTCTACGACGCGTCGATCGGCGCTCGACTGATCGGTTGCACAGATCCGCAGACGGGCGGTCAGCCGGGAAGCCCGGGGAGCGGCTCGAACCCCGGTGGTGGCGGAACCACCGGTCCACCACGCTCGGGAGGGCCCTCGCGGAGCCAACCGTCCGCGCCGTCGGGGGCAGCGGTGACCGTCTCGCAGGGCCCCGCGGCGCCAGCTGGGTACCGGTACGCCGTCGCCCTGAGCGGCTTCACCCCGAGCACGGTCGTGCGAGTGACCTGCCACGACTCGGTCGACTCGGCCGGATTCTTCAGCTTCTCGCTCCCGATCGACGCCGCTGGGCGAGCCTCGACGTCATCGATGTGCTACTCGGCGGACGGACCGGAGTACTGGGTCACCGTCGACGGCCTGGTCTCGAACCGAGCCCGCTGGGCGTCGGGAGGCTCGACGCCCGCACCCCCGTCGCCGGGTCCGACACCGACGATCTCACTCACCCGCGGCGCACCCGGCCCCGCCGGCTACTGGTACTCGGTCCGACTCTCCGGCTACACCCCCGGCGCACGCATCACCGTCCGATGCCACGACTCCGTCGACC
>JBCCTY010000173.1:0-8695 GCA_039197885.1 Actinomycetota bacterium | reverse complement strand
GTGTGGTTGCCGACCTGGGGTGGTCTCTCGTCGGTGCCCGAGCACGCCGAGGCGGTCAGTCGCCTGGCCGACGACGCGAACGTGCTGGTGAAGCTGCACCCGGAATTCACCGGCTACCAGCCGGACGAGACCGCACTGCTCGCGAGCCTGCCGTTCACGGCGGTGATCGACGAACCCATCGACAACGTCGCCCTCTTCTCGGTCGCCGACACCGTCCTCGCCGACTACGGCGGGTCGTTGTTCGGGGCCCTCTACTGCGATCTCCCGCTGGTGCTCCTCGACGTGCCGGGGGCCGAGCAGAACGAGAACATGGTCGCGACCTCGCCCGATCTCCTGGTGCGATCGGTGCTGCCGACCGTGCAGCCGGGTGACGCCACGGGGCTCGTCGAGGCCGTCCGCGACCCCGCGCTCCGCAGAGAGCAGGTCGAGCTCCGGGCTCGGCTCCGGCCGCTGCTGTTCGCCCCCTTCCACGGCTGCGCCTCGGAGGTCGCGGCCGCGGCGATCGGCCGGCTCGACACGCTCGTCTCGATGCGACGCCGGTCGTCGGTGTCGGGGGTCGTCCGATGATCGTGTGGCTCATCGGCCTCTCGGGCTCGGGGAAGACCACGATCGGTCGCGAGCTCGTCGCTCGGTGGCCGGCCGATCGGACCGCCGTGCTCGTCGACGGCGACGACGTCCGGGCGCTGTTCGATCACAGCGGTGAGCACGTCGACCACTCCCTCGGTGGACGACGTCGCAACGCCGAGCGCACCGTGGCGCTCTGCGAGTGGGCCGATGCGCAGGGGCTCGACGTGGTCTGTTGCCAGGTGTCCCTCTACGAGGAGCTGCGCCGTGCCCATGCGGGTCGCGTCGGTGCCTACCTCGAGGTCTTCGTCGACACGCCCCTGGAGGTGGTCGAGGAGCGCGACACCAAGGGGCTCTACGGCGCCGCCCGGCGCGGTGAGCTGTGCGACGTCGTCGGCGTCGACCTGGAGTTCCCCCGCCCGCGAAAGCCCGACCTCGTCGTCGACGGCTCCGGCAGCGAGTCGCCCGGCGAGATCGCCGGACGGATCCTCGTTGCCGCGGCCGCGGCGGAGTCGGCCTATCCGTGGGTGCACGGGGACTACGGCGTCCGTCGACCGCTCTACGACTACGCCGCGACCGGTGAGGCGGTGCTCGACGGATGGCGCGACGCCCGCGAGGCCGCGCTCGCCCGGTGGTCGACTGCGCCCGACCTCCCGCCGCCCGTGCGGAGGAGGGATCCGATCGTCGTGCCGGAGTCCGGAGCGGTGTCGATCGACGTGCTGCTCGACGCCGCGGACGCCGGCGCCGACCTGGCCGACGGGACTCCCGTGGTGGAGCTGCTCGTCCAGCGCTTCGAGGCCGGCAAGCGGCTCTACGACCACTACCGGGCTCCCGCCTGCACCGGGATCGTCGACAGCGGGTACGACGACGTCGACCGCTACCTCCGGCTGGGCGAGATCCTGCTCGCCGAGCTCGAGGGACCACGGCGTCTCATCGCCACGAACGGCATCCTCAAGCTCGGCGACCTGCTCTGCTCGCGGGCTGCCGAGCTCGATCCGGCCTCGGCGGCGCGGGCCCGGGCACTGCTGTTGGCCGAGCGCACGCTCGTCGACGCCCTCGCGGAGCGCGGATCGTGACCGGCGTGACCCTGCCGGGCGTGGCGATGCTGTGCGCTCGCACCACGCGCTCGCAGGCCTACCTCCAGCGGCTCCTCCACGAGGGCCTCCGGCCCGAGGCGGTGATCGTCTACGGCACGCCCGGCGATCGGATCGTGAGTCCCGTCGCACTCCAGCGGCCTGCTGCTCCTCCGTGGCGACCGGATCTGAGCGTCCCGCTCGAGACCACAGCTGACGACCTCGGTGCGCAGGTCGTCCTCGTCGACGACCGGGCGATCACCGGCGCGGAGCTGGAGCGGGCGGTTCGGGCGGTCGGACCTGCGCTCGCGGTGTTCTCGGGGTACCCGGGCCAGCTGGTGCCGCCCTCGTTGCTCGGCGTCGCGCCGCACCTGCACGTCCACGCCGGGGAGCTCCCGGCGTTCCGGGGGAGCACGACCCTCTACTACGCCGCTCTCGAGGGCCGCGACCCGGTGGCGACCGCCATCCTCCTCGACGAGGAGATCGACACCGGACAGGTGGTCGGATCAGCGACCGCACCCCTCCGACGAGACGAGATCGATCCGGACCACTCCTTCGACAACGCGCTGCGGGCCGAGGCCCTGGTCCCGGTGCTCCGGCACCGGGCCGAGCACGGGTGCCTCCCCGAGCCTCGTCCCCAGCCCGACGGTGGTCGACTCCACTACGTCATCCATCCGGTCTTGAAGCACCTCGCGCTGCTGGGGTCACGATGATCGACCTCCGGTGGACCAAGGCCGACGTGCTCGATGGTCTCCGCGAGCGGTTGCGGACGGCGACGATCCTGCCGTCCCACGTGATCGTCGTCGACGACTGGCTGGTGGATCGCGAGGCTCACGTCGAGGCCGTCGTCCGCCGGCTCGGGGATCGGCCCTGGATCGTGCGCAGCTCCGCACGCGCCGAGGATCGCGCCGGCGCCTCGCTCGCCGGTGCCTTCGACTCGGTGGCCGACGTGGTGGGCCGCGATGCGCTGGAGCGGGCGGTCGACCAGGTGATCGGGTCGTACGGGATGCACGCACGGCCCGATGACCAGGTGCTCGTCCAACCGATGTTGCGGGGCGTGCACCTGGCCGGCGTCGCCTTCACGGCCGATCCCGGCACCGGGGCCCCGTACCGGGTCGTCGACTTCACCACCGACGGCTCCACGAACGGCGTCACCAGTGGACGGGCCGGAGTGCGGACCTGGGTGCAGGCGCAGGGGAGCGACGCCACGCCGCCGCCGGGGATCGCTCCGGTGCTCGCCACGATCGACGAGATCGACGAGCTCGTGCCCTGGACGGCGACGGATCTCGAGTTCGCAGTGACGGCCGACGGGGTGGTGGTCCTCCAGGCCCGCCCGCTCGCCCTGAGCCGCGAACCCGTCGCTCCCGAACACCACGCCCGGCTCCGCGCGTCGGTGCGGGACTGGATCGACAAGTGCCAGCGGCCCCATCCGTTCCTCCACGGCCGGACGACCGTGTTCGGGGTGATGCCGGACTGGAACCCGGCCGAGATCATCGGCATCCGGCCACGTCCGTTGGCGCTGTCGCTCTACAAGGATCTCGTCACCGACTCGACCTGGGCCTACCAGCGCAACAACTACGGCTACCGCAACGTGCGGGGCCACCCGCTGATCCACAGCCTCCACGGTCTCCCGTACGTCGACGTGCGGGCGAGCTTCAACTCGTTCGTGCCCGGCGACATCGACGGTCCGCTGGCCGAGCGGCTGGTCAACCACTACGTCGACTCGCTCATCGCCCGGCCGACGCTGCACGACAAGGTCGAGTTCGACATCGTCTTCTCCTGCTACACGCTCGACCTCCCCTCGCGGCTCGGTCGCCTGCGCGACGCGGGCTTCTCCGAGCGCGAGACGCAGCGCCTGGCCGACAGCCTGCGACGACTCACCTCGCGAGTCATCGACCCCGAGCGTGGCCTCTGGAGGGGCGACGCGGCCCGCCTGGACGTCCTCGTCGAGCGCCACGCCCGGCTGATGGCCGCCGACCTCGAGCCCCTCGACCGGCTCGTCTGGCTCCTCGAGGACTGTCGGCGCTACGGCACGCTGCCGTTCGCCGGACTCGCCCGTGCCGGCTTCATCGCCGTACAGATGCTGCGATCGCTCGTGACCGTCGGTCTGCTGTCCGAGGACGACGCCGCGGCGTTCATGGCCGACCTCGACACCGTGAGCAGCCAGCTCACCCGTGACGTCGTCCAACTCGACCGGTCGACCTTCCTCGCCAAGTACGGCCACCTCCGACCGGGGACCTACGACATCGGGTCCCCCCGCTACGACGAGACCCCCGAGCTGTACCTCTCGCACGGGGGCGGAGCGTCACGTCCGGTGCCGCACCGGGAGCGGTTCACCGTCGACCTCGGTCAGCTGCGCGACCTCCGCACGCTGCTGAGCGAGCACGACCTCGCGCTCGATCCCGTCGACCTCCTGACCTTCTGCCGATCGGCGATGGAGCTCCGCGAGCACGCCAAGTTCCTGTTCACGCGGAACCTCAGCGACGCCATCTCCCTGCTGTCGATGCTCGGCGCCGAGCACGGCCTCTCCGACGACGACATGTCCTACGTCGACGTCCGTGTGGTCCGTCAGCTCGCAAGCAGCTGCAGCGATCCGGCCACCCTCCTCGAACGCAGCATCGCCGAGGGTCGGGCCGTCCACGCCGACAGCTCCGCGATGTGGCTGCCCCCGCTGATCACCGGTCCCGACGACGTCGACGGCTTCCTCATCCCCGAGAGCGAGCCCAACTTCGTGACGCAGCTGTCGGCGACCGGACCGATCCGTCCTCCCGATCCCGAGCTGGACCTCGCCGGTGCCGTCGTGCTCATCCCGCACGCCGATCCCGGCTACGACTGGCTGTTCTCCCGCGGCATCGCCGGGCTCGTCACGGCGTACGGGGGCGTGAACTCGCACATGGCGATCCGGGCCAGCGAGCTGCGCCTCCCGGCCGTGATCGGCGTCGGTGAGGCGGCGTTCGAGCAGTGGTCGAAGGCCTCGGTGCTCCGGCTCGACTGCGGCACTCGACGTGTGGATGCGATCGCATGAGGCGCACCCGACCGATGGCGGCGATCACCCAGCGGGTGGACGTCCATCCCGATCGCGACGAGCGGCGTGACGCGCTCGACCAGCGACTGGGCCGGTTCCTGCTCGACCTGGGCGTCGTGCCGGTCCCGGTGCCCAACCTGGGGTCGGACGTGGTCGCCTGGTTCGATGACCTCCGCCCCGACGTCGTCGTGCTCAGTGGTGGCAACGACCCGCTCGCGGTCGGCGGATCGACACCCGAGCGCGACCTGACCGATGCAACGGCGATCGAGCACGCCCGCCGACACGATCTCCCGCTGGTGGCGATCTGCCGCGGGCTGCAGTCGCTCGTGCTCCACGACGGTGGCCGTCTCGAACCCGGCGACGGCCACGCCGGAACCCGGCACCACCTCAGCGGCGAGCTCGGCGGCGAGGTGCTCTCGCACCACGACTGGGTCGTGCCGGCACCGCCCGAGGGTCACCAGGTGGTCGCCCTGGCCCCGGATCGCACCGTCGAGGCGGTTCGCGTCGGGACCCGCACCCTCGGGGTGATGTGGCATCCGGAGCGGATGGGTCCGCCGTGGTCGAACCGCGACGTCGGTCTGGTCCGCGAGGTGCTCGTCTCGTGACCCCGACCGCGATCCTGCTCGCCGCCGGTCGGGGGAGCCGGTTGGCCCCACTCACCGATGACCGGCCCAAGTGCCTGGTACCGCTGCTCGGCGTCCCATTGCTCGAGCACCAGCGCCGTGCGCTGGTCGCCGCGGGGGTGACCACCCACGTCGCTGTGGCCGGCTACCGGGCCGACGACGTCCGTGCGACGGGTGTGCCGACCATCGTCAACGAGCGGTGGGCCACGACGAACATGGTCACGACGCTGTTCCGGGCCCTCGACGAGGTCGCCGACTCGGCGCCGGTCCTCGTCGCCTACACCGACCTCGTCTACTCGCCCGAGACGGTCCGCGCGCTGGTCGCCTCCGATGCCGACATCGCCGTCACCGTCGATCCCCACTGGCGGTCGCTGTGGGAGGCCCGCTTCGCCGAGCCGCTCGACGACGCCGAGCGATTCCGCGCCGTCGACGGGCGCGTCGTCGAGATCGGGGGGCGGCCGAGCCATCTCGACGACGTCGAGGCCCAGTACATGGGGCTCCTCCGCCTCTCCGCTGCCGGGCAGGCCTCCCTGCGCCGGTGTCGGGACCGGCTCACCCCGCACGAGCGGAGCACGGTGGACATGACCGAGCTCCTGTCGCTCGCCATCGACGCGGGGGTCGAGGTGACGGCCGTCGTCGCGCCACACCCGTGGGGAGAGGTGGACGACGCCGACGACCTCGCGCTCTACGAGCGCGATCCGCGGTTCGCGCCACTGCGCCGCGAGCTCCGAGCCCTCACCAGACCGCTGGAGACCACATGACCGTCCTCACCTCGACCACGCAGCCGAGCGGTGCGGTCGACCGCGGCGACGAGGAGCCGGTCCGGCACCTGACCCTGTTCAACCACCCCGGCTACCACGGGCTCGTGGCACCGGCCGAGGATCGCCGTCGCGTCGATCACTACGTCGACGGGCGACTGATCGGCTCGTGGACCGGCACTGTCGTCGACGGTGGGTTGGTCTCGGGTCACTCTGCGCCGATGGGTGGGCCGGACACCGTCTCGGACGATGCCCCGCTCCCGGAGGTCGAGGGGCTCGTCGACCTGGCCTTGACGCGCTGGCGCGACGAGGGACTCCGCTCGGTCGAGACCAAGGCACGGTCCGGTGCGTGGTCGACCGCCGACCGTCACGTCGTGCAGGCGTTGCTCAGCCGGGGCAGTCGGGTGACGACCGCCCACCTCTGCCACCAGATCCCGCTCTGTCACCTCGACGGCACCGACGCGTGGATCTCGACGCTCTCCAAGCGGTACCGGACCTACGTGCGGCGCTCGGTCGAGATGATCGAGGTCGCTCCGGCGTCGACCGAGGCGGAGTGGTTGGCCGCCCACGACACGCTCCGGCGGAACAAGGCCCGCAAGGATCGGGAGATGGCGCTGACCCCGGCGGCCATGCTCGGCACCCGGCAGGCGTTCCCGGACCAGGTGCGGATGCTCGTCGTCCGGGTGGAGGGCGACATCGTGGCGGCGGCGCTCACCTACCTGGTCCGCCCCGGGATCGAGCTCCTCGTGAACTGGGGTGACCGGGAGCACGACCTGCCGACCTCACCGATGCCGGGGCTGATGTGGCACATGGTGCGGCGCGGGCTGGACGAGGGCGTCCGGTGGCTGGACCTCGGCATCTCCAGCGAGGCCGACGGCACGCCGAACCACGGGCTGGCGTTCTTCAAGACCCGGTTCGGCGCCACGACCGAGCTGCGGCTCGACCTGACCCTCGAGCTCTGACGGGCACCGCCCGGCCCCGCCCGCCGGTTCAGCCGACGCGGCGGAGGACGACCAGGTTCATCGCGCCGTGCTCCGGGAACACCTCGGCCACCTCGGCCAGGGCCCGGATGAGGTCCGGTTCGAGTCGCGCCAGGTCCGCGTTGGGGAAGGGCTTGAACATGATCGGGTGGTGGTCGACGGCCTCCAGCCCGACCGACCGCCCCAACTCCTCGATGCCGGCGCGGTCCACGTGGCCGACGTGGCCCAGGTCGCGGCTGGTCGCCGAGAGCTCGCCGAGCTCGTCGATCAGGCCCATCCGGACCGCCAGCAGCCGGTGCAGGCTGTGCGGGTTCGGTGCCGAGACGTGCACGAGACCACCGGTGCGGACCGATCGTGCGCAGGTGGCCATGAGGCCGCGCGGATCGGGCACCTCGTGGAGGACGCTGGTGATGACGACGTGGTCGTACCGCGAGCCGTCGTCGTAGCCGACGATCTCGTCGCGGCGGAGTTCGACACCGGGAAGTGCCCGCGCACGGGCACGCTCGAGATAGGTCGACGATCGATCGACCCCGGTCACGGTCGCTCCGGCAGCGGCGAGCGCCGCGGTCATCCGGCCACCGGCGCAGCCGAGCTCGAGGACGCGGTCGCCCGAGTCGACCCGTCGGACGATGAGCTCGGCGGTCAGATCGGTGTAGAGGACGTCGAAGTCCTCGTCCGGGTCATAGCGGGCGTCGTAGAGCTCGGTCTCGATCGCCGGGGTGGTCGCCATCGATGTCCTCCAGAGTCGATCGGTCAGCAGGCGGCCCGGACGGCCTCGACGACGCGGTCGGCCGCGTCGTCGTCGACGTGCGGGCCCATGGGGAGGCTCAGCACGGTGGCCGACAGCCGCTCGCTGACGGGCAGCGAGCCCTCGGCGTATCCGAGGTGGCCGTAGGCCGGTTGGAGATGCACTGGCACGGGGTAGTGGCAACCGGTGCCGATGCCGGCCTCGGCGAGCGATGCCGCCAGCCGGTCGCGCTCGGCGGTCCGGACGACGTAGAGGTGCCAGACGTGGTCGTCGCCGGCGGGGAGTGGCAGCTCCAACCCGTCGATGCCCGCCAGCCCGGTGGTCAAGCGATCCGCCAGCCGTCGCCGATGACCGTTCGCGTGGTCGAGGTGTCGGAGCTTCACGGTGAGCAGAGCGGCCTGGATCTCGTCGAGGCGGCTGTTCCAGCCCGCGTCGACCTGGAGGTACTTCGACTGGTTGCCGTAGTTGCGGAGGCGGCGGATGCGTGCGGCGAGCGCGGCGTCGTCGGTGGTGACGATGCCGCCGTCGCCGGCAGCACCGAGGTTCTTCGTCGGGTAGCAGCTGAACGCGCCCGCGTGGCCCAGCGCACCCGCCCGGCGGCCGCCGCGTCGTGCGCCGTGGGCCTGGGCGGCGTCCTCGAGCACGAACCACCCGTTGCGGTCGGCGATCGCCGAGATGCGGTCCATGTCGGCGAGTCGGCCGTAGAGATGGACCGGCACGACCGCCGCCGTCCGCGAGGTCCCCGCGGCCTCCACGGCGTCGACGTCGATCGTGGAGGTCGAAGGGTCGACCTCCACCGGGACGGGTGACGCCCCGACCCGCAGCACGGCGAGCCAGGTGGCGGCGAAGGTCGAGGCCGGCACGAGGACCTCGTCGCCGGGGCCGATGCCGACGGCGCTCAGCGTGAGGACGAGCGCGTCGAGG
>JBCCTY010000172.1:0-8709 GCA_039197885.1 Actinomycetota bacterium | reverse complement strand
CCAGGCCCGGGTCACCCAGACGGCGGTCGATCCCGCTTACCGCATGCTCGTCACGACCAGCACCGGCCTCGAGCGGTCGTTCAGCGTCGACGAGCTGCGCCAGCTCCCCTGGACCGTGGAGGACCTCCCCCTGGCCTGCGTCGAGGGATGGTCGTCGGACGCGACGTGGGGTGGTGTGTCGATCATCGACCTCGCTCGTGAGATGGGTCTCGACGAACCGTCCGAGGTGATCGTCCGCTCGCTCCAGGAAGGTCGACGGTTCACGAGCTCGCGGGTCAACCGCAGCCAGAGCCGGAGCCCGAAGTCGCTGCTCGCCCTCGACCTCGGCGACGAGCCCCTGCACATCGACCACGGCTTCCCGGTGCGGCTCATCGTCCCGAACCGGCCGGGCGTGCTCCAGACCAAGTGGATCGATCGAGTGGAGATCACGGCATGACCGCCCCGGCCCCCGACCCCAGCACGACCCACGGCGAACACGAGGACCCGCCCGCGCTGCTGTTCTGGCCGGCGGCGCTGCTCGGCGCGGCGATCGTGGCCTACGGTGTCCTCCGCTGGGCACCGTGGGACAGCCGCTCGATCGATCTGGGCACGTATGTCCGCTGGACGGTCGGCCTCGCGGTCGTCCACGACCTCGTCTTCGCCCCGATCGTCGGGCTGATCGGCTACGCCATCGCCAGGCTCGTGCCGCCGACCTACAAGGCCACGGTCCAGGGCGCGGCGATCGTGGCCGGGATCGTGATCCTCTTCTCGATCCCCTTCGTGCGCGGGTGGGGTCGCAACTCCAACACCTCTGCGCTCCCCCGCAACTACGCAGAGGGCCTGACGATCATCCTCGTGTTGATCGGCGTCGTGACGATCGGGCTGCTGATCCGGGACCACCTCCGGGCGCGGGCCGATCGCGCCGAGGAGGTCGGGACGTGATCCGACAGACCACCGAGCGCGGTACGTTGACGACGGTGCATGACGAGCCGGTGCACCCGCTCGCCCCCGGCGGCACCCTGCTCGTCCTGGCGAAGGAGCCCCTCCCGGGCCGGGTCAAGACCCGGCTGACCAGCCGCTTCTCTCCCGAGGACGCCGCCCGACTCGCCGAGGCATCGCTCCACGACACCCTCGACGTGGTGGCCGAGACGCCGGCCGCCCGCCGGGTCCTGGTGCTCGACGGCCGACCCGGACCGTGGCTACCGCCCGGCATGGAGGTCGTGCCCCAGGTGGGCGGAGGGCTCGACCTCCGCCTCGCGGCGGCGTTCGACGGCGTCGAGGGTCCGACGCTGCTCGTCGGGATGGACACGCCGCAGCTCACCCCCGACCTGCTCCGCTCCGGCCTCGACCTCCTCGCCGAGGGCGCCGACGCCGTCCTCGGCCCGGCCACCGACGGGGGCTACTGGGCGATCGGCATGCGCCGGCCCGACACCGCCGCGTTCCCGGGCGTGCCGATGAGCGTCGACGAGACCGGCCGCGAGCAGCTGCGCCGCCTCCTCGCGCTGGGCCTCGACGTCACGCTGCTTCCCGAGCTCCGCGACGTCGACCAACCCGACGACGTCGCGCTCGTCGCCGCCGAGGTGCCGCACGGGCGCTTCGCCCTGACCGCGGCCGCCTGCGCCAGCGCTTCGGACGTCGCATGAACCTGGCGACATCGCACGGTCGGGTCGTCGACGAGCCGTGCATCCCCGGTGCCGTCGCCGCCTGGCTCGATGGGCCGGCCCGGCTCACCGGACCACTGACGGGCTACCGCCTCTTCGGTGCGGCCACCGCCGGGATGGTGCCCGATGCCGCTCGCGTCGAGGCACCGGTGATCCAGGTCCACGTGGCGGCCGGGGCGTCGGCCGGCCACGGCGACCTGCTCGGCGAGCTCCGGCGCCGTGGCGTGCCCCTGGAGGCCCGTCTCCTCACCGGGACCGGCGTCGCGCCCCACCTGGTCGACGACGACGGCCGGCGGAGCTGGGTGGGGCCCACCCTCGGCCGGCGACTCGTACCGGCCGGCGCACCCGGGACGACGACACCGACGGTCGGCCTGGTGCTCGAGTTCGCCGACGCCGACGATCTCGCCCGGGCCTGGCGGCTGCTCGACGAGCTCGACGACGACCTCTACGACCAGCAGGTCCTCGACCGCTCCGCTCATGTCCGCCGCTCCGAGCGGCCGCCGGCCGACGCGGTCGCCGTCGGCGAGCTGCACGTCGTCGGTGATGACGGGAGCAGGCTGGTCCATCTCCACCCGAGCTCGGGCCGGACCGCAGCGGTGTGGGTGCCCTGTCGCCCCGGGCGCTTCGATCTCGGCGACTGGATCCACGCCGACCCCGAGGCCGGCATCTGAGCGGGGTCCGCTCGGCTGCGAGACTGCGCCGGTGGCCGACGACCAGACCTTCCACGACGACATCGAGGGCTACTGCGGCCGCCTGAGCCATCGGCCCGGGGACACCGTCGAGCTCCACGTGTCGACCAGGTCGCAGCGATGGGCGGTCCGGGTCGAGCGGTGGGGCGCGACCCGTGAGCTCGTCTGGTCGGCCGACGACCTCCCGGGGACCTTCACCCCACCGCCGTCCGACGCCGATGCGAACGGCTGCGGCTGGCCCGTGTCGATCGAGATCCCGATCGGCCACGACTGGCGATCGGGCTTCCACCTCGTGACGCTCACGGCGGTCGGAGCGGAGCCGGGTCGAGACGTCGCCCATGCCGGTTTCGTCGTGCGTGGTCCCGAACGGGTCGCCGACCGCGCCCCGATGCTCCTCGTCCTCGAGACCAACACCTGGAACGCCTACAACACCTGGGGCGGACGGAGCCTCTACACCGGTGGTCATCGCGTGTCGTTCGAGCGTCCGTTCGGGCGGGGCATGCTCTCGCGGCCCGAGGTCGAGCGCGACGACCGCAAGGCTCGTCCGGTCCGGTGGCGCGAGGTACCGGATGCCGACGGCCTCGTCTTCCAGGCGCACCGGACGGCCAACGCCTATCCGTCGGCGATCGGCTCGACGGGGTGGTTCACCCACGCCCGGCGTTTCGTTGAGTGGGCCGAGCGGGCCGGTCATCGCCTCGACGTCGCGGTGTCGTCCGACCTCGACGACGATCCGGGCGTGCTCGACGGCGCTCCGCTCGTGCTCTCGGTCGGCCACGACGAGTACTGGTCGGCGCCCCAGCGCGCCGCCATCGAGGCCCACGTCGAGCGAGGCGGCCACCTCGCGTCGTTCTCGGGGAACACCATGTTCTGGCAGGTCCGCCACGAGGGCACGTCGATGGTGTGCCACAAGTACCGGGCCCACCTCGACGACCCGGCCGTCGCCGACGGTCGTCCGGCCGAGGCGACCGGGATGTGGGCCGACCCGATCGTCGGCCGACCCGAGTGGTCGTTGCTCGGCGCCGGGTCGGCGTTCGGGCTCTACCACCGCTTCGGGCAGGCGACGCCCCGCGGCGTCGGGGGCTTCCTCGTCCATCGCGCCGACCACTGGCTCGTCGAGGGCACCGGACTGGGCTACGGCGACGTGCTCGGGGCCGACGACGGCGTCGTGGGCTACGAGACCCTCGGCTGCCCGATCACCTTCGACGAGCTCCAGCTGCCGGTCCCCCGCCCGCTCGACGGCCTCCCCGACTCGACGGAGATCGTGGGCTGGGTGCCGTCGAGCAACCTCGGGATCGGCGAGTACCCGAAGTCCATCGCCGCGCTCAGCGACCAGGGCGACCTCGAGTTCATCGCCACCCGCCTCCACGGCGACACCACCGCGCGCTCGCTCGCCAAGGTGCGCAACGGCAACGCCGTCATGCTCACCTGCCGGCCCTACGGTGACGACGGCGGTGAGGTCGTCACGATCGGTACCACCGACTGGGTCTTCGGGCTGACCGACGATCCGGCGGTCGCCCGGGTCACGGCCAACGTGCTGGACCGCCTGGGCGGGGGCTGAGCGCCCGGCCCTGCCGGCGTCGCGGGTTGCCCGCCGATCACCGTGGTGTCGTCGGGAGGACCCTGATCGCACGGTTGGCGGCCCGTTGGCGCCCTCGGCCCGACCGTCGAGGTGCCGCCCGACGAGAGCGGCCGATCGGTCGAGATGCTCGACGACGGCCTCGTCGGCGGCTGACCGGGTCAGCGGGTTCGGCGCCGCCGTGAGCCGGAGGTCACGGCGACGTCGCCCGAGGTCAGCTGGTGACCATGTCACGGCCATGACTCGTGGGCCCGATCCGCGGTCGGCTGGGTCCATGAGCAGCCACCACCACGCCTCCACCACCGTTCCCGCTCCCGGCCGTCGGCTGGTCCGATTCCGAGCCGAGTGGGTGAGCATCGACGGTGCTCGCCCCCGGCTCCGCTGGACCCGCCTCGACCAGCGCAGCGGCTGATCAGCCGATGCCTCCTCCCCGCCCCCCGGACACGTCTCGCCCACGCCCCCGGTCGGGTGGGGAGGGCATCGGCGCCGACCCGCGCCGGCGCTCAACCGGCCCGGGCGATCCCGGCGTAGCGGCGGTAGCCGAGCTCCTCGTAGGCGTCGGCGATCCCCCCGACGTCCCGTCCCGCGGCCAGCGCCTCGACGTGGCGCAGCCGCAGCGGCCACAGCGATCCCTCGATGGGCTCGACGGCCGCGGCGAAGCGGTCGAGCAGGGCGGCGGCAGCATCACGGTCACGAGCGAAGGTGGCTGCGGCGAACAGGAGATCTCCCTCGGCGACCCGGGCGCCCTCGGCGTGGGCCTCGGCGGCGATCGGCTCGAGCAGCGCGACGACCTCGTGGTGGCGCCCGAGCTGATCGAGCAGCTCGGCCAGGCTGGTGGCGAGCCGCCAGCGTGCCACCCCGATGGTCGACGGGAGGGTGGCGAGGCCGCGCTCGACCGCAGCAGCTGCGGCGGTCGACGAACCCCGCGCCGCCTCGGCCCGGGCGAGGATGACCTCGCCGAGCCCGACGAAGTGTGGGAAGGCGTCGCGCTGGCTCGAGGCGACGATCGCCCTGATGAGCTCGCGGGCGACCCGCGGCCGACCGGCCTCGAGCTCGATCTCGGCACCCACGGCGGGGAGCAGCCCCAGCCGCGACCGACGACCGGTCGGGAGGTGGGTGCAGACCAGCGCGGCGGCGTCGGACAGCTGCCCGCGCTGGAGCATCGTGCCCACCTTGGTCGTGAGCAGCGCATCGAGGCTCTCCGGCCGCCATGGGGCCGGGACGATGGTCCGTGCCAGGCCCAACGCCTCGTCGATGAGCGCCTCTGCCTCGGCGATGAGGCCCCGACCGAGTCGCGCGACGGCGACGGAGCCGAGGACCTCGACGCGGCTCACCCCGTCGGCACCGAGCAGCGCCGGGGCCTCGGCCTCGACCTCGAGATAGCGGCCGCTCGTGGCGAGCAACCCGAGGCGACGAGCGGCGAGCGCACGACCGATCGGCTCCTCGCGCGCCGCCCCGTCGGTGAGCGCATCGAGTGCCTCGGTGTGGCGACCTCGGTAGGTGAAGGCCATCGTCCAGCGGCGCCGGAGGGCGAGCGAGGCGAGGAGCGGATCGATCCGGTCGACATCGACCTCGTCGAGCAGGCGCTCGGCCCGCTGCCACTGGTTGCGGCGCAAGGCCAGCTCGGCGAGCACCACGGCGGCGCCGGGCTCCCGCTCGAGGTCGACGGCCGCAGCCAGCAGCTCGGCGTCGCCGAAGTCGCCGGCCACGAGCGCGAGCACCGAGTTCTCGAGCAACGTGGACTGGTCGATCCGAGCGCCGTGCTCGGGGCCCCATCCGACGATGCGAGCGAGCGCCCACGGGATCACGGGCCCGTCGAGCAGCGCGGTCGTCAGCTCGTTGCGCAGGGCTCGCTGGCGGAGCGCCCCGGTCGCTTCGAGCACCGCCTCGGCGAGCACCGACTCGGCGAGGCCGACGTCGGGATCGGTGGCGTCGCCGTCGATGGAGACGAGCCCACCGTCGTCGAGCTCGTGGAGCGCCTCCTCGTCGACGAGGCGGGACAGGATCGACAGCGGCGTCGACCCGAGCAGGGCCATGCGGGCCGCTGCGTTGCGGGCATCGACGGACAGCCCGTCGGGTGGCCAGACATCCGAGCAGCTCGACACCGGGCGCCCCTCGAGCTGCCAGACACCCTCGACCCGGGTCAGCGTGCCGGCACGGCGCGACGCCTCGACGATGTCGCGGAGGTCGGCGGGCCGGCCCCGGCTGACCCGGGCGAGGGTGGCGACGGTCTCGTCGTCGATCGGACCCCGCAGCGACCGATAGAGCAGGACGTCGACGTCGACCTCGTCGAGCGGGCCGAGCTCGACCACATGGAGGACGCCGCTGCGAGCCAGGCTGTCGAAGTCGCCGTCTGCTCCTCCGGCAGGACGACCCGTGACCAGCGCGAAGATCGAGCCCGCGGTGATCAGCGATCCGAGGACGGCGGCGCTCAGGGGGTCGACGAGCGGCGCATCGTCGACGAGCACGATCGCCCGCCGGCCGTCCCGCAGACGGTCGAGGGCTGTCCGGGCGCGAGCGAAGAGCTCCGCTCGGGCGAGGTCCTCCGCGACCTGTTCGGTGCCGAAGCCCTCGGCCGGGAGGAGGTCGGCGATGGCGGAGGTGGGGATCGCGCTCCGACCCGGCAGGCCGCGCACCCTCCAGACCGGTGCGCCGGAGCGAGCGAGGCGGGTCAGGCACTCCTCGGCGAGCCGGGTCGCTCCGATGCCGCCGGGTCCCTCGATCACGACCCCACCGACGGTCGCCGACTCGGCCGCCCGCAGCACCGCGGCGAGCTCCTCGCGTCGACCGGTGAACGGCCAGGCGTCGGCGTCGGGGACCACCGACGCCGGGGCCGGCGACACCGCGGCCGATGCGTCGACCGACGACTCGTCGACGACGGTCACCTCGGCCACGAAGCGGTACCCCCGTCCGTGGACGGTCCGGATGACGGCCTGGGTGTCGCCGTCGTCGCCCACGGCGCGCCGGGCGAACTTGATGCGGGTGGTGAGGGTCGACTCGCCGACGAACCGGTCGCCCCAGAGCTCGTCGAGCAGCTCCTCCTTCGGAACGACGCGGTCGCGGTGGCGGACCAGGAGCTCGATCACCGACAGCACGAGGGGCTGCACGTCGACCAGCTCGCCGCCACGTCGCAGCTCGGCTCGGTCGGTGTCGAGCTCGCAGTCGCCGAATCGGAGCCTCACACCTCCAGTGTGGTCGTCGCCGACGTCGGTCCCCACCCGTTTCGCGTGCGTCCGGTGCACGTACGACCACGTGGGAGGATCACCTCGTGAACCCCGCCGATCTGACGATGATCCGCGCCGACGCGGCTCACTTCGACGCCCTCGGCCCGGCGCTCGCGGAGGAGTTCTACGCCGGGCTCTTCGAGCTCAGCCCGACGAGTCGCGAGCTCTTCCCCGACGACCTGGACGCCCAGCGACGCAAGCTGATGGACGAGCTCGCCACGCTCGTCGACCTCGCCGTCCACGTCGGTGGCGGGCGCGAGGCCGAGCTCGACCGGCGGGCCGCCGACCTCGGTCGCCGCCACGTCGACTACGGCACCGAACCCGACCACTACACGCTGGTCGGCGAGGCGCTCCTCCTCGCCCTCGAGGTCACCGTCCCGGGCTGGACCGACGAGCACCGCTCGGCCTGGGCCCGCCTCTACCGAGCCGTCGCCGACGCCATGCTCCACGGGTCCTGAGAGCCGGAGATGTCACGCGTGACCGGACCCACCCCCGGCGGCGTGTCCGATCGACGCCTGCACCACGACTGAGGGAACCGCCCATGAACGACCTCACCCACTGGATCGACGGGGCACGCCACGACGGTGTCGGCACCCGCACCTCGCCGGTGTTCGACCCCGCCACCGGCGAGCAGACCGGCGCCGTCCGCCTCGCAGGTCCGACCGACGTCGATCGGGCGGTGGCGAGCGCTGCGGCGGCCGGCGAGTCGTGGCGGGAGGTCCCACTCGGTCGTCGAGTCGACGTCCTCTTCCGCTACCGCGACCTCGTCGATCGCCACCGAGCCGACCTGGCCCGCCTCGTCTCGGCCGAGCACGGCAAGGTGTTCGCCGACGCGCTCGGCGAGGTGCAGCGCGGGCTCGAGGTCGTCGAGCTCGCCTGTGGCATCCCGAGCCTGCTCAAGGGCGAGATCACCCCCGACGTCGCGACCTCGGTCGACGCCTACAGCATCCGCCAACCGCTCGGCGTCGTGGCCGGGATCACCCCGTTCAACTTCCCGGTGATGGTCCCCATGTGGATGTACCCGGTGGCCATCGCCTGCGGGAACACGTTCGTGCTCAAGCCGTCGGAGAAGGATCCGTCGCCGTCGCTCCTGGCCGCCGAGCTGTTCGCCGAGGCCGGTCTGCCCGACGGTGTGCTCAACGTCGTGCAGGGCGACGCCGAGGCCGTGAACGTCCTGCTCGAGCACCCGACGGTGCGTGCGGTGAGCTTCGTCGGCTCGACCCCGATCGCTCGCCACGTCTACGAGACCGCCACCCGGCACGGCAAGCGGGTGCAAGCGCTCGGCGGGGCCAAGAACCACATGATCGTCCTCCCCGATGCCGACCTCGGGGCCGCGGCCGACGCGGCGGTCAGCGCCGGGTACGGCTCGGCCGGCGAGCGGTGCATGGCGATCTCGGTGGTGGTCGCGGTCGGCGACGTGGGCGACCGGCTCGTCCCGGCCATCGCCGAGCGGACCCGCGCGCTCGATGTCGGGCCCGGGCTGCGTGACCCGGACGACCCGGCCAACAGCCCCGACATGGGTGCCCTCGTCACCGGTGCCCATCGAGACCGGGTGGCCGGCTACCTCGAGCTCGGTCTGG
>JBCCTY010000171.1:0-8784 GCA_039197885.1 Actinomycetota bacterium | reverse complement strand
TCGGTGTCGGTGCGTCCCACTCGATCGCTCTGGTTGCGACGGCCTCCGCCTCGGTGGCCCGAACGACCGTGGGGGCCACGGCGCCGAGGGCGCATCGGACCGTGCGGCTCAGCCGGTCGACGACCACCGCCACGCCGGCGGCCGAGATCACCATGGCGTTGCGGGTCCCGATCTTGCAGTACTCCTGCGGACCGTCGACCGCCGGGACCCGCAGCCCGGTGATGAGCTCGCCGGGACGGATCGTGGTGCGCTTCACGCCGGTCACGAAGTCGGCGATCGGCTCCTCGCGTGTCCCCTCGGCCGAGCCGATCAGCACGGTCGCGTCGAGCGCGTAGAGCGGCGGGAGGCCGTCACCGGCAGGGGACGCCGTGCCCACGTTGCCGCCGATGGTCCCCCCGTTGCGGATCTGAGGTGAGCCGACGGTCCGGGCGGCGATGGCGAGCGCCGGGAAGCGCTCGGCCAGCTCACCCGACATCAGGTCGGTCCAGGTCAGCCCGGCCCCGATGACGTAGTCGTCGCCCTCACGGCGCCACGAGCGCAGCTCGTCGACCTTGCGGAGGCCGACGACGGCGGGCGGGCGTCGACCGGCGTAGTTCACCTCGACCATGAGGTCGGTACCGCCGGCCAGGAGGTGGGCCTCGGGCTCGTCGGCCAGGGCGCGGTAGACCTCGTCGAGCGTGCCCGGCATCACGATGGCCATGGCGAGAAGGGAAGCGCCCCGTTCAACGATTTGTCAACGCTGCGGGGGTTACGGCCGCGTTTCCTCGCGCACGACCTGCGAGGAGACCCTCGTCGCGCCGGCACCGAACGCCGCCACCGTCGCACCCTGGAGCGCCGCCATCGCCAACGCCGTGGGCCCCAGCAGCGACGTGCCGAACGGACCGACCTCGACGTCGACCCCGCTGACCGCTCGCGCCGCGGCGATGGCGGCCTCGACGTGGGGACCCGGACGACCGTCGTCGAAGGGCTCGACGGTGAACTCGATGCGGACCGTCACGTCGTCTCCCCCCGGTCGGCGTTCAGGTAGTTGTAGACGGTGAATCGACTCACGCCGAGCACGTCGGCGACCTGCTCCACGGCCCGTCGGAGCGTGAAGGCGCCCCGGTCGTCGAGGAGCCGCACGGCCTCCTGCTTCTGCTCCCGACCGAGGTCGGCGAGCGAGGAGCCGAGCTCCTTCTCGACCGACTCGATCAGTCGGTCGAGCGCACCGTGCAGGTCGGGGAGCCGGACGCCCACGACGATCTGGCCCTCCCACCGCAGGCGGAGGTCGGCCTGACCCACCTCCGACGGCTCGACGAGCTCGGCACCGATCGCGTCGACCAGCGGCCGGACGGCGTCGACGAGGGGGTGGTCGGTCACGGTCGCTCCCGTCGCCTCAGGACCACAGCCGCCGCGCCGCGACGGCGAGCTCGCGATGGGCGGCGTCGAGGTCGAGGCCGAGCACCCGGCCGTCCTCGACGACACGCCGCCCGGCCACGTAGAGGTGCCGCACCAGCCGATCAGGACCGAGGACGAGCCCGTCGATGACGTCGGGGACGTCGCCGAGGTCGTCGCCGGGCCACACGGCGAGGTCGGCGGCTGCACCGACCTCAAGCCGGCCGAGGTCGTCGCGTCCGAGGCACCGGGCGCCGCCCTCGGTCGCCAGGCGGATGGCGTCGGCGGGGAGGAACGACGCCGCGTCGAGGGTGCGTTGACGGGCCGTGTAGAGGCTCTGGCGCAGCTCGGGGAACAGGCGACCGACCTCGTTGGAGGCGACGCCGTCGACGCCGAGCCCGACCGGTGCGCCCGCCGGTTCGAGATCACCGACGCGGCACATCCCCGAGGCCAGGCGGGCGTTCGATGACGGGCAGTGGGCGACGCCGACGCCCCGCTCGCCGAGGAGCGCGACCTCGGCATCGTCGAAGTGGACCCCGTGGGCGACCCACACGTCGTCGGCGATCCAGCCCCAACCGTCGAGCAGCTCGACAGGGCGGCGTCCGAAGCGGGCGAGCGCATCGGTCTCCTCGTCGATGGTCTCGGCGAGATGGGTGTGGAGCCGGAGCCCGAGCCGGCGGGCCAGCTCGGCCGACTCGGTCATGAGCTCCGGCGTCACCGAGAACGGCGAGCAGGGTGCGACGACGAGGTCGACGAGGGGATCGTCCGCGAGCCGCCCGGCGAGCGCCTCGGTGTGGGACAGGATCGAATCGCGGTCCTCCACGACGTGGTCGGGCGGGAGACCACCCTGGGACTCGCCCAGATCCATCGATCCACGCGACAGCTGCAGCCGGGTACCGACCTCGCGGGCGGCGTCGACCACGGCGTCGAAGACCGTGACGTCACCGCCGGGGACGAGGTAGTGGTGGTCGAAGACGCTCGTGCAGCCCGAGCGGGCGAGCTCGCCGATGCCGACCCGGGCGGCGGTGCGCACGTCGTCGACGCTCAGCCGAGCCCAGATCGGGTAGAGCGTCGTCAACCACCCGAACAGGTCGCAGCCGACCGCCCGACCGCGGGTCATCCACTGGTACAGGTGGTGGTGGGTGTTGACGAACCCGGCGGTGATCACGTCACCGCCGACGTCGACGACCACGTCACCGGGCTCCGGTTCGACCACGCCGACCGCGACGATCCGGTCGCCGTCGATCGCCACGTCGCCCGGGTCGCGGGCTCCTCGGAGGACGGTCCGGGTCATCCGTCGACCTCCGCGCCGACCAGCGGGAGGAACCGGAGCTGCCCGGTGTCCTCGTCGTCGACCACGCGGTGGCCACAGCGGGCGGCGAGCAACTCGGTTCCCTCCTCGGGTCCGCTGGCGATGAGCTGGTCGTCAGCGGCGAGCGCGACGAAGCCGCGGGGTCGGTAGACGTAGCGACCACCGCGGCGGATGGCGAGCACGTGGAACCCCGGTTCGGTCGAGAAGTCGAGCTCGCGCAGGCTGCGCCCCTCGGCGTCGGACCCGGCGGCCACCGGCACCTGGACGACGACGTCGTCGGTGTCGCCCAGGGCGAGTCCGATGATCGGGTGCAGCTCCTCCTTGCGCTCGACGAGCCACACCATCTGCTGGGCCTGGTCACCGATGTCCTCCGCCGCCTCGGCGAGCTGCAGCAGGCCGCGCAGGTGCGACGGGTCGAGGTCGTCGGCGGCCGAGCGCAGCACCCAGGTCTGGAGCGAGTCCTTCATGCGGTCGAGGCGATCCTCGAGCTGGATCACCTCACCGGCGAGGCCGAGGTCGCGCAACACCAGCGACGAATAGGCGAGGCCGACAGCGGTCTCGGAGAGGTTCTTCATCTCGACGAGGGTCTCGACGGCCCGGTCGAGCTCGGTCAGGGCATGCGGCTCGTCGACGCGCGGCGGCATCCAGACCGGGGCGTTGACGAGCTCGCGGAGGCGTTCGATCCCGGCCCGCGCGCCGCGGAGGAAGAGGACGTCGCCGGGTTGGAGGATCGTCTCGCCGTCGATCTCGATCATCCAGGTCGAGCCGCGGTGGAGGGCCACGACCCGCAGGCCCACCTGGACCGGGAGCTCGACGTCGGCGAGCGGTCGGCGGGCGAGGTGGGAGCCCTCGCTCACCACGACGCGGTGTGAGACCTCCTCGGCGGTGGCGAGCTCGGCGACGAGCTGACGGGGGATCCCGACCTCGCGCTGGACGATCTTGGAGATGTCGACCGCGTCGTTGGCGATGCGCTCGATGGCGCTGATGAGCTGGAGCACCGACGACATCGCCTCGGCCTCGCGGGGGTTGCGGACGGCGAGCACGGCGACGGAGCGCATGTCGTGGACCAGCGTCGACATCTCGACCTCGAGGTCGAGCACCTCGTCGGCCATGTCGCCGTCGTCGAAGAACAGCGCCGTGTAGGCGAGATCGACCATCAGCTCGGAGGTGTCCTTGGCCTCGACGAGCATGGCCTTGAGGTTGCGGGGTCGATCGTCCATGGCGGGCCTCGGCTCAGGTTAGGTGATCACGTCAACCCCACGAGCGAGACGGCGACGACGAGGGCGTAGGCGCCCACCAGGTCGACGGTGCTCGTGACGAGGGGGATGCCGACGTTGTCGGGATCGGCGCCGAAGCGGACCGCCGCGATCGTGCCGTAGTACCCGATCACCACGACGAGGGCCGTCGTCGCCAGTCCGCCCACCAGCGAGATGACCACCACGTCGCCCAGCCCCGGGCTCGACTGTCCGAGGGTGGTCGCGCTGAGGTGGGCGAGCACGCCGATGGCGAGGAAGACCGGCACCGCGAGCCCGACGGCGGAGCCGAGGTCGCGTCGCGCGACCCGGTCGGGCAGGGCCGCCGCCTCGACCAGACCGAGGTGGAGCTTGCTCGACAGTCTGCTGGACAGGATCCCGCCGATCGCCCCCGCCCCGGCGAGGAACGCGGGCACGAGGACGAGCAGCACCTGGAACCGGCCGAAGGTTGCGATCTGCTTCTCGATCGCGACCCCGGCGACGACGGTCAGCAGCCCGGCGACCAACAGGATGGGGATCGATTCCCGCACGATGGCGACGAGCACGTGCAGCCCGCTGCGCAGCGCCCACCCCAGCGCGGCCACCATCGCCGCCACCGACACCACACCGAGCAGCGGGGTCACGGCGTCGACGCCGACCGCGTAGGTGGCGAGGAACAGGGCGGGCAGGGTGACGACGTCGCCCACGGCCGAGACCAGGGGCGCGGTGACGTTGTCGAGGTCCCAGCCGAAGCGGGTGGAGCCGCCGGCGAGCGCGAGGGTGACGGCGAGCACGACGAGCGACGACACCACGCCACCGAGGGTCGAGATGACCACGAGGTCGAGGACCGAGATCGTGTCGGGCACACCGAACGCGACGGCGGTCGACTTCGCGAGTCCGCCGAGCACGACCGAGCTCGCCAGGGTGAGCACGACCGCCGCAGCGACGTTCTGACCGACGACGGTGTCGATCCGCCGGGAGAGCGAGAAGGTCCCGGTGTGCAGCGCCGTCGACAACCGGCTCCCGAGCGCCCCGAAGATGTTGCCGCGCATGGCGATCGCCGCCGGGACGAGCACGAGGAGCCCCCGGAGCTCGTCGAGCGTCTCGTCGATGGCACCGAGGGTCAGCCCGGCGCCGATGCTCGTGACCGTCGAGATCGCGAGCGCCACGAGCGACTGCCGGGTGTCGGCGGCATCCGGCCCGAAGAGCGAGCGCGTGAAACGCTGCGCGAGGCGCGCCGGGAGGGGACGGGGCACCCGGGTAGTCTCCCCGACCTTGGGATCACGTTGGCGCACCCGAAGGGCACCGCGGACAGCGGCAGCGCGCCGCACGCGAGCGGCGAGGAACGCCGAGACGGTCGGCTCCGCTCGCCGCCTCGTCGCCGTCGCGTTGGCGCTCGGCGTGGCCGTGACCGCGTGCGACACCGGTGACGGCACCACGCTCATGCCACCGGAGGTCGACGCCGTCGTACCGCCGCCGGTCCCGCTCGACGACGAGGGCGACCTGATCCTGCCCGAGGGCACCTTCGCCATCGCGAGCCCGGCCTTCAGCGACCAGGGACTGATGCCGGCGCGCTTCACGATCAGCGACGGGTCGGGTGTCTCCCCGCCGCTCGAATGGGCCATGCCGCCCGACGGCACCGCCGAGCTGGCGCTCGTGGTGACCGACGTGGCCGAGGCCGGCGCCGTGCACTGGGTCCTGGCCGGGCTCGAGCCCACCAGCGTCGGCATCGTCGAGGGCCAGGTCCCGCCCGGTGCCGTCCAGGCGCTCAACGACTTCGGTGTCGTCGGCTGGACCGGACCAGCGCCGCCGGGCGACGGGGTCCACACCTACGTGTTCTCGCTCCACGCGCTGTCCGAGCCCGTGGACCTGCCCGACGCCACAGCCGCCGCCGAGCTCATCGAGCGCATCGATGCGGTCACCATCGCCACCGCCGAGGTCGCCGGCCTCTACGAGTGACCGGCGGGCCGGGGACTAGTGTCCCGGGCCGTGAAGCTGCACAAGCTGACCTCGACGACCGCCTGGGCGGTGCTGGACCTCGAGGACGTGCCGTGCTTCGGACCCACGACGCTGGGACCCAAGGTGCTGCAGGTCAACGCCAAGCTCCACGCCCGGGCCCAGACCTATCGGTTCGCGCTGCTCGGCGAGCAGCTCGGCGGCGGCGCCGGAGGCATCAAGGTCGATCAGGAGCAGCGGTCCGACGCCGTGGCGGCGTTCGTCTCCGAAGGCGAGTCCGAGTACGCCGCCGCGAAGGTCTTCCACACCGAGGCCGGGTGGGGGCTCTCCGACGACGAGCTGGCGCCGCTCCACGCCCACGATCCCCGCAACCCCGCGTTCCGCGAGCACGCCGACGCGCTGCACGCCGCAGGCCTGGTGGCAGCCGCCGCCGTCGCGATGGGCGGCGTCGAGGGTCGCACGCTCTCGCTCGGCCACCTCTCCCCCGCCGTGGTCGACGCTGCCGCGCAGCTCGTCGACGGCGGCGCGCTGGTGACCGCCGTCGCCCACCGCGGCGCCGGCTCGGTCGACGTCGCCGGGCACTCGGCCGATCGACTCGGGGCCATGCTGGCCGGCGAGGAGCGAGGCGAGGCCGATGCCGATGCGGTGGTCGGCGTCGACACCGACCTCTACGTGCCCGCTGCCGGCCTCCGCTCGATCGACCATGACACGGCAGCGGCGGTCGGCGCCGGTGCCGTCCTCGGCGCCACCGACCTCGTCGTCACGCCCCGGGCGGTCGCCGACCTCCGTGCGCGCCAGGTGGAGGTGTGGCCCGAGTGGGTGGCTCGGATCGGGCCGACGATGGCCGGCCTGGCCGATGGCGACACCCCGGTCGACGAGCTGGTCGCCGCCGTCGGCCCCCGAGTCACCGACGTGCTCCGCGACGCGCGCGACCACGAGGACGGCCCGATCATCGGTGCCTGCATCGCCGCCGAGGACTTCCTCCGCACCTGGCGGGACGAGCTCCCCTTCGGCCGGCCCCTCCCCTGAGGTGGACACCGACACCTTCTCGGTCTTCGCCGCCCTGCTCGCGCTCGTCGCCGCAGCCGGTGCCGTCGGGCTGGTGGCGTGCCGCGTGTTGGCCGACCGCGGATCCCGCACCGCCGCCGACCTGCTTGCCGCCGTGCACCCCGTGCGCTACCCGCTCGGCGCGCTCGTCGCCGCGAGCGCGATGGGCGGGAGCCTGTGGTTCTCGGAACGGGCCGGCTTCCCGCCGTGTGAGTTCTGTTGGTACCAGCGCATCGCGATGTACCCGCTGGTCGTCGTGCTCGGAGTGGCGTCGTTCCGGCCCGATGCGTCGGCCCGCCTGACCGCCACGATCCTGGCCGGCGTCGGCTCGGCGCTGGCGATCTATCACATCCAGCTCCAGCAGTTCCCCGACCAGGGCTCGAGCTGCGACGTCGAGGCGCCCTGCACGGCGATCTGGGTCGAGGAGTTCGGCTTCGTGACCATCCCGACCATGGCGCTGGCCGGATTCCTCGCCATACTCGCCCTCGTCTGGCTGCCCCGACCCGCGGTCGAGGACCCGGCACGCGATGATCGTGCCGTCGTGAGCGTCTGAGGAGAACGATGTCCGACCCCGTGGCCAAGCAGGGCCAGTTCGCCGCACTCAACCAAACCAAGGACTCCGGCCCGAAGGTCCCCGTCATGTGGGTCGTGCTCGGTGTCGTCGCCGTGGTGGCTCTGGCCGCAGCGGTGGCCATCGGCATCACGTCCGGCGGCGACGATGGCACGGTCGAGACCTCGACGGGCGAGATCGTCGACGCCATCGAGGCCGCGCCGGTCGACATCGACGGACCGTCGTTGCCGGAGTTCACCGACCCGACCGACGACCCCGCCATCGGTCAGCCGGCCCCCGAGCTCACCGGGGTCTCCTACACCGGTGAGGAGGCGAGCATCCTCTTCGACGGCCGCCCCAAGGTCGTCGTGTTCCTCGCCCACTGGTGCCCGGTGTGCCAGGCCGAGCTGCCCGAGATCGTGGAGTGGCTGGAGGCCGACGGCCTCCGTGACGATGTCGACCTCTACGCCGTGGCCACGGCCCTCGACCGGCCTCGCGGCAACCTCCCCTCGGAGTGGTTCGTCGACGAGGGCTACGAGGGGCCCGTCCTGCTCGACTCCGAGGACAGCGAGGCGGCCCAGG
Organism: Actinomycetota bacterium; assembly: GCA_039197885.1. Taxonomy (GTDB): domain Bacteria; phylum Actinomycetota; class Acidimicrobiia; order Acidimicrobiales; family Poriferisodalaceae; genus JBCBSZ01. Next base: position 731 of record JBCCTY010000171.1, on the reverse strand, counting down.
CGTTCGGCCTCAACGCCTTCCCGTACTGGGTCGTCCTCGATGCCGACGGGACGGTGGCGCTGCGGTTCAGCGGGCTCCCGTCCGATGTGCTCGACCGTCCGGCGGCCGACGCGTTCTCGTTCCTCGCCGACTTCGCCGCCGCCGGGGAGTAGCCCCCCCTCGGCTCGGGTCGCTCAGGCCACCCGAACGGCGGAGAGCGGAGCACGGCCCCGGAGCGCCGTCGCCTGGAGGTCGAGGCGGACCGCCATCGTCCCGGCGACCACGGCACCGACGACGTGACCCTGCGGGCAGGTCACCTCGCCGCCCTGGGCCCGGCGGCGGAGGTCGCCCCGGTGCACGATGGCGCCACCCGTGCCGTCGACGCAGAAGCTGCCCTCGCACGGGGCGTCGCCCTCGGCCGGGATCGGCGACATCGGGAAGGTGAGCGGGGCGTCGCAGTCGGCGCAGGCGTGGACCACGAGCGCCGTCTTCGGCACGCGCCGGGCCGGGACCAGGTCGCGCTCGCCGGCGGTGAGCCCGCCCCAGACACCGCAGGGCTCGTCACGGTCCCGTGCCGCCGACAGGCAGGCGGTCCGGACCGGGCACGACAGGCACAGCCGTCGGGCCTCGATGGTCCGGTCCTCGTCGAAGAACAGATCGATGTCGACTCCCTGGCACGCTGCCTGCTCGGTCCAGTCCTCGACGATGGTCATCACTCGCTCCCCGTGCTCGGTGTTCGCAGGGTCAGAGCG
>JBCCTY010000170.1:0-8831 GCA_039197885.1 Actinomycetota bacterium | reverse complement strand
CCCGACCGAGCCCTCGAGCCCGACGTACTGGAGGCCCTTGTCCTTGGCCGCCCGTTCGCGGTCGTCGTAGGCCTGGGTCGCCTCGTAGGCGTCCCATCCCTCGTGGCGGTAGGTGGCGTTGGCGTCGAGGGTGACCTTGGCGTCGAGCACGTGGACCCGGTTGTCGGGCGTCAGGATCAGGGGGTTGATCTCCACGAGGTCGGCATCACCCTCGGTGTAGGCGGTGTAGAGCTGGCTCAGGATCTCGACGGCGCCGTCGACCGCGACCGGGTTGAGGTTGGCGGCCTCGACCCACGCCCGGCAGGCGGCCTCGGTCAGACCCTCGACCGGATCGATCCAGATCTTCGAGATCGCATCGGGGTTCTCGGCGGCGACGGTCTCGATCTCGACGCCGCCCTCGGCCGACAGCATCCCGAGGTGGAGCTTCTTGGAGCGGTCGAGCGTGAAGCTCGCGTAGTACTCCTCCGAGATGTCGGAGGCCTTCTCGATCCACAGGTTCTGGACGATGTGGCCCTTGATGTCGAGACCGAGGATGTTGCCGGCGTGCGTGCGGACGTCGTCGACCGTGGCGGCGAACTTCACGCCGCCCGCCTTGCCCCGGCCTCCGGTGTGCACCTGGGCCTTGACCATGACCGGCGTGCCCAGGCGCTCGGCGGCCGCCACGGCGTCGTCGACGGTGGTGACGGCCTCGCCGGCCGACACCGGCATGCCGAACGTCGCGAAGAATTGCTTGCCCTGGTATTCGAAGAGGTCCACGCAGTGCTCCCGTGCTCGACGCATCCGTCGACGGCGGTTCGTACGAGGGGGCATGGTAGGTGACCGGGCCGCGGGGTCGGCCACTCGACCCCACCGGGGGTGCGGCGACGGGGGCGCCGGACGGCAGACTGGTGGACGTGGCCTCCGACTCCGCTCCGGGCCGCCCGGAGCAACGCCCCCGCACCAGCACCCGCACCCGTCTCCTGCTCGGTGCCCTCGCCTTCCTCGCCGCCACGGCGCTCCTCGTGCTCGTCACGTTCGGCCCGGCCCGCGACCGCGAGGTGTCGAACCTCGGCGATGACGTGTTCGAGTTCAACGCCAACGCCATGGCGCAACGCATCGCGGAGGACGGCAGGCCCCGGATCTTCGCCGATCCGGCCACCGGCGACCGACCCCTGGTGATCACCCACTCGGGCACGAACCCCGAGACCGGCTGGGCCGCCTTCAGCGGGCTCGCTCCGGCGCCTCCCGACGAGTGCATCATCGAGTGGATCCCCGACGACGGTGAGTTCGTGGCCTGCGACGGGCGGACCTTCCCCGCCGACGGTGAGGGCCTCGACCAGTTCGCGGTGGAGGTCGACGGCTCGATCGTCGTCGTCGACCTGAACTTCGCCGAGCGAGACGAGCCGATCATCGGCGTCGACGACGACGAGGACGATGGGTGAGCCCCCGTCGCCCGCCCTACGACGCCCTGCTCATCGTGTCCTTCGGAGGACCGGAGGGCCCCGACGACGTCCTCCCCTTCCTCCGCAACGTCACGAGCGGTCGGGGGGTCCCCGACGAGCGCCTCGCCGAGGTCGCCGAGCAGTACCTGCTCTTCGACGGGGTCAGCCCGCTGCCTGCGCACGATCGGGCCCTCGTCGAGGCCGTGCGAGCGGACCTCGGCGCCCAGGGCATCGATCTGCCCGTCCACCTGGGCAACCGCAACTGGCACCCGATGCTGGCCGACACCCTCGCCCGGATGCGCGACGACGGCGTCGAGCGGGCGCTCGCCTTCGTGACCTCGGCCTACTCGTCCTACTCCGGTTGCCGTCAGTACCGCGAGGACATCGACGCCGCCCGCTTCGCGGTCGGACCCGGTGCACCTGAGGTCCACAAGCTCCGGGCCTTCCACAACCACCCCGGCTTCGTCGAACCGTTCGTCGACGGGGTGCGGACCGCCCTCGACCGCCTGCCCGGTGCCCGTCTGGTCTACACCGCCCACTCGATCCCGGTGGCCATGGCCGAGACCTCCGACTACGTCGAGCAGCTCGCTGACACCGCCGGTCTCGTCGCCGCATCGGTCGGCGTCGACGACTGGGACCTGGTCTGGCAGTCGCGCTCGGGACCGCCGAGCGTGCCCTGGCTGGAGCCCGACGTGGGCGACCACCTCCACTCGCTCGCCGACGGCGGCACGACCGACGTGGTCCTGGTGCCGATCGGCTTCGTCGCCGACCATCAGGAGGTCCGCTTCGATCTCGACACCCAGGCCGCCGAGATCGCCGCCGGGACGGGCATCACCCTCGAACGGGTGTCGACGCCCGGGCTCGACGAGCGGTACGTGGCGATGATCCGCGAGCTCGTGCTCGAGCGCCTGCGCGACGAGCCCCGCCGCGCGCTCGGCGTGCTCGGTCCCCGTCAGGACGTCTGCGGCGTCGGGTGCTGTCCGGCTCCACGTCGCCGCCCCGCGCGCGCAGAGTAGGCCCGTCGACGCTCGGACGAGGCGCGTCGCCGCACAGGCAGCTACAGTGATGGCACGCGCGGCACCCAACCGGCTCGGACGAGTTCGGTGTCCTGGTGCTGAGGTTCGGCGTGCGGGCGGAACGCTGGTCGAACCTCGGCACCAGGACGCGCTCTCCCCGGTCCGTGCGCCCCGTCCCTCGATGTCGATCGGCCGGTCGCCGGCCCGGCGCCCCTCAGCCCGATGTCGTGCCGGTCGCCGATGCCCCGGCCGTCCGGGCCGCGGTCTCGGCCTCACCTGCGTGGTGCTCGGTCTCGTCGAGCACCCCCTCGGCTCGGGTCGACGTCTCCTCGGAGGCGTCGGCGACTCGCTCGGCGTCACGCTCGGCGCGCCCCACGGCCCGATCGGCGAGGCGAGCGGCGAGCTCGGCGGCGCGGGCCGCCCGCTCGGCGGCGCGGAGGTCGCCCGACGCCGCCGCCGCCTCGGCGATCGCCGCCGCTTCCTCTGCGTCCTCTCGGGCACGACGAGCGAGCTCGTCGGGACTGAGCGGACGCCGCACTTCGTCGACGTCGACCACGGGCTCGGCCTCGGGGACGACGATCGGTTCGTCCTCGGACCCGGTCTCGACGACCGGCTCCGGAGCCTCGGGCTCGTCGATGACCGGTTCGGTCGGTTCGGGCCCGTCATCGGGCGACGCCTCGTCGGGCGCCGTCGTCGGTGCTGCGGTGATCGGGGCGTCGACGGGTTCGGGGCCGTCCTCCGACACCTGCCGGACGGTCGGGGCAGCCACCGGTTCGGCCGGAGCGACGACCTCGATGGCCTCGACGGCGGACGAAGGCGGCTCGGCCGGCGTGGTCGAGGTCGGCGACGCCGACACCTCGACCACCGTGGCCGGCGTGAGCTCGATCACGGGCGCCCGAGGGGCGGGCTCGAGCACCGGCGGGAGGACCCGCAGGGCCGACTCGAGCAGCTCCTCACCGAGGATCTCGCCGATGCCGGCCGGGTCGAGCGGCGAGGCGGCCACCTCGAAGGCTCGGACCTCGACGACGCTGGACGCGGTGGGTGAGCTTTGTGACGGTTCGATGTCACGGACTGCGCCCGCTCCGACGCCGATCCCGACGACTCCGAGTGCGAGAGTGGTGACTCCAGCCGCGACAGTGGTGGAGAAGCCGCCGGCTGCCTTTGCCGGCACCGCTGACACGCTGAGACCACTCCAGCCCACGAGTAGAGAGGTTAGAGAACCGCGGGCCGTGGCCTCACGTCGGATCGGTTTGATTTCTGTAAAGATCGTAATCTGGTCATCCAGATCGGTGATCGCCGCGATCCAGGATGAGGTGTTCATCGATGAGCAGGAGGCTCGACGTGCGCGTGCTCGTGGTGGAAGACGATGCGACCATCGCCGAGCCCCTGGTGACCGGGTTGCTCCGCGAGGGGTACGAGGTCGACCGGGTCGGCACGGGCGAGGCGGCCCTCGAGCAGGACGAGCACGACCTGGTGCTGCTCGACCTCGGTCTGCCCGACCTCGACGGTCGGGTGGTGTGCCGCCGGCTCCGTGAGCGCTCGGAGGTCCCGATCATCGTGATCTCGGCCCGCAGCGACGAGATCGACCGCGTCCAGCTGCTCGAGCTCGGTGCCGACGACTACCTGGTGAAGCCGTTCGGTTTCCGCGAGCTGGTCGCTCGGATCTCCGCCGTGACCCGGCGGAGTCGCATCGGCGCGACCGGGCAGCTCGAGCTGCTCAGCCAGGATCTCGGTGAGCTCGAGATCGACCGCCGCCAGCGGAAGGTGTCGGTCGGCGGCGCCGAGGTGCAGCTGACGCCGAAGGAGTTCGACCTGCTGAGCCACCTCGCCGAGGATCCCGGCGCCGTGCGCACCCGTGAGGACATCCTCCGGTCGGTGTGGAACGAGAACTGGTGGGGGTCGACGCGCACGCTCGACGTGCACGTCGCCGGACTCCGCCGCAAGCTCGGTCGGGCCGAGCTCATCGAGACCGTGCGCGGGGTCGGCTTCCGGTTGGTGCCCGAGACGTGACCAGGCGGATCCTCGCCGGGTACCTCATCGTCACGCTCGTGGCGTTGCTCGTCCTGGAGCTCCCGCTGGCCGTGATCGCCGCCGATCGCGAGCGCAGCGCCTTCGCGGAGAACACCGAGGAGGCGGCCGAGGCGATCGCCGACAACTACGCGAGCGCCATCTCCAACGAGCTCCCGGCGGTGTCGACCCGCCTGATCGCCCAGTCCGAGGCGACCCGCTCCCAGGGCCGTGTCGTGCTGTTGGACGCCGAGGGGATCATCGACCGCGACACCGCACCGGGCACCGACCTGTCCGAGAGCTTCCGGATCGACGTGGAGCGGGCCCTCGAGGGCATCACCGCCAACCGGATCATCGAGGGCGAGGGCGGCCGCGAAGAGCGCCTCGTCGCCGTGCCGGCGACCAGCGACGGTGAGGTCGTCGGCGTGGTGCTGCTCACGGCGCCGACCGGGCCGGTCGAGGGTCGGGTGCAGCGGATCTGGCTGGCGCTGTTCGGCCTCGGCCTCTTCGTGCTCGCCGTGTCGGCCGTGGTCGGCTGGGCCATCGCCCGCTCCGTGAGCCGCCCGATCCGCCGCCTCCAGGAGGCCACCGCCCAGCTCGCCGACGGTGAGCTCGACGTCAAGGTCGACATCGGCGCAGCACCCGCCGACCTCCGCGAGTTCGCCGAGGTGCTCCAGGAGACCACCGACCGGCTCCGCACGACCCTCGACCGCCAGCGCTCGTTCCTGGCCGACGCCTCCCACCAGCTCCGGACCCCGCTGACCGCGCTGCGGCTCCGGCTCGAGAACGTCGAGCCCGCGGTGGCGCACGACGCACGAGGTGATCTCGAGGCGGCCATCGACGAGACCCAGCGCATGACCGAGCTCGTGGGCCAGCTGCTCCGGCTGGCCCGCGCCGAGGAGGAGGGTGACGAACCGGTGGCGGTCGATCTCACCGAGATCGCGCACGAGCGACGCGACATGTGGGAGGCGCTGGCCGAGGAACAGGGGGTCAGCGTCGTGGTCGACGGCATCGACCGGGTGGTCGCGGCCAGCGCCATCCCGGGTGCCGTCGAGCAGATCCTCGACAACTACCTCTCGAACGCGCTCGCCGTCGCACCGGTCGGCTCGACCATCCGCCTGGTCACCGTGTGGGGCAACGGCTACCGGGAGCTCCACGTCGTCGACGAGGGCCCCGGGCTCGACGACGACGCGCTCGAGCGGGCCTTCGACCGCTTCTGGCGCGGTGACCCCTCCACGCCCGGCACCGGCATCGGACTGCCGATCGTCGCCATGCTCGCCCGGGCCTCGGGAGGTCGCGCCGAGCTGCGGCGGGCACCGAGCGGCGGTGTCGACGCGGTCTGCGTGCTGCCACCGGCGAGCCGACCGGTCGCCGCGGCCTCGCCGACCCCGGTGGGGGTCTAGACCCGGGTCCCGGTCCTGCGGCCCTCGCGCCAGCGTTGGATGGCCTCGCCCATCGGTGTCGAGGGCGGTCCGTCGACGAAGGGCCAGAGCTCCTCGGAGATCTCGCGCCACGGCCCCGTCGCATGGAGATCGCCGAAGATGGCGTAGAGCCCGAGGTTGATGCGCTGGATGATGACGAAGCTGGGCGGCACGTTGGCCGCCTTCGTGACCTCGGTGTGCTCCTCGTCGGCCTTGAACATCCGGCGGACCGTGTCGGACGCGAACTCGGGCGTGATCGTGTACTCGTCACCGTCGTAGAGCACGAAGTCGTAGAAGTGGGCGAAGTAGGCCTCGACCGCCTCGTCGGAGAACCGGTCGGCGTCGCGCAGCAGGCCGATGTCGCGCAGCAGGGTGCGGAAGGCCGTGAGGTCGCGTCGGATGACCATCGTGTCGATGAGCTGCTCGAAGACGTCGACCTCCGACGCCGCGAAGTGCTTCACGAGCCCGAAGTCCAGGAAGGTCACCTGCCCGCCCGGTCGGAAGAGGTAGTTGCCGGGATGGGGATCGCCGTTGAAGGCCTGGAGGCGGTAGAGGCTCCCGAACGCGAAGCGGTAGATCGTCTCGGCGGCGAGGTCGCGCTCCTCCTGCGACCAGGTCCGCACGGTCGCGAAGTCGACGCCGTCGGCGAGCTCGGTGGTGAGCATCCGCCTCGTCGACAGCTCGTCGACCACGGTCGGGACGTGGATGAACGGATGGTCCTCGTAGTGCATCGCGAAGAAGCGCTGGTTCTCGGCCTCACGCTCGTAGTCGAGCTCCTCGATGATCCGCTCGCGGAGCTCCTCGATGATCGGTCCGGTCTCCAGCCCCGGGAAGGCGCTCCCGAGCCCGGCGAAGATCCAGTCGGCGGCCCGCAGGTCGGCCTCGATGGCGTCGTCGACGCCGGGGTACTGGACCTTGACGGCGACCGCGCGGCCGTCGGTCGTCATGGCCCGGTGCACCTGGCCGATCGAGGCCGCGGCGATCGGGACCGGATCCCAGGTCTCGAACACGTCGTCGGGGGCTGCGCCGAGCTCGGCACGGATCTGGTCGGCGACGAGCTCGGGGGCCATGGGTGGGGCGTCGGCCTGGAGCTGGGCGAGGGTGTCACGAACCGGTTCGGGGAGGCCCTGATCGAGGTAGCTCGCGAGCTGCCCGATCTTCATCATGGCGCCCTTCATCCCGCCGAGGGTGTCCCGGACCGACTCGGCTGTCCGGAGCTGGAAGGCCTCGTCGAGCTCGGTGCGGCGCTCCGCCGACGCGAACACCTGCCGGGCCCGCGTGACGGCGAGATCGCTGCCGGTGCGAGCGCCCACCTTGGCGATGGCGAGGTTGCGTTCGGTGTGGCCGAGGTGGGTCACGGGGCCGTCGCGGCCGCGACCGAACCACCAGGCCGCGCCGAGGGCGGCCGTGACGAGCAGGGCGATGCGGGGGGCACGCACGCATCTCAGGGTGGAGGGCGTGGTGCGCACATGCAACGCACCAGCCCGGGCGATTCAGCGACGTTCGAGGCGAGCCCAGGAGAGCAGCAGGCGTTTCTCACCGACGTCGATGAAGTTGACCACGACCTCGGCGTTGTCGCCCTCACCGACGATGTCGAGGATCACCCCGTCGCCGAAGGTGCCGTGGGTGACGTCGTCGCCCGGCCGGAAGCCGGCGGTGCCCGAGGTGGCGGTGTTCTCGGCTCCAGCGGCGATGGCCTTCTCGACCATGCGCTCCCTCGCCTTCTCCCTCCGGGCCGCGCGGCGCTCGGCCCGGTCGCCCGGGTCGCCGAGCACCGACAGCGCCCGTTCGGGGATGTCGGCATCGGCGCTGACCGCCCGCCGCGAGGACCAACCGTCGTCGCCACCACCGCGCATCGACGCCCGCCCCGACGAACGGGACTCGCCCCGCTGCTCGACCAGGCCCTCGGGCAACTCGCCCAGGAACCGGCTCGGCGGGTTGTACTGCGTCGAGCCGAACAGCGACCGGGACCAGGCGTAGGAGAGGTGGAGTCGCTCCCGGGCCCGGGTGATGCCGACGTAGCAGAGCCGGCGCTCCTCTTCGAGCTCGTGCGGCTCGGTGAGCGCCCGGATGTGGGGGAAGACACCGTCCTCGAGGCCCAGGATGAACACGATCGGGAACTCGAGGCCCTTGGCCGAGTGGAGCGTCATGAGCACGACCTGGGAGTCGTCGTCCTCGAGCGCATCGACGTCGGCGACGAGGCTGACCTGCTCGAGGAACTCCTCGGCCGACTCGAACGACTCGGCGGTGCCGATGAGCTCGGCGAGGTTCTCCATCCGCCCCTCGGCCTCGATCGAACGCTCGGCCCGGAGCTCGTCGAGATAGCCGGACTTCTCCAGCGCCTGGCGCAGCAGCGCGGACGGACCGTGCTCGATCTCGGCGGCCAGTCCGTCGCGCAGCGACAGGAACTGCAGGATCCCCTTCAGCGCCCGCCCGGAGACCCCGGCCTCCTCCGGTCGGCGGAGGGCGTCCACGAAGGTCATGGCGTTGGCCGCCGCGTAGGCGTCGAGCTTGGCGACCGAGCCGTCGCCGACCCCCCGCTTCGGGGTGTTCAGGACGCGCTTGACGCTGACCTCGTCGGTCGGGTTCACGACGGCACGGAGGTAGGCCAGCGCGTCCTTGATCTCGCGCCGGTCGTAGAAGCGGGTGCCGCCGATGACCTTGTAGGGCACGCCGAGCCCCACGAGGCGCTCCTCGAGCACGCGGCTCTGGGCGTTGGTCCGGAAGAACACCGCGATGTCGGCCCACCGCACGTCGCCGCCGTCGTGGAGGCGTGCGATCTCGCCGGCGACCCAGTTGGCCTCGTCGGACTCGTCGTCGGCGGCGTAGACGACGATCGGGTCGCCGTGGCCGGCATCGGTCCAGAGGTCCTTCGGCTTGCGACCCTCGTTGTTGGCGATGACGGCGTTGGCGGCGTCGAGGATCGTCTGGGTCGAGCGGTAGTTCTGGTCGAGGACGATCGTGGT
>JBCCTY010000169.1:0-8879 GCA_039197885.1 Actinomycetota bacterium | reverse complement strand
GGCACCGAGCACGCTTCGCACGTCACGACACTCGGCTTCGTGCCGCTCGCCGTGGCGTCGTCCTACACGGGCGACGCGCCTGGGGAGCTCGAGGGGATCGGAGGCGTCACCGTGGATCTCAGCGGCATGGTCGACGTCGGGGACGGCGAACCGAACTTCGAGGCGATCGCAGCCGCTGAGCCCGACCTGATCGTGTGGTGGACCGATGAAGAGGTCATCGCGACGCTGTCCGAGATCGCACCGACCATCGGCATCGACCCTCGCGCGAACGGCACGGACTTCATCACCGACAACGACGGGCCTCGCTGGTCCAAGCAGCGACGATTCGCCGAGCTCTTCGCCGTGGACGACGCTTTCGAGGCCCAGGTCGCCGAGTACGAGGCCCTCGTCGCCGACATCCGCGACCGCCACGGTGAGCTGCTCGACACGCTGGAGTGGACGCTGTTCGACACCTACGACGACGGCCAGGCGTACCTCTACAACACCAAGACGTACGCCTACAACGCCGCCCTCCCCGACATCGGACTGACGGAGGCGGCGAGCCACGAACAGGCCACGCTGGAGGGTGTCGGCTACGACGAGGCGTTCGGGTACGCCGTCATCTCGGCCGAGGTCGTTCCCGAGTACGGCGCCGACCTCGTCTTCGTCGGTCGCTCGACCGACGAGCCGTTCGAGCCGACGCTCGCCACCGTCCTCGACGCGACGGCCGCCGGTGGGAACGAGCAGGTGTACCCGGTCGACGTCGCTCGCTGGACGTTCCACCTCCTCCAGGCCGAGATCAACGTCCTCCGCGAGGTCGACGCCATCCTGTCGGCGGGCGACGTCGAGGACCTCGGCGACTTCGGCTGACCGGTCGATCAGAGCTCGCCCGGGCACGAGACTCGGCGAGCCAGAACCGACATCGTCGAGGAGTCACCGGGTGCAGGTCGTGTGCGTCGCAGGAACCCGGGGCGTCCGAGTCACCAACGCGAACGAGCCGGGGCCCAACAGCCCCGGCTCGTTTCAGGTACTCGGCGTGAACCGGATGACTACATCATCCCGCCCATGCCACCCATGCCGCCCATGCCACCCATGGCCGCAGCGGCGGCGGCAGCGTCGGCGCCACCGGCCTCCTCCGGCTTGTCGGTGACGAGCGTCTCGGTGGTGAGGAGCATCGCCGCGATCGACGCTGCGTTCTGCAGCGCCGCACGGGTCACCTTGGCCGGGTCGATGACGCCGGCGTCGACCAGGTCGCCGAACTCGCCGGTGGCGGCGTTGAAGCCGTCCTTGCCGGTGAGCTCGCCGATGCGCTGGACGATGACCGAGCCCTCCTGGCCGGCGTTCTCGGCGATGAGCCGGGCCGGAGCGGGCAGGGCAGCGGCAACCATGCGCACGCCGGTGGCCTCGTCACCCTGGAGCTCGAGGGCCTGGACCGCGGACTGGGCCCGCAGCAGTGCGGTGCCACCGCCGGGCACGATGCCTTCCTCGATGGCCGCACGGGTCGCCGACAGGGCGTCCTCGATGCGGTGCTTCTTCTCCTTGAGCTCGACCTCGGTGGCCGCGCCGACCTGGATGACGGCGACGCCACCCGACAGCTTGGCGAGGCGCTCCTGGAGCTTCTCGCGGTCCCAGTCGGAGTCGGTCTCGTCGATCTCGCGCTTGATCTGGGAGATGCGACCCTCGACGTCCTCGCTGGTGCCGGCACCCTCGACGATGGTGGTCTCGTCCTTGGTGACGACGACCTTGCGGGCCCGGCCCAGCAGGTCGAGCGTGGTGTTGTCGAGCTTGAGGCCGACCTCTTCGCTGATGACCTGACCGCCGGTGAGGACGGCCATGTCCTGCAGCATCGCCTTGCGGCGCTCACCGAAGCCCGGCGCCTTGACGGCGACGGAGGTGAAGGTGCCACGGATCTTGTTGACCACGAGCGTGGCGAGGGCCTCGCCCTCGACGTCCTCGGCGATGATCAACAGCGACTTGCCGGTCTGCATGATCTTCTCGAGCACCGGGAGCATGTCCTGGACCGAGCTGATCTTGCCGTTCACGAGCAGGATGTAGGGGTCGTCGAGGACCGCTTCCTGGCGCTCGGCGTCGGTGACGAAGTACGGCGACAGGTAGCCCTTGTCGAACTGCATGCCCTCGGTGAAGTCGAGCTCGATGCCGAAGGTGTTCGACTCCTCGACGGTCACCACACCGTCCTTGCCGACCTTGTCGATGGCGTCGGCGATGACCTCGCCCACGGCCGGGTCGGCGGCCGAGATCGAGGCGACCGAGGCGATCTTCGCCTTGTCGCTCTGGACCTCGATGGACTGCTCGCCGATCGACTCGACGGCGGCGGCGACGGCCTTCTCGATGCCCTTCTTGAGGATCATCGGGTTGGCGCCGGCGGCCACGTTGCGCAGGCCCTCGCGGATGAGCGCCTGGGCGAGGACGGTGGCGGTGGTGGTGCCGTCACCCGCGACGTCGTTGGTCTTGGTGGCGACCTCCTTGACCAGCTGGGCGCCCATGTTCTCGAACGGGTCGCTGAGCTCGATCTCCCGAGCGATGGAGACGCCGTCGTTGGTGATGGTCGGCGCGCCGAACTTCTTCTCGAGGACGACGTTGCGACCCTTCGGGCCGATGGTGACCTTGACGGCGTCGGCGAGCTGGTTCACACCCGACTCGAGACCCCGACGGGCCTCCTCGGAGAACTTGAGGATCTTCGGCACGGGTTACTTCACCACCTTGGCGAGCACGTCGCGACCCGAGAGGATGAGGAGGTCCTCACCGCCCTCGGTGATCTCGGTGCCGCCGTACTTCGAGTAGATGACGACGTCGCCGGCGGCGATGTCCATCGGGATGAGGTCACCGTCGTCGTCACGACGACCGGGACCCACCGCGAGGACCTCGCCCTGCTGGGGCTTCTCCTTGGCGGTGTCGGGGATGACGAGGCCGCTGGCCGTGGTCTGCTCGGCGTCTGCCGGGCGGACGATGATGCGGTCCTCGAGGGGCTGCAGGTTCATGTCTCCATGCCTCCGGTGTGCACGGTGGAAACGAAACGATGCGGACCGATCGTGCCCCGCCGTCCCATGAGGTTGCCCATGGGGATGACGGTGCTGGCACTCTCGACCCGCGAGTGCCAACGCTAGCAGTCTCGATGGCCGACTGCTAACGAGGCGGTCGAGCGCGGGAACCGCTCAGAGCACGAACTGGAGACGCAGGCTCGGGTCGGCGCCGGCGTCGATGGGGGTCGGGCCGTCGTGGCCGAGGCGCCACCACCCTGCCGCAGCGATCATGGCCGCGTTGTCGGTGCACATCGACCGGCTCGGGAGGAAGGCCCGCAGGCCGTCGTCGTGGCAGGCGTCGAGCATGCGCTCGCGCAGCGAGGAGTTCGCGGCCACGCCGCCGGCGAGCGCGAGTCCCCGGGCGCCGACCTCGGCGGCAGCGCCCCGGGCCTTGGTGACGAGCACGTCGACCACGGCCTCCTGGAACGACGCTGCCAGGTCGGGCGTCGCCGTCTCGGGGTGCTTGCGCACGTGGTTGATCACCGCCGTCTTCAGCCCCGAGAACGAGAAGTCGTGGCCACCGTCGAGCATCGCCCGGGGGAACCGGATCGCCGCCGGGTCACCGTCCATCGCGAGGCGATCGATGATCGGGCCGCCCGGGTAGCCGAGGTCGAGGTAGCGGGCGACCTTGTCGAAGGCCTCGCCGGCGGCGTCGTCGACGGTGGAACCGAGCAGTCGGTACCGCCCCAGCTCCTCCATGTGGACGAGCATCGTGTGGCCGCCCGAGACGAGCAGGACCACCAGCGGGAGCTCGACGCTCGGGTCCTCGAGGAAGGCGGCGTGGAGGTGCCCCTCGAGGTGGTTCACCCCGACGAACGGGACGTCCCAGGCGATCGAGAGCGCCTTCGCCGCGCTGACGCCGACCAGCAGCGAGCCGATGAGGCCCGGGCCGACGGTGGCGGCGATGGCGTCGACCGCGCCGGGTTGCAGGCCGGCCTCGACCATCGCCTGGGCCACGGCCGGCACGATGGTCTGCTCGTGGGCACGACCGGCGATCTCGGGCACCACGCCGCCGAACTCGGCGTGGAGATCGATCTGGCTCGACACCACCGACGACGCCACCTCACGCCCGCCGACGACGACGGCGGCCGCCGTCTCGTCGCAGGAGGTCTCGATGCCGAGCACCACGGTGCGGTCGTCGATGGTCATGCCGCGCTCCAGGTCGTCGTTCCGGGCAGGCCCGCCTCGATCCGTGCGAGTCGGGCGAGATGCTCGTCGGAGGTGATGTCGTCGGTCCACATGATCACGGCGTCCTCCGGCGATCGACCCCGCCCACCGGGGTAGTAGCCCTTCCGCACGCCCGCCGGCGCGTAGCCGAAGCGCACGTACATGGCCTGGGCCGCCCGGTTCGACGCACGGACCTCGAGGGTCATCGCGGTCGCTCCCTCCTCCCTGGCGCCCCTCGTGGCGTCGAGGAGCAGCCGCGCGCCGATGGCGTTGCGCTGCCAGCGGGGGTCGACCGCGACGGTCGCGACGTGGCCCTCATCGGCGACGACGATCACGCCGACGTAGCCGAGGACCTCACCGTGACCGGGTCGGCGAGCAACGCGGTAGACGCGTCGGTCGGCCGCGAGCTCCTGGAGGAACAGCGCCATCGACCACGGCGTCGGGTAGACCTGCCGCTCGATCCGTAACACGGCCGGCAGGTGGCGCCGGCGCATCGGGACGATCTCGACGTCGAGGCCCTGCCCGCTCACGAGCCCGACTCGCCGGTCCGGGTGCGCCAGTTCGCGACCGCGTCGGGTTGGCGGAGGTAGACGGCCTCGACCTCCCACGGGTTGAGGTACTGCTCACGGAGGGCGGCGGCGTGCGCCAGTTGCACGAGCGACTGCGCCGACGGGTACTGCAGGCCGCGCTCGCCGATCTCGACCCCCGCTCGCCCACCGAACTGCTCGGCATAGCGGACGGCACCGTCGCCGACGAGGAGGGCGTCCTCGCCGTGCGCATCGAGATCACCGGCGAGCTCGCGGGGCAGCGCGACCTGGGGCTCGGTGAGGCGCTGGATGCCGCCGGGGACCTGCCGGTAGGCGGCATGGAAGACCTCGCCTCGCCGGGCGTCGAGCACGGCGACGATCCTGCGGCTGCAGTAGCGGGCCGGGAAGGCGACCAGGTCGAGCGACGAGACCGGGATCATCGGCACCCGCAGGGCGTGGGCGAGCGCCTTGGCCGTGGCCAGCCCCACCCGCATCCCCGTGAAGAGACCGGGACCGACGTCGACCGCGATGACGCTGATCTCGGAGAGCTCGATGCGCGCCTGGGCGGTCACGAACTCGATGGCCGGGGCGAGCGTCTCGGCGTGGCGGCGGTCGCGGGCGGAGTGGAACGAGGCCAGGACCCCCTCGTGGCCGCCGATGGCGACGCCCACCTGCGGGGTGGCGGTCTCGATGCCGAGGACGAGCATCAGCCCTCCCGGGTCCAGGGTGACAGCACCGTGCGGATGGTGGGGTTGCGCTCGACCCAGCTCCGGCCGACGAGCTGCACCTCGATGTCGCGCTCGTCATCGTCGACGCCGAAGGTGAACGACAGCTCGAGGTACTCGCGGTCGACACCGGCGCGGACCCGCTCCCCCCACTCGACCACCATCACGCCGCCCTCGTCGAGCACCTCCGGCAGGGCGAGCTCGAAGACCTCGGTCGGCGAGTCGAGCCGATAGGCGTCGACGTGATGGACCGGGAGCCGGCCGTCGTAGTGCTGCATGATCGTGAACGTCGGGCTGGTGATGCGGTCGGCGACGAGCAACCCTCGCCCCAACCCCTGGACGAAGGCGGTCTTGCCCGCTCCGAGGTCGCCGGTGAGCAGCACGAGGTCGCCGTCGCGCAGCACCGGGGCGAGCGCGACAGCGAGCGATCGGGTCTGGCCGACCGACGACGTGCGGAGCGTGAACACGGCGGTCCATGGTACGCCTCGCAGCCACCGGCCCGGCCCGGACGAGCGTCGTGGGAGGATGGGCCCCATGCGGATCTCCACCCTGCTCAACTACTCGGCCGGCTTCGTCGACGCCGTCGACGAGGTCGTCGCCATGGAGCGCGCCGGGCTCGACGTCGTCTGGGTGCCCGAGGCCTACGCCTTCGACGCGCCGAGCGCCATGGGCTACCTCGCGGCGAAGACCGAGCGGGTCGTCATCGCCTCCGGCATCGTCCCGATCTACACCCGCACCCCGACGCTGCTCGCCATGACCGCCGCCGGGATCGACGCCCTGTCGGACGGACGTTGCATGCTCGGGCTCGGAGCGTCCGGGCCGCAGGTCATCGAGGGCTTCCACGGCGTCCGCTACGACGCCCCGGTCGCCCGGACGCGGGAGATCATCGAGATCTGTCGCCAGGTCTGGCGGCGCGAGCGCCTCGAGCACCACGGTCGGCACTACGACATGCCACTCCCCGAGGGTGAGGGCACCGGGCTCGGCAAGGCGCTGAAGATCATCACCCACCCCGTCCGCGACGACATCCCGGTGGCCATCGCCGGGCTCGGTCCGCGCAGCGTCGAGATGACCGCCGAGGTGGCCGATGCCTGGCTCCCGGCGTTCTACACCGCCGAGGCGGCGAGCGACGTCTGGGGTGAGGCGCTGGCGGCCGGCGCGGCCAAGCGCGACGCGTCGCGGGCACCGCTCGAGGTGTTCGCCGGTGGCTCGGTGGCGATCGGCGAGGGCACCGAGGGGCTGCGCGACCTCGCCCGCCCGCAGATCGCCCTCTACGTCGGTGGCATGGGGGCCAAGGAGAAGAACTTCTACAACGACATCTTCCGCCGCTCCGGCTACGAGGAGGCAGCCGACGAGATCCAGGAGCTCTACCTCGCCGGACGCAAGGACGAGGCCGCTGCTGCCATCCCCGACGAGTACCTCGCCTCGAGCTCGCTCGTCGGACCGGCCGGCTTCGTCGCCGAGCGACTCGCCGCGCTGCGCGAGTCGGGCGTGACGGCGCTCAACGTCGGCTTCCTCGGCCGCACGCCCGAGGAGCGCGTCGCGCAGTGCGAGCAGCTCCGGGAGCTCGTCGACGCGAGCTGAGACCACCCCGGACATCCTTCATTCGGCACGGTGGATGCCGACGCTGCAATTGCCGGGGGGCCACCGACCACGAGGACACGACATGGGCACCAGCTCCACCTCAGCGACCGCCGACCTCCGCGCCCGCTACGAGGCGAT
This sequence comes from Actinomycetota bacterium, assembly GCA_039197885.1. GTDB lineage: Bacteria > Actinomycetota > Acidimicrobiia > Acidimicrobiales > Poriferisodalaceae > JBCBSZ01. Next base: position 1,721 of record JBCCTY010000169.1, on the reverse strand, counting down.
CGACCGGACGCAGGCGATCATCGAGTTCGACCTCGACGGGACCATCCGGAACGCCAACGACAACTTCCTCGCGGCGATGGGCTACACGGCCGCCGAGATCGTCGGACGGCACCACCGCATCTTCGTGCCCGCCGAGGAGGCCGACGGACCGGAGTACGCGCGCTTCTGGGAGACGCTGCGCTCCGGGCAGCACCACAGCGGTCAGTTCCGCCGGGTCGACAAGCAGGGCGAGGACGTCTGGATCGAGGCCACCTACAACCCGGTGTTCCGGCGCGACAAGCAGGTCGGCGTGGTGAAGTTCGCGACCGACATCACCGAGCGGATGCGAGTCGAGACCGACCGGGCCGGCCAGCTCGCCGCCATCGATCGCTCGATGGCCACGATCGAGTTCGAGCTCGACGGCACGATCCTGCGGGCCAACGACAACTTCCTCGGCACCATGGGCTACACGGCCGACCAGGTCGTCGGGCAGCACCACCGCATCTTCGTCGACCCTGCCGAGGCCGGCTCCCGTGAGTACGCCGCGTTCTGGGAGCGACTGGCGAGGGGCTCCTTCCAGTCCGGTGAGTTCCGGCGCCGGCACCGAGACGGCCACGACGTGTGGATCCAGGCCTCCTACAACCCCGTGCTCGACCCGACGGGTGAGCCGTACAAGATCGTCAAGTTCGCCACCGACGTGACCGCGGCGAAGCAGGCCGCGCTGGCGATCGCGGAGTCCGTCTCCGGGCTCACCGACGCCTCGACCCACATCGGTTCGGTCAGCAGCGAGCTGCGGACCAGCTCGCAGCAGGTGTCGGGCGAGGTCAACGACATCGCTGCCGCCACCGAGGAGATCACGGCGAGCCTCGAGACCCTCTCGGCAGCGACCGACGAGATGCGGGCCACGATCGTGTCGGTGTCGGACAACGCCAGCCAGGCCGCACACGTCGCCGACGACGCCGTCGAGGTCGCTCAGCAGACCACAGCGACGGTGGAGCAGCTCGCCCGGTCGAGCGCGGAGATCGGCGGGGTCGTGCGCTTGATCGCCGGCATCGCCGAGCAGACCAACATCCTCGCCCTCAACGCCTCGATCGAGGCGGCGCGGGCCGGCGACGCAGGTCAGGGCTTCGCGGTCGTCGCCACGGAGGTCAAGCACCTCGCCGAGCAGACGGCGGCGGCGACGGCCGACATCTCGAAGCGGATCGAGGCCACCCAGGTCGACTCGTCGAACGCGGCCTCCGCCGTCGAGGAGATCAGCCACACCATCGAGCGCATCAACGACCTCCAGTCCGAGATCGCCGAGTCGATCGCCGATCAGCGGACGACGACCGAGGAGATGAGCAACAACCTCACCGAGGCCGCCGACGCCTCCCTCGGCATCGCCGAGAACATGGCCCGCATCGCCGAGCTGACGCAGACCGCGACCGACCAGGCGGCCGCGGCCGACGAGGCGGCCGGCTCGACGCGCGACATCGCCACCGAGCTCGGTCGGCTCACGGCCGTCTCGGGCTGAGACGAGCCGACCTCAGGCGTTCAACGGACCCAGCGCGGCGCGGATCGCGGCATCGACCGCGAGGACGGTGAGGAGCCGCACCGTCTCGACCGGCGCCTCCCGACCGGTACCGGTCGCACAGGCGATCACGGCGTCGCCGTCACCCGCGGTGTGCACCGGGAGCAGCGCCCGGGCGAGACCGTCGTGGCCCGACCGGGCGACCGCATGGCAGGACCGCTTGTCGAGCGGG
>JBCCTY010000168.1:0-8887 GCA_039197885.1 Actinomycetota bacterium | reverse complement strand
GTTCTGCCAGGGCAGGATCGCCCACTACAAGGTGCCCCGCTACGTGCACGCGACCGACGAGTTGCCGATGACCGTCACCGGCAAGATCCAGAAGTTCCTCCTCCGCGAGCGGGCGATCGAGCTGCTCGGCCTCGAGGGGGCTGCCGGCGTCGAGACGGCGTGAGCGGGCTCGACGGACGCGTCGCCCTGGTCACCGGCGCCGCCCGGCGGCTCGGCATCGGTCGGGCCATCGCGCTGCGCCTCGCGGCGGACGGCGCCGATGTGGTGGTCCACGGCAGCCGACGACCGCCCTCCACGTTCCCCGCGCACGAGCGTGACGCCGGATGGGCCGGGGCCGAGTCGGTGGCCGAGGAGATCCGGGGCATGGGGCGGCGTGCGATCGCCGTCGACGCCGACGTTGCCGACATCGACGACGTGGTCGCCATGGTCGACCGGATCCGCGACGAGCTGGGGCGGCTCGACGTGCTGGTCAACAACGCCGCGCTCGCCAGCGACGCCGGTGTCGCCCCGATCCTCGACATGGACGACGACGTCTGGTTCCGGTCCGTCGACGTCAACCTCAACGGGCTCTACCTGGTCACGCGCCACGCCGGGCGACTGATCCGCGACGGTGAGCGGGGCGGCTCCATCATCAACATCTCGTCGATGGCCGGCCGCCAGGGATTGCCCAACTACGGCGCCTACTGCGCCACCAAGTTCGCGATGGTCGGCCTCACCCAGCAGCTCGCGCTCGAGCTCGCCCCCCACGGCATCCGGGTGAACTGCGTGGCGCCGGGCTCCAACGACACCGACATGATGCGGGGCACGTTCGCCCGCACCGCCGAGCGCTTCGATCTCGCTCCCGATGCGCCACGGCGGGGAGCGATCGCACGCATCCCGATGGGACGCCAGGGACGCGTCGAGGAGCAGGCCGCCGCCGTGGCCTTCCTCGCATCGGACGACGCGTCCTACGTGACCGGCCAGACGCTCAACGTCGACGGCGGCCTGCGGATGGACTGACGGTCACCCGGTGGCCGTCATGGCGACGATCAGCCGGGTGAGTGCCTGCCCACCGAGGCTCCCGAGGAAGGGCTCGTCGCTGAACACGAACGCGCCGCCGTCGGTGGCGACCATGGCGTAGCCGTCGCCGTAGGCGATGAGCCCGGTGACCGGCGCGTTGAGGGGCGTGTCACCCATCGACCCGCGGAAGGGCGCGCCGAACGCGAACACGCCGCCGTCGCCGGCCACGAGCCAGTAGCCGTCGCCGTCGGGATCCGGGGTGATGCCGTTGACCGGCTGGTTGAGCGGCCGTGCGCCCATCGAACCGGCGAACACCGCGTCACCGAGGGCGAACACGCCGCCGTCGGTGCCGAGGAGCCAGTACCCGTCGCCGGTGGTGGTGGCCGCCGACGCGACGACGGGACCGTTGAGGGGCAGGTCGGTGAGGTCACCGTGGTCGACGGCGGTGCCGTGGACCGACACGTCGCCGGTCGTCGTGAAGATCCAGTAGCCGTCGCCCACCGGGGTGGGCGCGAGCGTCGTCGGTGAGCCGGTCACGTCCGCCGAGATGTCGCCCAGGTCGGGTGCGTCGCCGCGGGTGTGGACCACCCCCGCGGAGTCGAGGACCCACAGCCCATGACCGGTCGGTGTCGCATCGACGTCGACGACCACCTCGCCGGCTGTCACGCTGACGGGCTCGAAGGACGGCGCATCACCGAACGCGAAGAGGGTGCCCTCGTCGTCGGCCATCCAGTAGCCGACGTCACCGTCGACGAGGGGTCCGGGTTCGGACGACCCGCCCGTCGCGGCGGTGACCGGGACCGCGGGCGACGTGCCGTAGCCGTTCGCCGCCGTGACCCGCACCGTGTAGGTGGTGTCCGGCCGCAGCCCGATCAGCGTCACCGTGCCCGCTGCGGTCTGTGTGACGGTGTTGGCACCCGGGTCCGCGACGATCCGATAGGACGTGACGGCCGATCCGCCGTCGTCGGCCGGTGCCGAGTAGCTGATGGTCAGCGACCCGTCGCCGCCGGTCGCGGTCACGGCCGGAGCCGCCGGCGCAGTGATCAGGGCGAGTGGGTCGAGGGCGGCGGGCACCTCGTCGTCACCGACGTCCTCGGTGCTCGCGGTGCCAAGTTGTCCGAACCCACCGTCGCCGAAGCAACGAATCGTCCGGTCGGTGGTCAGGACGCAGGTGTGGTCCTCCCCGAGGTCGACGTCGAGTGGCTCGTCGCCCAGCGGGACCGGCCCGACGAAGAAGATCGGGGGCGTGCCGACGCCCGGTCCGTAGCCCAGGCGGCCCTCTCGGTCGCGACCCCAGCAGCCCAGCCCGACGCCGGGAGCGACGACGCAGGAGTGGAGCGCGCCGAGGGACAGCTCGCTGATCGCCGCGTTGATCGGCACGTCGCCGGCCGACGCAGGCGTCTCGTTGTCGCCGATCCGACGGAAGTCCCGATGGAGCACCTGGCCGTTGCCGTTGTCGCCCCAGCACCGCACCGCGAGCGTCGTGGTCGTCACGCAGTTGTGGAACCGCCCGCTGGAGATGGACGTGGCCAGCGCGCCGAGGGGCACGTCGCCGGCCGACGAGGGGAGCTCGTCATCGCCGATGTCGGTGGTGTTGGCGTAGCCGAGCTGTCCCTCGGCTGCCTCGCCCCAGCACCGCACCGCTCCGCTCACGGTGATGGCGCACGTGTGGTCGTCGCCCACCGACACCTGCACGGCTCGGGTGCCGAGCCGGGCGTTGCCGGCCGAGGCCGGGGTCTCGTCGTCGCCGACGTCGTCGTCGTTGCCACGACCGAGCTGGCCATCGGAGCCGTCGCCCCAGCAGCGCACCCGGCCGTTCGCCGTCAGCGCGCAGGTGTGGTCGGCGCCGGCCGACACCTGGATCACGTCGCCGCCCACGTCGACGTCGCCATGGTCGGCGGGGACGTCGATGATCCCGATGCGAGAGATGCCCGGTTGGCCCAGCGCACCGTCGTCGTCGGAGCCCCAGCACCGCACGCGCAACGCCTCGGTGAGTGCGCAGACGTGGTCACCCCCGGCCGAGATCTGCACGACGCGCCCGCCCACGTCGATCGGCGACAGCGCGGCGACGTCCTCGTCGTCGCCGACGGCGCGCTCGTCGACGGTGCCGGGGTCACCGGTGCCGAGCTCGCCCTCGGCGGTGCCACCCCAGCACCGCACGGAGCCGTCATCGAGGAGGGCACAGGTCGTGTCGTCGCCGGCGCTGACCTCGATGACCTCCGGCGCCGCAGTCGGGTCGTCGATCGGTGTGGCGGTCGCCGAGGCGGCCTCGCCGAGGCCGTCGACGTCGTCGAGCGGCGTGACGGTCGCGGTGTAGGCGACGCCGGCGAGGAGGCGATCGAACGTGACGGGTCCGGGCGTGGCGGTGGTGATCTGGCGGGCCGTCGGAGCCAGGCGGACGACGTAGCGGTCGGCGCCGGGGACGGTGGTCCAGTCGACGGTGAGCTCGTGCGTCCCTGCCGTGGCGGTCACCGACGCCGGCGCCGCCGGAGGATCGGCGCTCGCTGGCGTCGCAGGGACGACGAGGAGCGAGGTCAGCAGGACGAGGCACGCGACGGCACGGGAGCGCACGGGCGGAACCTAGCCGACGGCGGCCACCCGCCCACGGCGCGTGGGGTCGGTTCGGTCTGTTACAGCTCGGCCTCACGCCAGGCCTGCCGGAGGCCCACCCGGCCGCCGGTGCGCAGGATCGCACCCGCGTCGAGCCGGCCGCCCAGGACGACGACGCCCACGACCGCGCCGAGGGTGATGCCGGCCGCGAGCAGGACCTCCCAGCCCGCGATCTCCTCTGGGCCTGCCGACCGGGGACGGCCAGGTTCGGTCCGAGGAGGCCGCCGATCCGACCCGGCGTCACCGTGAACGACGCCGAGTCGAGCGCGGTGAGCCGGCCGTAGCGCTTGGTCACGTCGCGCAACTCCAACCCGGGACCAGCCTCGCGTCGCGCCCCGGCCGCGGACATCGGTCCCGCCGGGGATCCCCGGTCCCCCTCAGGGGGGAGGCCGATCGGGGCGGACGGCGGTACGTTCGACCACGTGGGGAGCATCTCGTGGCGCCGTCCGCCACTCGTCGACGTCGCGCTGGCCCTCGCCACGCTCGTCGTCGGGCTCATCAGCCTGCGCTCCTACCTCGGTCTCTTCGACGGCGAGGTCGAGGTGGCCAGCGGTCCGGTGTCGGTCGCTCTGCTCTGCCTCACGGTGCTGCCGCTGGCCTATCGGCGCGTTGCGCCGCTGACCGTCGCGCTGCTCGTCGGCGCGAGCTTCACGGCGGTCCGCTGGCTCGAGGTCGCCGAGTTCGACATGAGCACGCTGGCCCTCTTCGTCGCGCTCTACGGGGCGGGAGCGTTCGGCGGCGCCCGCCGGACCCTCGTCCGGGTGGTGGTCATCCTGCCCAGCATCGGTCTGATCGCCTGGCGGATCGTCGAGGTCGACGGCGAGGTGCCCGACGGCGCCCTCCTGTGGATCCGGGTGTCCACGATCACGCTCAACGCCGGGTTCTTCGCCGCGGCGTGGATCCTCGGCGACGGCGCCCGACGTCGACGGGAGGCCGAGGAGGAGCTGCGCGAGCGCACCGTCGAGCTCGAGCGCGAGCGCGAGCTCAACGAGCAACGGGCGGTGCTCGACGAGCGGGTCCGGATCGCCCGCGAGCTGCACGACGTCGTCGCCCACCACGTCTCGGTGATGGGGCTCCAGGCGGGTGCGGCGCGTCGGGCGCTCGAGCATGATCCGGAGTCGTCGCGCGCCGCGCTCCGATCGGTCGAGGACAGCGGGCGCGAAGCGGTCCGCGAGCTCCATCAGCTCCTCGGGTTCCTTCGCCAGGACGAACGGCCCCGGTCGGACCCGCAGCCCGGGCTCGCCCGGCTCCCGACGCTCGTCGAGCAGGTCGAGGAGGCCGGCCTCGACACCGAGGTGAGCGTCGACGGGACCCTCGACGACGTCCCCGACTCGGTGTCACTGAGCGCCTACCGCATCGTGCAGGAGGCGCTCACCAACACGCTGCGCCACGCCGACGCCAGCTCGGTGCGCATCGCCGTCGATCGGGTCGGTGACGGCCTCGCCGTGACGGTGGAGGACGACGGCGCGGCCGATGCCGGTCCTGTCGCTCGCTCCGGCCGGAGCGAGGGCCGCCACGGGCTGCTCGGCATGCGTGAACGAGCGCTGCTGCACCACGGGACGTTCGAGGCGGGCCCGCGTCCAGGCGGAGGCTGGCGTGTCGCAGCGCAGCTGCGCGTCCCGGCGGGCGCTCGGCGGTGACGGTCCGGGTCGTGATCGCCGACGATCAGGCGATGGTGCGCAGCGGGCTCCGCCTCCTCCTCGACGTCGAGCCCGACATCGAGGTGGTCGCCGAGGCAGCCGATGGTGCCGACGTCGTCCGGATGGTCGATCGGCACCGGCCCGACGTCGTGCTCATGGACGTGCGGATGCCGGGCGTCGACGGGATCGAGGCCACGGCCGAGGTCGTGCGTCGTCACGAGGCGGTGCGGGTGCTGATCCTGACCACGTTCGACGACGACGAGGTGGTCTTCGCGTCGTTGCAGGCCGGAGCCTCGGGCTTCCTGCTCAAGAACGCGCCGCCGGAGGAGCTCATCGAGGCGGTGCACGTCATCGCCTCGGGGGAAGCCCTGCTCGACCCCGCGGTGACCCGGCGCGTCATCGAGGCGGTCGCCCAGGGGCAACCGTCGTGGCGCACCGCCGCGCTCGACGATCAGCTCGCCGAGTTGACCGACCGCGAGCGGGAGGTGCTGGTGGAGCTCGCCGGCGGGGGCTCGAACGTCGAGATCGCCGAGCAGCTCTACGTCGGCGAGGCCACGATCAAGACCCACGTGTCGAGCGTGCTCACCAAGCTCGGCCTGCGCGACCGCGTGCAGGCGGTGGTCTTCGCCTACGAGTCGGGGCTCGTCCGACCCGGCGAGCAGGGTCCCGGCGGGTCGTGAGCCCGACCGTCGGTGCGATGATCTCGGGGTGACCGGGGACTGGGTGAGGATCGGCGCCGACGGTCGCGCCCGGTGCTGGTGGCCGGGTGAGGCCGAGGACTACGTGACCTACCACGACACCGAGTGGGGCCGGCCGGTGCTCGACGACCGTCGGCTCTTCGAGAAGGTCTGCCTCGAGGGCTTCCAGAGCGGTCTGTCGTGGCTGACGATCCTCCGCAAGCGTGAGGGCTTCCGTGCGGCCTTCGCCGACTTCGATGCCGAGGTGGTCGCGGGGTTCGGGCCGGCCGACGTCGACCGCCTGCTGCAGGATGCCGCCATCATCCGCCACCGCAGGAAGATCGAGTCGACGATCAACAACGCGGCCCGGTTCCTGGAGTTGGTCGACGAGTTCGGATCCTTCGCCGCCTACGTGTGGGGGTGGGAGCCCGACGGCCCGGAGGGCGAGGCCCCGGAGGGATCGCCGGTTCCGGCGACCACGCCGACGTCGGTCGCGCTGTCGAAGGACCTGAAGCGACGGGGCTGGTCGTTCGTCGGCCCCACCACGGCCTACGCCTTCATGCAGGCCATGGGGCTGGTGAACGACCACCTCGATGGCTGCGCGTGGCGGGCGATCTGCGCGGCCGAGCGAGTGGCCGTCGATGTCCCCGGCCCTCCCGGGGCCGCTGCTCAGTAGTGGTAGGGGAAGCCGGACCAGTCCGGCGGACGCTTCTCGAGGAAGGAGTCACGGCCCTCCGCCGCCTCGTCGGTGCCGTAGGCGAGTCGGGTGGCCTCGCCGGCGAAGAGCTGCTGGCCGACCAACCCGTCGTCGATGAGGTTGAACGCGTACTTGAGCATCCGGTTGGCGGTCGGGCTCTTCCCGTTGATCTCTCCTGCCCACTCGAGGGCGACCCGCTCCAGGTCGGCGTGATCGACGACGGCGTTGACCATGCCCATCCGGTGGGCGTCCTCGGCCGAGTACTCCCGCCCGAGGAAGAAGATCTCACGGGCGAACTTCTGGCCGACCTGGCGGGCCAGGTAGGCCGAGCCGAAGCCACCGTCGAAGCTGGCGACGTCGGCGTCGGTCTGCTTGAACCGGGCGTGCTCGCGGCTGGCGAGGGTGAGGTCGGCGACGACGTGCAGGCTGTGGCCGCCACCCGCCGCCCAACCGGGCACGACGCAGACCACGACCTTCGGCATGAAGCGGATGAGGCGCTGGACCTCGAGGATGTGCAGGCGCCCGGAACGAGCCGGGTCGATGGAGTCGGCGGTGGTCCCCTCGGCGTAGCGGTAGCCGTCCTTGCCCCTGATCCGTTGGTCACCACCGGAGCAGAACGCCCATCCGCCGTCGCGCGGCGACGGACCGTTGCCGGTCAGGAGCACGCATCCGACGTCGCTGGAGGTGCGGGCGTGCTCGAGCGCCCGGTACAGCTCGTCGACGGTGTGGGGCCGGAACGCGTTGCGCACCTCGGGCCGGTCGAAGGCCACCCGCACGGTGCCGCCGGCCGCGGCACGGTGGTAGGTGATGTCGGTCAGATCGTCGAAGCCGGCGACCGGCTCCCAGGCGTCTGCGTCGAAGAGCTCCGAGACCATGGCGGCAGGGTAGGGCCGTCAGTGGAGGTTGAGCGGGTTCACGGCGTCCTGGATCGGCAGCACGTGCGCGTAGTCGTTGATCGAGATGGCGACCCGGCGGTCGTCCGCGCCCCGGACGACGCTGATCGACGTGTGATGGACCTTGACGAGGTTGTCGATCGTCGAGCGCAGCACGTTGGCGAGCACGGTGTTGATGACGCCGCCGTGGCAGGCCACCACCACACGCTCACCGTGGTGCGCGGCGACGATCTCGTCGATGGTCGACAGGACCCGGGCCTGGAACTCCGGACCCGGTTCGGTGTGGGGGTAGGCGTCCCAGCGTCGGGTCCGGTGAGCGGCGCGGAAGATCCCGACCAGCTCCTGCTCGGAGTACACGTCGAGCAGCGCCTGGTCCTGGGGGAAGTCGCGCCAGAGGTCGATCTCGCGGAGGTCGTGGCGCTCCCGCGGTTCGAGGTCGTGGTGGGCGCCGATCGCGGCGCCGGTGTCGCGGGCGCGCCGGAGCGTCGACGAGTAGACGGCGTGGATCTCGACGCCCGAGAGGCGCTCGCCGACGGCGGCCGCCTGACGGCGCCCGAGGTCCGACAGCGGTGCGTCGAGGGCGTCGCCCATGGAGATCGACTCGGTGTACTCCTGCTCGCCGTGACGCACGAGCAGGATCTCGCACATCCCGTCGAGCGAGGGGTGGAACGGGTTCTCGAGGTCGACCGACCGGATGCGCGCGCTCATGGCCCGAGACCGTAGGCGCGACGGTGGGCCAGCCGGACCGCCGTGGCCGGTGTGCGAGGATGCCCCCGTGGCGAATCGCACGATCGATCCGGACGGGGTGGCGCCGCCGGCCGCCCACTACGCGCACGCCGTCGTGAGCGACGCCGGTTCGCGGTTGCTCCACACCTCCGGTGTGGTCCCGATCGCGCCGGACGGATCGGTCCCCGAGACCGTCGAGGCCCAGGCCGAGGTGGTGTGGGCCAACATCGGCCTGATGCTCGCCGACGCGGGCATGGATGCGGGTGACGTCGTGTCGGTGACCACCTACGTCGTGGCGGACGAGCTCGACCTGAGCGGGGTCATGGCGGCTCGTGACCGGGCCCTCGACGGCCGTCGGGCGGCCTCGACGCTCGTGACCGTGCCGCGACTCGCCCGGCCCGAGTGGCGGATGGAGATCGCCGTCGTCGCCTCGCGCTCCGACTCGTGAGCGACGCGCCCTCGGGTGCGGGCCGAGGTGCTCGACATCGGAGGCCCGCCGGTCGTGCCATCGCCCGGACGTTCCACGTCGCCGACCCTGACCCGGCCATCGCCGGGTTCGATCAACTCCTCGGGGAGGACGCCTCATGACCGATCGATTCGACCTGAGCGACCAGGTCGCGCTCGTGACCGGCGGCTCGCGAGGCC
>JBCCTY010000167.1:0-8947 GCA_039197885.1 Actinomycetota bacterium | reverse complement strand
GCGAGGACCGCCCATGGCCACCATCTCCACGGCCGACTTCAAGACCGGCATGACCGTCGACCTCTCCGAGGGCCTCGTGCAGATCGTCGAGTTCCAGCACGTGAAGCCGGGCAAGGGCGGCGCCTTCGTCCGCACCACGCTCAAGAACGTCCGGACCGGTCAGGTCGTCGAGAAGACGTTCCGCGCCGGGGAGAAGATGGAGCGGGCGATCATCGACAAGCGCGAGATGCAGTACCTCTACCGCGAAGGCGACGACTACGTCTTCATGGACGGCGAGAGCTACGAGCAGACCAACATCGCCGCCGGGACCCTCGGCGAGGCGACCGACTTCATCATCGAGTCCGACACCGTCGTGCTGCAGTACTACGGCGACGAGGTGCTCGGCGTCGACCTCCCCGCCTCGGTGGCGTTGACCATCGCCGAGACCGAGCCCGGCATCCAGGGCGACCGTGTCTCGGGCGCCCGCAAGCCGGCGACGCTCGAGACCGGCCGGGTCGTGCAGGTCCCGCTGTTCATCGAGCCGGGCGAGCGGATCAAGGTCGACACCCGCACGGGCGACTACATCGAGCGAGCCTGATCTGTCGGCCTCCTCCGACGCCCGCGAGCGCGCGATGGCGCTGCTCTACGAGTCCTCGATCCGGGACCTCCCGATCGACGAGGTGCTCGCCGGGTTGGCCGTCGATCCGGTCCCCCTGGCGCGCGAGTTGGCCGTCGGCGTGGCCGAGCATCGCGACGCGTTGGATCCGGTGATCGCCGCGTCGTCGGTCAACTGGCCGCTCGAGCGGATGCCGACGATGGACCGCACGATCCTGCGACTCGCCGCCTACGAGCTGGCCGAGCGACCGGACGTGCCGCTCGCGGTGATCATCGACGAGGCCGTCGAGCTGGCCAAGCGGTTCTCGACCGACGACTCCGGCCGGTTCGTGAACGGCGTGCTGTCGCGGGTCGCCGAGCAGCTGCGCCCCGCCGACTGACCGGGCCGTGCTGTCGCTCCGTCCCACGGCAGATCAGGGATCGCTGGTCGCCGGGTGAGTGGTCGAGGGGCCGCGTCATAGGCTCGTCCCCATGGCACATGGGGGATCGCTCGTCGCGAAGGTACTGAGGGCTGCCGGCGTGGACTGCGTGTTCACGCTCTCGGGCGGGCACGTCATGGGGATCTACGACGGTTGTCTCGACGAGGGCATCGAGGTCGTCGACGTCCGTCACGAGCAGGCCGCCGTCCACGCGGCCGATGCCTGGGCCCGGCTCCACCCCGGTCGGGTCGGCGTGGCGATCCTGACCGCCGGTCCCGGCGTGACCGACGGCGTCACCGGCGTCGCCAACGCCTGGCGGGCCAACTCCCCGATCGTGGTGTTCGGCGGGCAGGGCCCGTTCGCCAACCTGCGTCGCGGCTCGCTGCAGGAGATGGACCACGTCGGCGTGATGCGCCCCATCACGAAGTGGGCGGACGCCTGCTACCAGACCGAGCGGCTGCCCGAGTACGTCGAGCTGGCGATCCGCTACGCGCTCTCCGGCATCCCGGGACCGAGCTTCCTCGAGATCCCGATGGACGTCCTCCACGCCCCGGTCGAGGCCGAGCCGGCGATGCCGATCCTGCGCGACTACCGGGTGCGCAACGCCGCCCCCGACGATGCGATCGAGGAGGCGCTCGATCTCCTCGCCACGGCGCAGCGCCCGATGGTCATGGCCGGCACGGGCGTGAAGTGGTCCGAGGGCCAGGCGGCGCTCGTCGAGCTGCTCGACGCCACCGACCTCCCCGTGTTCTGCAACGGGATGGGTCGTGGTGCCGTGCCGTGGGACCACCCCAGCTTCCTGAACCGCTCACGCAAGGACGCACTGGCCCGCACCGACCTCGTCGTGCTGGCCGGCACCCCGCTCGACTTCCGGATGAAGTTCGGGGCGACGATCCCGGCTGACGCGAAGATCGTCCAGCTCGACCTCGACGAGACGCTCATCGGTCAGAACCGCGCCGCCGACGTCGGCCTGGTCGGCAACCTCGGTGCCACGTTCGGTCGCATGGTCGAGCGCCTGGCCGTCGACGATCGCAAGCTCTCGTTCACGGCCTGGCGTGACGAGCTGCGGGAGCGGGAAACCGACCTCGAGGCCGGCTTCCGGAGCCAGCTCGACAGCGACGAGGTACCCATCGACCCCCTGCGGCTCTGCCGTGAGATCGCCGACGCCGTGACCGACGACATGATCGTGATCGGCGACGGTGGCGACATCGTGGCCCAGGCCGCCAAGGTCCTCCGGGTGCCGAAGGACGGGATCTGGATGGACCCCGGGCCCCTCGGCACGCTGGGCGTCGGGATGCCGTTCGCGCTCGCCGCGCAGCGGGCCCATCCCGATCGGCGGGTGCTGATCGTCTACGGCGACGGCTCGTTCGGGCTCAACGGGTTCGAGTTCGACACCGCGGTCCGGTTCGGCCTCCCCATCGTCGGCGTGGTGGGCAACGACGCCGCCTGGGGCCAGATGATGCGACCCCAGGCGATGATCTACGGCGCCGACCGGCTCGTCGCGACCGAGCTCCGCGCGACCCGCTACGACCTCGTCGTGGAGGCGATGGGCGGTCACGGCGAACACGTGACCGAGCCCGACGGCATCCGGCCGGCGATGGAGCGGGCGTTCGACTCGGGCAAGCCGGCGTTGGTCAACGTCGAGATGCGCACCGATCGCGACGCCATGAAGGGCAGCACCTACGTCTGACCCGGGCACCGCCGGCGTCGGCACCGCCCGGGGGCCAGTGGGTCTCGTCCGCCGAACGGCGGCCGTGGTCGATCCGTCGCGTGCCCGACGACGAGGCCCGTGGATGTTCGTACGGTGCCCACGTGCGGCTTCCCACCCTCGTCCCGACCGATCCGAGACCTCGCGAGCGGGGGTGGCGAGCCGGGGCACGGCACCTGGCGTTCGCCCTCGTGTCGGCGGCCATCGTCGCCGTGGTGTCCGAGCGGATGTTCTGGTTCTGGGCCTCGGCGCCCGTCTCCCACGTCGAGGTGTCGATCTACTACGCGATGGCCACAGCTCCCGTCCTGTGGTTGATCGACCGGTACCGCGTCGACCGGTGGGGCCCGCTGGTGATGGTCGCGATGGTCTTCGGTCTCGTGGTCGAGGGCGTCCTGACCCCCGTGACCTACACGGGTGGGCCGTTCGTCCCGTTCTTCCCGGTCTGGTTCGCGGCCTGGCACGGCCTCATGGCGCTGGGGGGCGCGTGGTACCTCCTCCACCGGTGGCTGCTCGACGGTCGCGTCCGCGCCATCGCGACGGCATCGGTCTTCGCCGGGGCGTTCTGGGGGCTGTGGTCGATGACCCTGACGCTCCCCGAGAACGTGGAGGACGAGGAGCTGATCGCCGACCACGGTGGCCCGCTCGTGGTGCTCGAGCCGATGGCGTTCCTCCGGTACGCCATCACGTTCTCGCTGATCCTCGGCGCCGCGCACTGGATCTGGGGGCGCCTGGGCGACGTGGGCCGGTTCCGGCCCGCCCGTCCGACGATCGCCGTCTACGGCCTCGCGGTCGTGGCGATGCTCGTCGGTTGGAGCGTCGCCATCCCGTGGGCCATCCCGATGTTCGCCCTCTACACCTGGCTCGCCGTGTGGTTCCTGCGACGCCACGCCCCTACCGCCGACCGGCCCAGCCTGCTGGGGCAGCTGTCGGGCCCGGTCCGGGCGCGGCACCTCGTCGGCCTCCTCCCGCTTCCCGCAGCGGCCGCGAGCACCTACGCGCTGCTCTGGTGGCTCGCCCCAACCGATACGACGTTGCGGGTCGTGATGTACGGCACGATCGTCGTGCAGACGATCATCGCTTCGGTCTGGTTGTGGCGTTCGGGCCGCGAGATCACCCGCCGGCACGCTCAGAGGAGCTCGGCCGCCAGTGCCTCGAAGGTGCCGGGCGTGAACTCGCTCAGCTGAGCCCAGGCGATGCCCTCCTCCTCGAGGGAGCGGATCGAGTCGGCGATCTTCGCCGGTTCACCGAGGAACTCGCCCGGGAACGCATCGCCGACTGCACCGCTCATGGCGTCGACCCGAGGGTTCGATCCGGTCGCGCAGATGCAGTAGAGCCCGAGCGGTGTGTCGGGGGCGGCCTCGCGGGCCCGCTCGACGAGGCGCCGCAGATCGTCCCTCGTGAGGGAGGCGAGGGCCCCCACGTCGAGCTCGCCGCCCCGGGTGCTGACGCTGTTGAGCTTGAGCTCGATGGCGTCGGCCACCGGCCCGATCTCTCGGATCGTCCTGGGGCCGCCGAGCGAGGTGACGAGCTCGGGTGGGTCGACGGCCGGTCCGATCGTCGGGATGTCGATCGAGTAGTGCTCGCCGTCGAAGGTGCACGAACCGGTGTCGAACAGCTCGCGGACGATCCGGGCCGCCTCGATGAACCGCCCGGCCCGCTCACCCCGCTCGGGGTAGCGGAGCCCGGCCCCTTCGACCTCGGCCCGCGCCCAGCCGGCACCGAGCCCCGCCCAGAAGCGCCCGTCGGACGCCTGTTGGACCGAGAGCGAGGCCTGGGCGAACTCGACGGGGGAGCGGACCATGTTGTTGGCGAAGGCGCTCATCAGCGTCACGCGTTCGGTGGCGACCGCCATGCGGGTGAGCGTCGTGAACACGTGAGGCATGGCCTTGGACAGGAAGAAGTGGTCAGCGACGCCGAGCATCGGCCAGCCCTCGGCCTCGCGCGACCTGGCCCACGCCACCGGATCGTCCTCGGTCGAGACGAAGTTGGGGCAGCAGTCGATCATCGGCCCAGGCTCCCACGAGGGCCCACCGCGTCCGCACGCCGAGGCCGCGACCTCGACGGCCGACCCTAGGATCCGCACGTGGTCCTCCGCCTGGCCGTCTACGCCTGCCCCCGGCCCGGCACGCCCTGGCACCGGCGGTCTGCCGCCTGGATGGGGCGTGACAGCGTCACCGGGCAGGTCGTGCCTCGGACCGACGCGCTGGGCGACGGTGACCTGGTCGAGCTCACCGCGAGCGCGGCCGGTTACGGCTTCCACGCCACGCTGCGCAGCCCCTTCCGCCTCGCCGACGGGACCGAGGTCGCCGACTGCCTGGCGGCGGTCGAACGGGTGGCCGCCACGCTCGCCCCGGCGGCCCCCCGGCTGGGCATCGGCCGCATCGGTGGGTTCGCTGCGTTCGTCCCCCTCGACGACCCCGCTCCGTTGGAGCAGATCGAACGGGCCTGCGTGACGGGGCTCGACGAGCTCGTCCGACCGGCCGATGACGATGAGCTCGCCCGGCGTCGGCGCGCCTCGCTCACCGAGCGCCAGGACGAGCTGCTCGTCCGCTGGGGCTACCCCTACGTGCTCGACGAGTTCCGCTACCACATGACCCTGACGAGGCGACTCGGCGACGACGAGGCCGACGCGGTGCTCGACGCCGCCCGACACCACTTCGGCGAGCTCGACGGCGCGGCCTTCCCCCTCGACGACCTCGTCGTGCTGAGCCAGACCGACGGCGGGCCGTTCGTCGAGTTGACCCGAGTGCCGCTGGGCCAGGTGCTCCCCGACTGAAGCGGCCCGGTGCTATCCGATGAGGCCGAGCTCGGGGATCGAGCGGACGCAGGACCGGACCAGCTCCTCGGCGGAGTCGGCCTGCATGCCGACCAGCGGCAGGAGCTCCTCCAACGACTCGGTGCTGGCGTGGGGCCAGGCCTCGTCGGCCCGGTGGGCCACGGCGTTGGCGACGATGAGGATGCGCGACATCACCGGCGCGTCGGGATCGGGTGGACGGTGGTGGGCCAGGACGGCCTCGACGTACTCCGGTGGGAACCGGGTGGCCCGCAACGCCAGCGCGCCGAGCGTGCCGTGGTGGATGCCGAACCGGGCGAGCTCGAGTTGCTCGAGGCCGAGCCCGGTGCGCGCCGCGTCCTCGCGGGTCTGGGCCGCCTCCTCGGGGCGGCGCAGCGCGAGGAGGGCGGAGCCGAGATCGTGCAGGAGGCCGATGCTGAAGGCATCGCCGACCGGCTCGTGGAGGCGCTCCGCGAGGATCGAGGCGGCGGCGGCCGAGGCGGTGGCGTGCGCGGAGTAGGACTTCGGCAGCGCCGAGTTCCCGGAGTCGAGGAGGCCGAACGCGACGCCGGCGGCGAGGCTCCGCACCGTGTCGAAGCCGATGACGGCCGCCGCCTCGGCCGGTCCGGCGACCTTGGAGACACGGCCGTAGAACGAGGAGTTCGCGATGTAGACGGCACGGGTCGACAGCGCCTGGTCGGCCTGGAGGCGGAGGCCGACGTCGTCGGCGGACGCCTCCGGGTCGTCGAGCACGCGCAGCACGGCCAGCGCGGTCTGCGCCTGGCCGGGAAGGCTGAGCACCTCGTCGAGGAGCTCCTTCTGCGCTGCATCCATGGTCGCTGCCTCCGTGTACCAGCTCCTATCGGCCCCGTCCCCTGACCGCTTGAGCGGTAGCGTGCCGGCCATGTGCGGTCGCTACGTCGCTGCCTCCCCACCCGACGAGGTGGCGGCCTACTTCGGCGCCGACGCCCCCACCGCCGAGCTCGCCGCCAACTACAACGTGGCCCCCACCCACGACGTGCTCGGCGTCGTCGAGGGGCGTCCCGACACCGAAGCCGCCGGACGCCGCCTCCTCGAGGCGTTCCACTGGGGCCTCGTCCCTCGGTGGGCCAAGGACGTCAAGATCGGGAACCGGATGATCAACGCCCGCGCCGACGGGGTCGCGACGAAGAACGCCTTCCGCTCCGCGTTCACCCGGCGGCGATGCATCGTGCCGGCCGACGGGTTCTTCGAGTGGCGCAAGGCGGTCGACGACCCGAAGCGCAAGCAGCCCTACTTCATCCACCGCGCCGACGGCGAGCAGCTCGCGATGGCGGGACTGTGGGAGCGGTGGCGCGACCCGGAGGTCGACGAGGGCCCGCTGCTGCACTCGCTGACGATCGTCACGACCGAGGCCAACGGGTTCATGGAGCCGATCCACGACCGGATGCCGGTGATGCTGCCGCCGTCGGCGTGGGACGAGTGGCTCGACCCCGCCAACGACGACACCGACGGCCTCCAGCGACTGCTGGTGCCCGCTCCCGACGAGCTGCTCGTCGCACACGCCGTCGACACGGCGGTGGGCAACGTGCGCAACCGGGGCGCCGAGCTCATCGACCCGATCGTGCCCGACGACCCCGGGTTCGCCGCCACGCTGGGCTGACCACGGAGCGGGTTCCCCAGGCTCCACCCGACACGAACATCCGTTTCGTAGGCTCGACCACAGATGTCGACCGACACCCCTCCTCCCAGTGACTTCGCCGCGCGCATCATCGACACCCCCGTCGCCGACGAGATGCGCGAGTCGTTCCTCGCCTACTCGCTCTCGGTCATCACCTCCCGGGCGATCCCCGACGTGCGTGACGGCCTGAAGCCGGTCCAACGCCGCATCCTCTACTCGATGCTCGACATGGGCCTGCGGCCCACGAACCCCCACAAGAAGTGCGGTCGGATCGTCGGCGACGTGATGGGCAAGTACCACCCCCACGGCGACATGGCGATCTACGACGCCCTCGTGCGGATGGGTCAGGACTTCACCGTCCGCCTGCCCTTCGTCGACCCCAAGGGCAACTTCGGCACGCCCGACGACCCTCCCGCCGCCTACCGCTACACCGAGGCCCGCCTCGGCGCGGCGGCGATGGCGATGGTGGCCGAGATCGACGAGGACACCGTCGACTTCGTCCCCAACTTCGACGGCGAGCTCACCCAGCCCGAGGTCCTGCCGGCCCAGGTGCCCAACGTGCTGGTCAACGGCACCGCCGGCATCGCCGTCGGCATGGCCACGAGCCTGGCCCCCCACAACCTCGGCGAGGTCTGCGCCGGACTCCGCCTCCTGCTCGAGGAGCCCGACGTGACCCTCGGCCGGATCCGCCGCAAGCTCAAGGGTCCCGACCTGCCCACCGGCGGCATCCTCATCGACGACGGCAGCCTGACCGAGGCCTACCGAAGCGGTCGGGGTACCTACCGCGTGCGGGCCAACGCCGAGCTGGTCGACGTCACCGCCCGGCGGCGCGGCATCGTGGTCACGGAACTGCCGTGGAATGTCGGCATCGAGCGGGTGATCGGGCGCATCAAGGAGCTGCTCGGCCAGCAGAAGCTCCAGGGCATCACCGACGTCAAGAACCTCACCGACCGCCACCACGGCACCCGCCTCCAGATCGAGTGCCGCACCGGCGTCGACCCAGGGGCGGTCCTCGCCGAGCTGTTCCGGCTGACCCCGCTCGAGGAGAGCTACGCGATCAACAACGTGGTGCTCGTCGACGGTCGCCCGACGACGCTCGGGCTCCTCGATCTCATGCGTCACTACCTCGACCACCGCCTCGACGTGGTCGTTCGACGCTCCGAGTACCGCAAGCGCAAGGCCGAGGAGAAGGCCCACATCGTCGAGGGGCTCCTCATCGCCCTCGACAACATCGACGAGGTGGTGCGGATCATCCGCTCGTCGGCCGACAGCGCCGAGGCGAGGGAGCGGCTGATCGAGGCCTTCGACCTCAGTGACATCCAGGCCCAGCACATCCTCGACATGCCGCTCCGGCGACTCACCTCGCTCGAGGTGCAGAAGCTGCGCGACGAGCTCGACGAGCTGCGGGCCGAGATCGCCGACCTCACCGCCATCCTCGACGACGAGGGGCGGCGGCGGGCGATCGTCGCCGACGAGCTGGCCGAGGTCGCCGACGAGCACGGCAGCGCCCGCCGCACGAGGATCGTGTCGGCCGACGAGGCGGTCATGGACCGCCCAGCCACCCTCGAGATCGCCGACGAGCCCTGCACGATCACCCTGGCGTCGACCTTCGTCGTGGGGCGCCACGCCACCGACGACCACAGCGCCAAGCTCGGTCGCCACGACGTGCTGCTCTCGGTCGCTCCGGCCACCGCCCGGGCGAGCGTGTGGGCGGTCTCGACCGCCGGGCGGCTGCTCTCGATCGAGGCGGTCGAGGTGCCCGAGGTGGCCGGTCGGTCCCGGGGCGCTGCGGC
>JBCCTY010000166.1:0-8947 GCA_039197885.1 Actinomycetota bacterium | reverse complement strand
CGTGGCGACGAGGGAGGAACGAGTAGCGGCCCGTCGCGCCGCTCCCGGGCGGGTCGAGCTCGAACGGATCGGCGTCGGCCATCGCTCCCCGCTCGAAGGCGTCGAGACCGCTCGTGAACGTCCCGCCCGACACCGCGTCGGTCGCACCTCGCAGGTTCGCCCGGTTGTCGATCGACACGGCCACGTCGACCGAGACGACGGCCCGCCCGCTCCGCCGGTGGGCATGCGCTGCGGCGTGGTGGGCGGCGAGCTCGAAGGGGAGCGCCTCGAACCCGCAGCTGGCGACGATCTTCGCCCCGGATACCGCTGCGGTCTCGTCGTGCCGGTCGATCATCGTGCGGAGCCAGTCGGTCTCACCGGTGAGGTCGAGCTGGTGGGTGCCGGTTCGCGCGCAGGCGGCATAGACCGGTCCGCCGTAGCGGGCGTAGGGCCCGACGAGGTTGATCACGACCCGGGCTGCCTGCACCATCGCCTCGACGGTGTCGGGTTCGTCGACATCGACGACGAGCACCTCGTCGGGCTCGGCGCCGACCGCCGAGAGGGCCTCGGTCACCCGCCCCCGGTCGCGACCCGCCGCGGCCCAGCTGACGCCGAGCTCACGGGCCCGGTGGGACACGTAGCGGGCCACCTCTCGACCGGTGACACCTGTCGGGCCGAAGACGACGACGTCGAAGCGCTCGGACATGGCCCGACATCGTCGCAGGCCGTCCGGAGCGACGCGAACCCCGGCCGCCGGGACCCGCGGACCCCTCGCCGTGGCTGCGGCTCGATCAAGGTAGTGTGCTCGCCTCGGTGTGGCTCCGAAGTCGGTGAGATCCCGACGCTGTCCCGCAACGGTGATGCCCCCACGGGGGACGAGCCCGGTCGCGTGCCCCACCGAGCGAACCATGACGACCCTCGAGGTAGGGGTTGGTTGGGCCGGCCGGGCAGGACCCTCGTCGTCCGAGCGAGCGTCCCTCGAACACCGGAGGACCCCGTGACATCCCGACGTCTGGCCCGTCTCCTCATCGCCCCGGTACTGCTCGTCACCGCTCGCGACAGCGGCGACGACGAGTCCGGTGGTTCGGCGTCCACCGACACGACCGAGCCGCCGAGCGAGGAGACCGCTGCGCCCGCCACCGCGCTGGCCGCCGAGGACGCCGCCATCGCGAACCACTCCCTCACGTCGAGGGCATGATCCATGCGTGCTGTCGTCCGGAGCCGCCCCGTCGGCGTGGTCCAGCTCGTCGGGTCCGACAACCGGAACAGGGGCGGCGAGCGCGTCGCTCGCCGCCGTGTCCACCACCGTCGGGCCATCGGCGAGGACGTGACATGACCGCGTCCGTCGCGACCGTCGAGCCCGAGCTCGTCGCCGCCGACTCGATGTCGACCGGACGCCCGTGCCTCGTCTGGCGATGGTCGGAGCCGGTCGAGGCCATCTCCTCGGCGACCCTCGGCGGCGGTCGGAAGAGCGTGCGCTGGGTGATCGACGCCGAGGTCGACCACACCTACGGCCGGCTCGATCCCGCCGTCCATCTCGCCGAGCTCGCCACCGAGCTCGCCCTCGCCGGCGATGGCGTCGGGCTGCTCACGGCCGCCCCGGTGCGCGACTGGCAGCGGGCACGTGACGACGCTGTCACGGTCGACGGCACGATCGGCGTCACCCGACCGACGTGGGCGGCCGACGCCGACGACCGGCACGCCACCTGGCCCGACACCGTGAACCTCGTCGCCCAGATCCCGGTGCGACTGTCGGAGGCTGCGATGGTCAACGCCGTCGTCACCGTGACCGAGGCCAAGTCCCAAGCGCTCGTGGAGCGGGGTGTCCCCGGCACCGGCACCGCCAGCGACGCCGTGTGCGTCGTGTGCCCGACCATCGGCCCGATCGAGCCGTTCGCCGGACCCCGCTCGTGGTGGGGTGCCCGCCTCGCCCGCGCGACCCACGCCTGCGTGACCGCAGGGCTGGAGGCCTCGTGATCACGCTCGTCCTCGGCGGAGCCAGCTCGGGCAAGTCCGCCGCCGCGGAGCGTCTCGCGGCCGACGCCGGCGACCACGTGACCTATCTCGCCACCGCGCTCCTCGATCCGACCGACGCCGATCATGCGGCTCGCATCGAGCGCCACCGGGCGAGGCGACCGGCCAGCTGGGCCGTCCGTGAGGTCGGCGCCGATCTCGCATCGGCCCTCGACGCCACGAGCGGACCGGTGCTCGTCGACTCCCTCGGCACGTGGATCACCGCCCATCCCGACCTCGAGCCCGACATCGGTGTGCTGATCGCTTCGTTGCGCTCGCGCCGCGCACCGACCGTGCTGGTCTCCGAGGAGGTCGGCCTGTCGGTCCATCCGCCGACCGAGCTCGGACGCCGGTTCCAGGAGGCGGTCGGGGCGGTCAACCTGGCGGTCTCGGCCGTCGCCGATCGGGCCCTGCTCGTGGTCGCGGGCCGGGTGCTCGAGCTGCCCGACGTCGATCGCCGGTGATCGCCGCGCTGAGCTTCCTGACGGTGCTCGGCACCGGCGCGCCGCCCGATGCCCGGACCTTCCGCTGGTTCCCGGTCGTCGGCGCGCTGCTCGGTGGCGCGCTCGGGGCGCTCTGGTGGGGGCTCGACGAGGTGACCACGCCTGCGGTCGCGGCGGCGCTCGTCGTCGCCGCCGACCTGGCGATCACCGGCGCGCTGCACGCCGACGGCCTCGCCGACACCGCCGACGGCGTCCTCCCCCACCTCGAACGCGAGCGCCGCCTCGAGGTGATGCGGGCGCCGGACATCGGGGCGTTCGCCCTGGCCGTCGTGCCGACGGTGCTGCTCCTGCGCTGGACGGCCCTCAGCTCCCAGCCGGTCGAACCGTTGGCCCTCGTCGGCCTCTGGGCGCTCTCGCGCACCATCGCCGCCGTCGTGCCGGCGTTGGTGCCCTACGCCCGCGCCGACGGCCTCGCGACCCCCTTCCTCGCCGGTGCCCGACCCTGGGTGGTCCTCGGCGCCGTGCCGGCCGTGGTGGCACTCGTCGTCGTCGATCCGATCACCGGGCTCATGGCCTCGGCGCTCGCGGCCGTCGTGGCGGTCACGCTCGTCGGGCTGGCCCGGCGCCGCCTCGGTGGGTTCACCGGTGACGTCCTCGGCGCGACGATCATCCTGGCCGAGACCGCCGGGCTCCTCGCCCTCACCCTGGACCTCGGATGAGCGGCCTGCCCGGCCGAGCCGCCGCCACCGCCATCGGCCTCCTCGCCGACCGCGTCCTCGACGAGCCGCCGTCGACCTGGCACCCGGTCGCCGGCTTCGGTCGACTCATGACCGCGCTCGAACGTCGGTGGTGGAGCGACGACGTCCGGGGCGGAGCGATCTACGCCACCGCCGGGTCGGCCCTCGGGCTGGTCACCGGACGCATCGTCGGCTCGACCGCCCTCGTGGTCGAGGTCGCCACTGCCGGCAGGGAGCTTCGCCGCGCCGCCGCTGACGTCGATGCGGCACTCGCCGCGGGTGACCTCGACGAGGCACGCGAACGGCTCCCCGCACTGGTCGGGCGCGACCCGAGCGAGCTCGACGAGTCGGGCATCGCCGCTGCGGTCATCGAGTCACTGGCCGAGAACACCGTCGATGCAGTCGTCTCGACCGCGCTCTGGGGTGTGCTGGGCGGGGCGCCGTGGGCCGCGGCGCACCGGGCGATCAACACCATGGATGCGATGGTCGGCCACCGCTCCGACCGCTACCGCCACTTCGGCACGGTCGCCGCTCGCCTCGACGACGCCGCCAACTGGATCCCGGCCCGGCTCTTCGTCGTCGCCGTCGTCGTCGCCCGTCCGACGCGGGCCCGGGCCGTCATCGCGACCGTGCGCGCCGACGCCGGTCGCCACCCGTCCCCGAACGCCGGTGTGGCCGAGGCGGCCGTTGCCGCGAGCCTCGGCGTCCAGCTCGGTGGACCGCTCCGCTACGGCGAGCGCGCCGAGGCCCGACCGACGCTCGGCGACGGCCCCCGACCAGACCGACTCCACGTCCGCCAGGCGATCGAGCTGGTCGACCACGTCGAGCGGCTGCTGGTCGTGGCGCTCCTCGCGACCGCCGTGCTGGGGCGGTCACGTCGGGAGCGCCGGTGACGACGCTCCCGCCGGGGCCACACGGCGGAGATGCGTGGCGACTGGCCGGCGCGCTGGGCGTCGAGGTCGGTGAGGTGCTCGACCTCTCGGCGAGCCTCAACCCGGTCGCACCGTCGGTCGTCGGACTGGTCGAGCGCCACCTCGACGCGCTGACCCGCTACCCCACCGACCACCGAGCCACGGCCGCCCTCGCCGAGGCCCTGGACGTGGAGGTCGATCGGGTGGTGCTCACCAACGGCGGCGCCGAGGCGATCGCCCTCGTGGCCCGGCTGCTGCCGGTCGGTCGCGTCGACGAGCCCGACTTCTCGCTCTATGCCCGTCACCTCGACCGGTGCGAGCCGGGCGCTCCCCGGTGGCGATCCGACCCTCACAACCCCACCGGGCGACTGGCCCCCGCCGAGGACCGAGCCGAGGTCCGCGACGAGGCCTTCTATCCGCTGGCCACGGGCCGGTGGACACGGGGTGACCCGGCTGCCGTGGTCGTCGGCTCCCTGACGAAGGTCTTCGCCTGCCCCGGCCTCCGGCTGGGCTACGTCCTCGCCCCGGATCCCGGCTTCGCCGACCGGATACGTGCCGTTCGTCCCGAGTGGAGCGTCAACGGACTGGCCGCAGCCGTCGTCCCCGAACTGCTCGCCACCGCCGACCTTCCCGCGTGGCGCGACCGCATCGCCGAGTTGCGCGGGCAGCTCGTCGACATCCTCCGACGCCACGACCTCCAACCGGAGCCGACCGACGCCAACTACGTCTGGCTGCCCGAGGCGGCCGGGCTGCGCGACCGGCTCCTCCCCCACGGGGTGCTCCTCCGCGCCGGGGACGGCTTCGGTGCGCCTGATGCCGTGCGCATCGCCGTGCCGGACGCCGACGGACTCGACCGACTCGCCACCGCCCTGGAGGACATACGACCATGACGACCTTCGCCGACGCAGCCCTCGGGATCGGCCCGCCCGACGCCGCGGCGGCCGACGCCGCCCGACGTCGCTGGGACACGCGTGTGAAGCCGCCCGGTTCGCTCGGTGAGTTGGAGGATCTCGCCATCCGGCTCGCCGGGATCGCGGGTGTCTGCCCGCCACCGGCCCTCGGGCGACCTGCCGTCGTCGTCTTCGCCGCCGACCACGGCGTGGTCGCCGAGGGCGTGTCGGCCTGGCCGGCCGAGATCACCCGCCTGATGGCGGCGACCGTGCTCGCCGGTGACGCGGCCATCAGCGCGTTCGCGCGATCCGTCGGCGCCAGCGTGACGGTCGTGGACGTCGGCATCCTCCCCGGCGAGCCCCACCCGCTCCCCGGCCTCGTCGATGGTCACGTCGCCGACGGGACGGCCAACCTGGCTCGGGGCCCGGCGATGACCGGCCACGAGCTGGCGCAGGCCCTCGACGTCGGGGTCCGCACGGCGACCACCGCCATCGACGGCGGCGCCGACTGCCTGATCGGAGGGGAGCTGGGGATCGGCAACACCACTGCTGCCGCGGCGGTCATCGGCGCGTTCGCACCCGTCGACGCCGCAGCGCTGGCGGGGACCGGTGCCGGCCTACCCCCCGAGCAGCTCCCGGCGAAGGAGAGCATCGTCAGGGCGGCCGCGGCCGCAGCCCGCGGGATCGACGACCCCGCCGAGCGGTTCGCGGCCGTCGGCGGCCTCGAGGTCGCGGCGTTGGCCGGCTTCTACGTCGGCGGCGTCGCTCGACGGGTGCCGGTCATCGTCGACGGCGTGATCGGCTGCGCGGCGCTGCTGGCCGCGGAGGCGTTGGCGCCCGGTACGACCGAGGGCTGCGTGGCCGGCCATCGCTCCGCCGAGCCCGCGGCGTCGATCGCGCTGGAGCACCTCGGCCTCCAGCCGGTCGTCGATCTGGGCCTCCGACTCGGCGAGGGCACGGGCGCAGCGGTGGCCGTCCCCGTCCTGCGGGCAGCCGTGGCTGCGCTCTCCGAGATGGGTGAGCTCCCCGGCATCGAGTGAGCTGGATCAGGTCGGGAACCCCGCCACCGCGCTCACGGGGTTCGCCGGCGGATCGTCACCGAGGCTGCCCAGGAACTGCTGGTCGCTGAAGTTGAAGATGCCCCCGTCGGCGGCGACCATCAGATAGCCGTCGCCGAAGGCCACCGCACCGACCATCGGCGCGTTGAGCGGCTGACCGCCCATCGAGCCCTGGAAGTCGGCCTCGAAGGCGAAGATGCCCCCGTCGTTCGCGACCAGCCAGTACCCCTCGCCGTCGGGATCGGTGGCGACGCCCACGACCGGCCCGTTGAGCGGCTGGCCACCCATCGAGCCAGCGAACACGGCGTCGCCGATCGCGAACACCCCGCCGTCGGCGGCGACCATGAAGGCGCCCTGGCCGCTGGCGGTGGCTGCCGAGTCGACGATCGCGCCCTGCAGCGCCGGAGCGACGCCGAGGTCGACGAGGTCCTCCAGGTCGGCGGCCGCACCGAACTCGATGGCCCGGCCCCGGTCGGTGAACACCCAGTAGCCCGAGCCGTCGGGCAGGACCGACAGCGAGGCCACCGCCTCACCGGGATCGAGGACGCCGAGGTCGACGTCGCCGTGGTCGGTCGCCCTGTTCTCGGCGTGGACGACACCATCGGAGGTCAGGACCCACGGCCCCGCACCCGTCGGTGTCGAGGCGACCGCGACGACGGTGCCGTCCACCGAACCCGGGTCGGTCGCGTCACCGAAGCCGTAGATCTCGCCGCCTGCGTCACCCATCCAGTAGCCGACGCCGGCCTCGCCGACCGGGTCGGGTCCGGGCCCGGGATCGCCTGGGTCGCCGGGAGCGGGCGGCAGGGTCGTGGGCGGCGGCGGCGTCTCGGAGACCGTGACGGTCGCCGTGTCCGAGGCCGTCTCGCCGCTGCCGTCCGTCACCTCGATCTGCACGTCGAAGGTCCCGACCGAGGCGAAGCTCACCTGCGCCCGCTCGTCGGCCTCGGTCCCGGCGAAGTCGGCACCGGCGCCCGACCACGCCACCGCGACGTCGCTGTCGCCGTCGTCGGTGATCGTCGGCACCAGCGTGATCGGCACACCGACCTGCGCCGCGTAGGGCTCACCGGCGTCGACGCTCGGGGCGCGGTCGGGGTCGCGCCGGATCACGAGCATCGGCCCGGGGTTCTCGAGGAACACGCCGAACCCGCTCACGTGCTCGTAGCAGATCTCGTTGGTGCCCGGCCTGACCCGATCCGTGACGTCCATCACGAAGGTCAACCAGTGGTTCTCCGGCACCCGCTCGCTCGGTCCGTTCCCGCATCGATCGTCGTTGCTCGGCGTCGACGGGTTGATGTGCACCTCGGGGCGATCCCAGAAGTTGTGGATCAGGTGGACCTCGACCATGTCGGTGAGGTCCACGCCGGTGATGTCGCGCGTGCGGGCATCGGGCCGAGTGCGGGGATCGTCGCCAGAGGCGTGGTGGAGGACCGCATCCGCGAAGTTCGTGTCGAGCACGTAGTCGACCGAGAAGTCGTCGCGGGCCAGGACGACCTGTTCGGTCGCCCCGCCGAGGGCGTCGACGACCCAGAACCCGTCGTTGCCGGCCCGGTTGAGCGCTCGGACCTTGAAGCGCAGCGGGGAGTCGTCCGGGACGAACGACGTGTCGAACTCGATCGTGTAGGTGTTGCCACTCTTGCCGCCGCGGCTGTTGTCGATATCGGACCCGCCGACGATCACAGTGCCGTTCGAGAGCACCGTGCCGACGTGGCCGATCGTGCCGTAGCCGTCTACCGGAGGACCGGGACGACCACCACCGACCGGGCGGCCACCGGGGTGCCAGTTGTTCCGCGTGAACGACTGCCAGTCGAGCCGTTGACCATCGTTGTCGCGGTCGAAGCCGTCGTAGTACGCGATGAACTCGACGGCGTCGGCACCGGTGACGTTCGCCGACAGGGTGATCGTCTCGTCGGTGCCGACGGTCAGGACGCCGTCGACGGGAGCCGGCGCCACCGAGGTGATGCCGCTGCCGTCGGGGTAGTCACCCGACGCCCCGTAGACCCGGACGGCGGCGTCGTGGAGGTGGTATGGCGAGGCGGTCAGCAGCGTGAGCTCGTTCTCGCCGCGATCGAGGTCGTCGACGTCGAGATCGACGAGCGTCGGCGTCCGGCTCCAGTCGTCGCCGACCTCGGCGACGTAGCGGTTGCCGTTGATCCGGAAGTCGACGTTGCCGGGTCGACGGGCTCGCCAGAGGTCGAGGAAGATCTCGGCCCGCGTCACGCCGTTCAGCGATGGCAGGTCGAAGTCCATCGGGTCGTAGTCGACGCATGCGTTCGGCAGACCGCTGGTCGGCTCGGCGAACCACCGCTGCCCGGTGTAGACGCACGCCGTTGGCACGTTGCCGTTCTCATCTGGCTCGGCACCTTCGATCGGCTGCCGTTCGTGGATCCCGCGGAACTGGTTGTGGTCGATCCAGACCTCGCGGTAGCGGGTCTCGGTCGACTCGTCGTGCACCCCCGCCTGGGCCGGCGGTGCGCCACCGGGGAGGAGCGCGAGGCTCGTGGCCACCAGCGCCAGGACGGTGCAGGCCAGGGCCGCGGTGGGGCCGACGCGACGGACGCGCAGGGTCAAGATCGATGCTCCTCGTGTCGTACCCGGCACCTGCCGGGATCCGCCCGGACCAGTGTCCCGGGCCGGTCGGCTCGCTGCCAGCGTGCTGCCACGCTCCGTGTGATCACCAACGCCCGCTGCAACCTAGCCGTTCACGAGGGGAACCCGGCGACGGCGGTCACCGCCACCGCGGGCGGATCACCGCCCAGGCTCCCGAGGAACTCCTGATCGGAGAAGTTGAAGAGGCCACCGTCGGCGGCAACCAGCAGGTAGCCGTCGCCGAACGCGATCGCCCCGACCACCGGCGCGTTCAGCAGCTGCCCGCCCATCGACCCGAGGAACTCGGCCTCGAAGGCGAAGATCCCCCCG
>JBCCTY010000165.1:0-8948 GCA_039197885.1 Actinomycetota bacterium | reverse complement strand
TGGAAGTCGCCGAAGAACTTGTCCATCGAGGCGACCTCGATCATCACCTCGCCGTCGCCACCGACCTTCGTGGCATCGGACATCACCGTGCCGGTCGTCATCTCGTCGCTCATCGGTTTCCGACTCCCAACCGTCGCTCCAGCCGCTGGCTCTCGCGCGACATCGTGAACGCTCCGACCCAGAACAGGAACAGCACGAAGATCGTGGTCTCGACGATCAGCCCCTGCCCGCGGAACTGATCCTGGGCGGTCGCCGCCTGCGCGGCGTTCAGCAGCTCCCGGAGGCCCATGGCCGCTCCGGCCAGGGTCGTGTCCTTGAACAGGCTGATGAACTGCCCGACGATCGCCGGGATCACGTTGCGGAGCGCCTGCGGGAGCACGATCCGGAACGTGGTGCTGATCGGTGACAGACCCAGCGCCTTGGCCGCCTCGACCTGCCCGCTCGGCACGGACTGCAGACCGCCGCGCACGACCTCGGCCATGTAGGCCGCGGTGAAGAGGGTGAACACGACGATCGCCCGAACCGGGGTCGACGGCACGATCGACTGCGGCACGAAGAACCCGATGGTCACGTCGGCCATGAGCAGCAGCGCGATCAGCGGAGCGCCGCGGAAGAGCTCGATGTAGCCGACCGACAGCAGCCGGATGACCGGGTACTGCGACCGACGACCGAGCGCCAGCATCACGCCGAGCGGGAAGCACAGCGTGATCGAGAAGGCGGCGAGGAAGAGGTTGAGCACGACCCCACCCCAGTCGTCGAGCCCGACGCCGTTGACCATCAGGAAGACCGTGCCGATGAGCGTGAGGACCGCGAAGACGGCGAGCGGCGTGGTGCTCCGGCGGGGCAGCCGCCGACCGACGAGGCGCCCGACCACGACCGCACCGACCACGGCGAGCACGAGCAGCGTGGGCATGATCGTGCGGCTCAACAGCAACAGGAGCCCGACGCCCAGCAGCAGCGGCCAGAGGCGGCTGACGAGCTGGCCCAGCCGGCGACCCGGCCGGATCGGGCCGGGCTCGATGCCTGCCTCGATCTCGCGGCTCCGTGCGACGAAGCCGACGACGAGCCCGCCGACGAACCCGGCCGCGAGCAGCGTCGCCACCAGCCGCCACATCTCGGCCTCGGGCCACACCCCGGTGATGAGCAACGAGAGGTTGACCTCGATGATCTCCCAGCGCCCGGTGACGAACACGAACCGGACGAGCCGGAACAGCGCGAAGACGGCGAGCGCTCCGACGACGACGCTCACGATCGAGTCGATGACCGACCGGAACAGGTTGGCCTTCAGCCAGTCGACGACCAGCTCCGTGCGGTTCATCGCTCGACCACCTGGAGGCGGCGGTTCACGACGTTCACGCCGGCCGAGATGATCAGCGACATCACGAGGTAGATCCCGATGAGGAGCAGGAACGCCGGCACGGCCGGTGACCGGTTGCCGACCGTCGTCTGGACGGTCTTGGTGACCTCGAAGTAGCTGATGACGAACCCGAGCGACGAGTTCTTCATCAGGTTGAGGTACTGGTTCCCGATCGGCGGCACGGCGATGCGCAACGCCTGGGGCAGCACGATGTGGCGCAGCCGGTGCCAGTTGCTCAGGGCCAGTGCGGAAGCCGCCTCGACCTGGCCCTTCGGCACGGCTTGGATGGCGCCTCGCACGATCTCGGCGATGTGGCTCGCCGTGTAGATCACCAGGGCCAGCAGCAGCGCGAAGTACTCCGGCTGCATCGTCATGCCGCCGTCGAGCGACCGCCCGTCGAGCTCGGGGGTCGTGATGCCCGTCCCGACGAAGAAGGCGCCCCAGAAGCCGACCAGGACGAACACCGGGATGGCCCACGTTCCGCCACGCGCCGGCTCACCGGTGCGCTCGTTGACCTGGAGCCGCCAGCGGTTCACCGCCCAGGCGAGGCCGACGGCCACCGCCAGCACGATGAGGAAGGCGATCGTCGACCCGGTGATCCACGGGATGGTCACGCCGCGGACGTTGGCCACGAGGACGTTGCTCACCACCCAGGAGTCCTCGACCCGGGGGAACGCCGTCAGGACCAGGCCGATGTAGAAGAAGATCAGCAGGCCGAGCAGCGGGATGTTGCGGATCGTCTCGACGTAGACCCTCGTGATCGTGCGGATCAGGAAGTTGCCCGAGAGGCGACCGACGCCGAGCGTCACCCCGAGCAACGTCGCCAGGATGAGCCCGGCGATCACCACCCGGAGCGTGTTGAGCACGCCCTCGACGATCGCCTCCCTGACCGGCTGGGTCTGGCGGAAGTCGTTGCCCGGGATCTCGAAGCTCGACGGCTGATCGAGGAACGAGAATCCCGTCGGGATGCCCTGGTTGGCGCTGTTCACGCGCACGTTGTTGACCAGCACACCGATGATGGCGACCACGACGGCGAAGACCGCCAGCTGGAACACCCAGCCGAGGACCCGCACGTCGCGCCAGAACGGCGGCCGCTGCGCTGCTGCGCTCACCCTCTCCCTCTCCGCTCGAACGGGACCAGCGGTGGTGGGCCGACCGGAGCCGACCCACCACCTGCGAGGACCGACGTGACCTAGCGGTACGGCGGGGCGTAGAGGAGGCCGCCCTCGAGCCAGATGGTGTTCACACCACGCTCGAGACCGAGCGGGGTGAGGTGGCGTTCGAAGATCTCGCCGTAGTTCCCGACCTGGCTGATCACCTGATAGGCGAAGTCGACCGGCAGGCCGAGGCCCGGGTCGAGCGATGCGCCGTCGACCTCGACACCGAGGAAGGTGAGGATCGACGGATTCTCCGAGGTGAGGAAGTCGTCGACGGTGGCCTGCGTGATGCCGAACTCCTCGGCCTGGATGGTCGCGAAGATCGCCCACTCGACCGCCTGTGCCCAGGCGGTGTCGCCGTCGCTGACCGCTGGGCCCAGCGGCTCCTTCGAGAAGACGTCACCGAAGATGGTGAGCGCCTCGGGACCGTCCGGGAAGGCCGACCGCAGACCGGTCAGCTGCGAGACGTCCGACGACCAGCCGTCGCAACGCCCGGCGATGAACGCCTCCTGGATGAGGTCGGTGTTCTCGAACGAGAGCACCTCGACCGAGAGACCACGGCGGGCGAACTCGGTGGCGACGTTGCCCTCGGTGGTGGTGCCCGAGGCGACGCAGACGACGGTGCCGTCCATGTCGTCGATGCTCTCGAAGGTGCCGGTCGAGACCATCATGCCCTGGCCGTCGTAGAAGTTCGGCTGCAGGAAGGTCGCTCCCTCGACACCGTCGCGGCTGGCGGTCCACGTGGTGTTCCGCACGAGCACGTCGATCTCGCCCGACTGGAGGGCGGTGAAGCGGTCGGCGGTCTCGAGCGGCGCCATGTTCACCGCACCCGCGTCGCCCAGCACCGCTGCGGCGATGACCCGGCAGAAGTCGGAGTCGAAGCCCTCGTAGGTGCCGTCGTCCTGGAGCACGGCGAAGCCCGGGAGGGCATCACGGGTGCCACAGGTGACGCTGCCGGCCGACTGGACCGACTCGAGCAGCGAGCCACCGTCCTGGGTCAGCTCGACCGTGTCGTCGGTCTCCTCGTCGCCGCCGGCCTCGACCTCGGTGTCATCACCGTCGTCGCCACCGCCGTCATCGGCTTCGGTGGAGTCGGAGGCCTCGGCCTCGGACGTCGTGGTGTCGCCCTCGTCGGCGTCGTCGTCGTCGCTCGACGCGCACGCTCCCGCCACCAGGACGAGTGCGAGCAGGAGCGTCAGGATGCTCCAGCGTGATCGCATGATGTGACCTCCAAGGTCAGCTCTGTCGTGGACCCCCTCGCCGGGCAGCCGCCCCCACCCGACGCCGCGGACGCTATGGCCGTCGTCACATCACGGAGAAGGGATCGCCCCCGGCTCCTTGCAAAGTCTTGACAACCATGTCGGGCGTATGTCCGGCCTACGCTCGGAGCCCAGCCACCGAACCGACGGGAGACCAGCGCCATGAGCTCCGACATCCTCGACGTCGATCTCCTCGCCTTCGAGCAGGGCGACGCCGCGTCGCGCGCCGCCGTGGTCGACGGGGTGATGCGCAGCCTCCGGACCGGGTTCGTCTACACCCGCCACGACCTGTCCGAGGCGATGCTCGACGAGACCTACGGGCTGCTCGACAAGTTCTTCCACCTCGACCAGGAGGCCAAGGCCCGCTACCACATGCCCGAGAGCTTCGGGCAGACGGGCTACACCGGCCTGCTCGTGGAGACGGCTGCCACCGCCGAGCTCGCCGACTGGAAGGAGATGATCAACTACGGCCGCTCGGTGCCCGAGGCGCACCCGCTGCGGCGCAAGTACCCGCGGGCCTACCTCGATCCGGTCCTGCCCGAGCACGACTTCCCCGGTGCGACCGAGCTGTTCCTCGACTTCCACGACCGGGTGTTCGACATCCAGCGCCGCTTCATGCGGATCATCGCCGTGGGCCTCGGCTGCCACGAGGACTTCTTCGAGGTGATGCTCGAGGAGGGTCCGACGCTCACCCGGGCGATCCGCTACCCCGCCATGCAGGAGGCCCCGGCCGGTGGCCACGTGTGGGCCGCCGAGCACGGTGACATCAACCTCATCACCGCGCTCCCCAGGGCCACGGCGTCGGGCCTCCAGGTGCAGACCGACTCGGGGTGGGTCGACGCCGCGCCACCCGACGGGCACATGATCGTCAACACCGGGATGATGCTCGAGCACCTCACCAACGGCGTCATCCCGAGCGGGATCCACCGGGTCGTCGCCGGCGAGGGTCAGACCGGCGAGCGCATCTCGGTCGTGCAGTTCTGCCATCCCCGGCCGTGGACGATCCTCTCACCGGTGCCCACCACGGTGACGGCCGACAACCCGCTGCGGTTCTCGCCGATCTCGGCCGCGGACAAGCTCGATCAGGTGCTCTGGGACATCAACCTGACGAGCTGACCAACGACAACGTCGCCCGAACCTGCGCGACGAGCTCGTCGGCGGGCGCCCCGGCGCGGGCGAGGGCCATGAGGCCCTGCATCACCAGCGTGAGCATGGCGACGACGGCGTCCTCGTCGGCGTCACCGCCGAGCCGACCCGTCCCGATCGCCCGCCGGACCTCGCCACGGAGGCCCCGTTCGATTTCGGCGCGGCCCTCGGCGAGCGGTCGACGCAGCTCGGGCTCGACGCCGGCACCCTCGAGGCCGACCGTCGTCACGAGGCAGCCGAGCAGCCGACCGTCGTCGCCGGGGGTGACCGACGTGACGAGGAAGTCCTCGATGTTCGCGAGCGGGTCGCCGTCACCGGAGAGGTACTTCGCGACCCGGCTCCGGATGACGCGCTCGACGTAGTGGTCGAGCACCGCCACACCGAGGCCGGTCCGACTGCCGAAGCGCCGATAGATGGAGGGAGCCTTCAGCTCGAGCTCCTTCTCCAGATCGCGGATCGAGGTGGCGGTCCACCCCGAGCGCCAGAAGGTCGCCACGGCCCGGTCGAGGACGTCGTCGTCGTCGAACTTGGGTGGTCGTCCCATGCGCTCCTCCGGCCCGGGGCCTTGCCAATAGTAGCAGTCGCTATCTAATGTCGCCCACACACCGACGCAGGGGGATCCATGCCGCCGATCGACGCCACGCCGCTCACCAAGTCGTCCGCCACGGTCGACGGCAAGCAGATGGCCTACCACGAGGTCGGCGAGGGCCCGGCGGTCGTCTTCCTCCACGGCAACCCGACGTCGTCCTACCTGTGGCGCAACGTCATCCCCCACGTCTCGGCCACCAACCGCTGCATCGCCCCCGACCTGATCGGCCAGGGCGACTCCGACAAGCTCGACGACGTCGGCCCCGACAGCTACCGCTTCGTCGAGCACCGCCGCTACCTCGACGGGCTCCTCACCCAGCTCGACCTCGGCGACGAGGTCGTCCTCGTCATCCACGACTGGGGCTCGGCACTCGGCTTCGACTGGGCCAACCGGCACCGCGACCGCGTCGCCGGCATCGCCTTCATGGAGGCGATCGTGATGCCGATGACGTGGGACGCCTGGCCCGACGCCGCCACCGAGATCTTCCAGGGCTTCCGGTCACCGGCCGGCGAGGACATGGTGATCGACAAGAACCTCTTCGTCGAAGCCGTCCTCCCGGGCTCGATCCTGCGTGACCTGACGCCGGCCGAGCACGACGAGTACCGCCGCCCCTTCACCGAGGCGCAACACCGGCGCCCGACGCTGACCTGGCCGCGACAGATCCCGATCGATGGTGAGCCGGCCGACGTCACGCAGATCGTCGCCGACTACGGCGACTGGCTCTCGACCGCAGAGCTGCCGAAGCTGTTCGTGAACGCCGACCCCGGAGCGATCCTGACCGGCCCCCAGCGCGAGTTCTGTCGGAGCTGGCCCAACGTCACCGAGGTCACCGTCGCGGGGAGCCACTTCATCCAGGAGGACAGCCCGCACGAGATCGGCGAGGCGCTCGCCGACTGGCTGACCGGCGTGCGCTTCGGCTGACCGAGGCCGAACCCTCGTCGAGGCGCCTCGATGCAGGACTAACGTGGGACCGCACATGGCTCGCCTGCTGCTCGTCGAGGACGACGAACGGGTCGCCGGTGCCGTCCGTGAGGCGCTCGAGCGACACGGCTACGACGTCCAGCGCGCCGCGACCGGAGCCGAAGCCCTGGCCGCCGATCGGGTCGATCTCGTCCTGCTCGATCTCGGCCTGCCCGATCTCGACGGGCTCGAGGTCTGCCGACGCCTGCGCCAGGCCCACGACTGGCCGGT
The DNA here is from genome assembly GCA_039197885.1 of Actinomycetota bacterium. Classification (GTDB taxonomy): domain Bacteria; phylum Actinomycetota; class Acidimicrobiia; order Acidimicrobiales; family Poriferisodalaceae; genus JBCBSZ01. The sequence continues at coordinate 2,249 of JBCCTY010000165.1, read as the reverse complement.
CATCGCCGTGACCGCTCGGGGTTCGCCCGTCGAGCGGGTCGCCGGCCTGCGAGGCGGCGCCGACGACTACGTCGTGAAGCCGTTCTCGATCGCCGAGCTCACGGCCCGGATCGACGCCGTGCTGCGGCGGACCGGGCTGCCCACCGAGCGCACCGGCACCATCGAGCTCGGCCGTGTGCGCATCGACGAGGTCGGTCGCACCGTCACCGTCGACGGCGAGCCGGTGCAGCTCAGCCGCAAGGAGTTCGACCTGCTCCTCGACCTCGCCCACCATCGGGGGGTGGTGCGGTCGCGCACGCAGCTGCTCGCCGACGTCTGGGACACCGACTTCGACAGTCGGTCCCGGACCGTCGACGTCCACATCGGGGTGCTGCGCCACAAGCTCGACGTGCCGGGTCTGATCGAGACCGTGCACGGCGTCGGCTACCGACTGACGGCCTAGATGCGCGGCCGACTGCTCTGGTTCGCCCTGCCGCTCATCCTGGTGGCGACCGGCGTGCTCGCCGTCTGGCTGGCCGACGAGGCGGCGCGGCGGATCAGCGCCGAGGCGGCCATGGAGCGCGACCGGACCGTCGAGGAGCAGCTCGAACGGCTCCGGACCAACGGACCCGTCGAGGGCGGCGAGCTCTCGCCGACCGAGCACGTCCAGCTCGTCATCGGCACGCCCGCACTCGGCTCCGAGCTCGAGCAGGTCTCGTCCGACCGACTCGCCGACGACGCCGTCGTGTGGCCCTGGACCGACGGCGTCTGGGTCCACACCACCACCGTCACGACGCCGGTCGGGGTGATCGAGGTGGCGTCGATCTCCGACGTCGCTCCCGTTCGGGCCGACGTGCTCCGCCGCTGGACGGTCATCGGAGCGAGCGTCGCCACCCTGCTCGCGCTGGTCGCCGCAGCCACCTACCCGCTCAGCCGGTGGGCGACCCGCCCGGTTCGGCGACTCGGCGCGGCCGCCGAGGCGCTCGCGGCCGGCGAGATCGATGTCCGTGCCGAGGTCGGACGCGGCGCGCCCGAGCTGCAGGAGGTCGCCGGGCACTTCAACCACATCGCGACGCGCCTCGGCGACGGCATCCACCGCGAGCGGGTCTTCATCGCCAACGCCTCGCACCACCTCGGCAACCTCATGACGCCACTCCGGCTGCGGGTCGAGTCGCTCGACGTGGGCGACGATCGGGGGGCGGAGGCCCTCACCGAGGTGAGCCGACTCGAGGACGTGGTCGAGCAGCTCCTGCAGCTCAACCGGGCCGAGGAGCACGAGCTCGAACCGGTCCTGCTCGACGTCGCGGCGGCCGTCGACGGTTGCCTCCATACCTGGGAACCGGCGACCGAGGCCCTGGGCATCGAGCTGCACCGCGAGGGCCGCGACGCGGCGTTCGCCGTCGCACCACCGGGCGCGATCGAGGAGATCGTCGACAACCTGCTCGACAACGCCGTGAAGTACGGCGACGGCACGCCGATCACGGTCCGGGTCCTGCGGGGGCTCGACAACGTCCGTCTCGTCGTGGCCGACCGCGGCCCGGGGATGACCCCGGACGACATCGCCCATGCGCACGGCCGGTTCTGGCGGGGCCCCGACCACCAGAACCTCCCGGGCAGCGGCCTCGGGCTGTCGATCGTCGACGCGCTCGCCCAGCGCTGCGGGGGTCGGTTCGAGCTCCGGGCGCCGAGCGGTGGGGGCCTCGAGGCCACCCTCGCCCTGCCCCGCGCCAACGCCTAGGGCCCCAGCGGGTCCACACGTTCTGGCCAGGACATGTGGCCAGAAGGAGGTCCGGATCACCCGTCACGGACGGGTCGTGGCCATGCTCGGTCCGCCCCCTCCCGCCGGCGTCGTCTTCGGCGCCGGCGCGCGGCCCGGGCTCGTCGCACCCGACGTCGAGGAGCTGCGCTGGTCCGACGACGACCTCGACGACCTCACCCGCTCGCCGATCGATCCCGGGTGAGGCTGCTCCTCGACACCCACGTGCCGCTGTGGCTGGTCCTCCAGCCCGAACGTCTGAGCGAGGCGGCGCGCGAGGCGAACTCTGGTGACGCTCATCCGGCTCGCTGCGACGATGTGGGGATGGCGCACCTGGAACCGACCGAGGCGAACGCGGTCGCGTTGATCGCCAGGGGGATCGACGGACCGATCACGATGCTGAACCTGCTGAGGTTCCGCGAGATCGCGGACTACTCCGCCGACCCCGACCTCGCTCCCACCGAGCCGATCTCGGGAGCCGAGGCCTACCGTCGCTACACCGACCACACCCTGC
>JBCCTY010000164.1:0-9006 GCA_039197885.1 Actinomycetota bacterium | reverse complement strand
CCACCTCCTCGACGACCACCACCGGCGTGGGACCGACGAGCTCGGGCCTCGGAGCCGCGCCGTGGTCGACCAGCGGCCCCGACCTCGTCGACGCAGCCGGGAACGAGGTCATGATCCGCGGCGTCAACTGGTTCGGCTTCGAGACGTCGAGCTTCATGCCCCACGGCCTGTGGCAGCGGAGCTGGCGCTCGATGCTCGACCAGATCGCCGAGCTCGGCTTCAACACGATCCGCCTCCCCTTCTCGTCGGCGATGCTCGAGCCGGGGGTGCGCCCCGTGGGCATCGACGCGTCGTCGAACGCCGACGTCGCCGACCTCACCAGCCTCGAGCTGATGGACGAGATCATCGGCTACTCCGGTGAGCTCGGCCTGCGGATCATCCTCGACCGGCACGCCCTCGGCCCCGACGACCGCAACGAGCTCTGGTACGACGAGACCTACTCCCCCGAGCGGTTCATCGAGGACTGGGAGCTGCTCGCCGAGCGCTACGCCGATGATCCGACCGTCATCGGCGCCGACCTCTACAACGAGCCCCACGACCAGGCCTGCTGGGGCTGTGGCGACCCGGCCGTCGACTGGCGCCTGGCCGCCACCGAGGCGGGCGACGCCATCCACGCCATCGAGCCGGGCTGGTTGATCTTCGTCGAGGGCGTCGAGCACGTCGACGGCGCGTCGTGCGACGGGCCCGAGGCGACCGACTGCATCTGGTGGGGCGGCAACCTCCTCGACGCCGCAGCCGAGCCGATCGAGCTCGCACGACCCGACAAGGTCGTCTACTCACCGCACGAGTACGCCACCTCGGTGTTCCGGCAGCCATGGTTCGACGACCCCGCGTTCCCGGACAACCTCCCGGGGATCTGGGACCGCTTCTGGGGCTACCTGGAGCAGGACGAGATCGCCCCGGTGATGGTCGGCGAGCTCGGCACGACCCTCGACGACCCGGTGGACGCGGTCTGGCTCGAGGAGCTGCTCGCCTACCTCGACACGAACGGCATCGGCTTCACGTTCTGGACCTTCAACCCGAACTCGGGCGACACCGGTGGGATCCTGACCGACGACTGGGAGACGGTCGACGAGGAGCGGTACGGCTTCCTCGAGCCCTATCTCCTCGGCCCGTTCGACGGGTCGACGCCAGAGTCCGACGATCCGTCCCCCGCCGCGCCACCGACGACCCAACCGGCGGCCCCGGTGACCACGGCGATCCCGACGACCGAACCGGCCTCGGCCTCCACGTGCTCGCTCGAGGTCGTCAACACCTGGGACAGCGGCTACCAGGCCGACCTGACGGTGACCAACGCCGGCGACGGCACGCTCGACGACTGGAGCGTCACGTGGACCTTCCACGACGGAGAGCGGATCGCCAACGCCTGGGGTGTCGTCGCCACGGCCACCGGGACGTCGGTCACCGCCACGGCCGCGGAGTGGAACCGCTCGCTGGCCCCCGGGGGCGTGGCCGAGGCGGGCTTCGTGGCCGAGCACGACGGCTCCCCCGACACCCCGCCGGACGGCCTCACCCTCGACGGGGTGCCCTGTGGTTGACGGATGGGGGTCGGGGCGCGCCACGCTGTCGTGACACCGAGATGGGGGACGACCGATGGGCTACGAGTGCTTCGACGTGGAGATCACCGACCGGGTGGCGCACGTCCGGATGATCCGACCCGAGAAGCACAACTCGATGATCCCGGCGTTCTGGCGTGAGCTGCCCGAGATCGTCGACGGCCTGTCGGCCTCGGGCGACGCACGAGCGATGGTGCTCTCGAGCGAGGGGCGCCACTTCTGCTCGGGCATGGACCTCGAGGTGTTCGGTGGCAACGGCAACGTGTCGCCCGGCGGGTCGAACGGCCATCGGAGTCGCCGCAACGAGCGGTTCCGCACGACGGCGCTCAAGCTGCAGGACTCCTTCGACGCGCTGGAGCGTGCTCGGATGCCGGTGCTCGGCGCTGTCAGCGGCGCCTGCGTCGGTGGCGGCATCGACATGATCAGCGCCGCCGATCTCCGCTACGCCGACGAGTCGGCCTTCTTCTCCATCGCCGAGATCAACATCGGCATGACCGCCGACGTCGGCACCCTCCAACGCATGCCGAAGCTGGTGCCCGAGGGCATCGTGCGCGAGCTGGCCTTCACCGGACGGAAGTGGTCGGCTGCCGAGGCGAAGGACGCCGGCTTCGTGAACGCCGTCTACCCCGATGCGGACGCACTGCTCGACGGCGTCCTCGGCATCGCCGCCGAGATCGCCTCGAAGAGCCCGATGGCGGTGTGGGGCACGAAGCGTTCGATGAACTACGCACGCGACCACTCGGTGGCCGACGGGCTCGAGTTCATCGCCAACTGGAACGCCGCCATGTTCGACACCGACGACATGGCCGAGGCCTTCACCGCCGGGATGGACGGTCGGCCCGCGGACTTCCCCGACCTCTGGCCTCTCAGCGACGGCGTGTGAGCGCCTGCCGCGAGCGAGCCGCGCTGACGAGCTGCCGGTCGGAGGCTGCCGCACCGGCCTCGATCACGACGACGGCGCCACGCTCCGGTCGCTGACCCAGTTGCCGTGGAAGCCGAACGGGATCCGCTGGGGCAGTTGGACGCGCGCGACCTCACCGCGGTCGAGGTCCTGGGCGTCGAGCACGACCAGCTCGGCGCCATCGGTGTTGAGGTCGTGGACGAACGTGACGAGCCAGCCGCCGTCCTCGGCGTCGTCGCCCTCGCGGCCCACGAACACCGGCTCACCCGCAGCCCGACCCGGACCGTGATCGAAGACCGACCGCTCGCCCGTGTGGAGGTCGTGCTTGAGCGTCGGCCAACCGGCGCCGGGCTCTCCCGACGGCGAGGCGCAGTAGCCGTAGCGGTGGGGCTTGGTGCTGAGTGAACCCCGGTGGCGCGGGAACTCGTTGGCCGTCTCGTCGATGACCGTCGTCGAGGCGGAACGGCGGGCCGGATCGAGCTCCCAGCGCTCGAGGCGCGGCAGGGTCGGCTCACCGAACGGGCCGAGCTGGTCGAGGTCGAACATCACGTCGTAGACGCAGAGGTCGATCACGACGCGCCCGTCTGGCGTGTCGTAGGCGTTCATGGGGTGGAACGAGTAGCCCAGGGGCACGTCGATCCAGGTGATGTCGGCCGCCTCGCCGTCGCGGGGCAGCAGGCCGACCCGATTGCCGTAGTCCGGATCCCAACGGAACGGGAAGCGGCCGGCGAAGGCGACGTCGAGGTCGACGGTGCAGGGCTGGTCGTAGACGACGGCATAGCGCTGGGTGAGCGACATGTCGTGGAGCATCGTCATGCCGGGCAGCGGGATGTCGACCGTGCGGGTGACGGTCCCGTCCGGACCGACCACGACGTACTGGACGTGGTCCATCCACTGCGCCCAGGCGTAGACCATGGCGTGCATCTCACCGGTGTCGGGATCGACCTTGGGGTGGGCGGTGAAGGCCCCGGGGAGCGTGCCGCCGAAGTCGTTGCGCCCGACGGTCTCGAGCTCGTAGGTGAGCTCGACGGGGGTGCCGCCCGCCTCGACCATCGCCCACGTGGTGCCGGCGAAGCCGCCGACGTTGGTGTTGGGTCCGGTCCCGCCACCGCTCCAGTTGGGCCCGGCGATGTCGGGCTCGCCCCGGAGCTCGCTCATCGACCGAGAGCCGACGTAGCGGTTGCGGTACCACTCGGCCCGGCCGTCGCGCAGCCGCACGCCGTGGACCATGCCGTCGCCCATGAACCAGTGGTGCCCGGCCGGATCGGCCGGAGGCGTGGCGGGGTTGGGGCCGTTGCGCAGGTAGCGGCCGGCCAGCTCGGCCGGCAGCTCGCCGATCACGGGCAGGTCGACGGCCGTGATCTCCTCGGTCACCGGGCCGTAGTTGCCCTCCAGATAGCGGTTGGTCGCCGGGGCGCTGACGTCGGGACGGGTGTCGGTCATGGCGGGCTCCGAGATGCGTAACGTTGTTACACGATAACTTAGTTACGTGCCCGAGACGACGTCAACCCCCGACCAACGAGACCGGATCCTCGCCTCGGCCCTGTCGGTGCTGCAGGACGAGGGAGCCGCGGCGCTCACCGTCCGGCGGGTGGCCGCTGGTGCCGGGTGCTCGACCACGGGCGTCTACACCTACTTCGGCGGCAAGGACGGGCTCGTCGACGCCCTCTTCGTCGAGGGCTTCCAATCCTTCGACGAGGCCCTCGTCGCAGCCGGGCACGATCTCGTCGACCTCGGCGCCGCCTACCGGCGGTGGGCCCTCGACCATCCGACGCACTACCTCGTCATGTTCGGGCGGGCGGTGCCCGACTACGTCCCGAGCCCCGACGCGCTGCACACCGCGGCCCCGTCCTTCGAGCGCCTCGTCGACGCGGTCGGGCGCGACCGCCCCGACGTCGCACTCGACGAGGTCCGGCGGCGGGCCTTCCACCTGTGGGCCACGGTCCACGGCTACGTGATGCTCGACCTCCAGGGCATGTCACCTCCGGGCGTCGACGGCGCCGAGGCGCTGTTCGCCTTCGGCCTGGCGCAGGTGACCGGGCGGGTGTCGTCTCACTGACGGCGCTGCCGGCACCTCCAGACCTTCACGACGACCTCATCGGGCGTTCATCGTTCCGCCCCCGATCCGAAACAGGCACTCCCTAGCTTCGAGCCGATTCCGGCGTGGGCGCGATCGAGGTGCGCTCACGTCGGGGACGACGGGCGCACCGGGATCCGCTCTCCGCGCCCACAGACCTGGGGGGCCGGGCCACGCGACACGGCTCCCCCGACGCGCCATCGATCACACCGCACCCGGAGCAGGACCGCGCATGGACACGACCACGATGATCCCGTCGTCGCGATGGCGGACCGCCGCCGCATGCATCGGTGAGCCGGCCGAGACCTTCTTCGATCCACGGCTCGCCGAGTGGGCCAAGCGGATCTGCCTGCGGTGCCCGGTCATGGAGGACTGCCGTCGTGACGCGGCGGCCAACGCCATCGCGTTCGGTGTGTGGGGTGGCTGGACGGCCGACGAGCGACGACGCGGTCGACCGGCCGAGGCGGATCCCGTCGTCCACGACCGACGCGGCTTCGTCACGCCCACCTGCGCCACGTGCGCGAGCGGACTGGCGTGGCCGCTCGCCGCGAGGCCGTCGCACCACCTGTCCGAGGGGCGGATGGTCGCCCAGCTGATCGACGGTGAGGAGTGGACGACCGTCCACCACGACGACCTCCGGTTCCCGGTCGCCGACGATGGCCGCCTTCGCTGTCCCGGCTGCGACGCCGACCTGGGGCACCTCGACGACGGCGGCGCGCACCTCCGGCCCGGCGCCGTCGCCTTCGAGGACACCCGTCTGCGCCGTCGGCGGATGCAGGGTGTGACCTGACGACGCCATGCGGCGGGCGACGCCCGACCCCGGCCGGTCGGAGCGCTCGGTCCCTCGGCCCGCCCAGCCGGATGACCAGATGAGTTAGGTCTGCCTATCATCCTGGTCGATGACCTGGCCACCTCCCGCCACCACCCCGACCGCCGTGCGGATCGGTCTGTTCCTCAACCTCGGTGCGAACCTCGGGACGAACGCCACCGAGGTCGTGCACCTCACCCTCGAGCAGGCTCGACGGGCGGAGGCGGCCGGTCTCGACGAGCTCTGGGTGACCGAGCACCACTGCATCGGCTTCGGGATCAACCCCTCGGCGCTCACCACCGCGGGGTTCCTGCTCGGCCGCACGGAGCGGATCCGGGTCGGGACCGCCGTGACCCTCGCGCCGCTGCAGCATCCCGTCGAGCTCGCCGAGCGCGGGGCCCTCCTCGACCAGCTCAGCGGTGGCCGCTTCGAGCTGGGCATCGGACGCGGCGGTTACCTGAAGGACTACGAGGTGCTCGACGTCGACGTCGCCCGCTGGGAGGACGAACCGCTGCACAGCGCCGATGCGATCCTGCGTGCGTGGGCCGAACCCGACCTCGCCCGACCGGAGCACGACACCGGGCCGAGCGTGCTCCAACCCCGCCCCCTCACCGAGCCCCACCCTCCGCTGCTCCTCGCAACGAGGACGCCCGAGGCGATCCGGTTCGCGGCGCGCCACGACCTCGCCCTCCAGCACTACTTCGCGTCGCCGGTCGAACAGCGGACCGAGATCGAGGCGATCTACGCCGACGAGCGACCCGCCGGCCCCACGAGTGGCCACCTGCACGCCCTGATCGTGGTGGTCGACGACGACATCGACGAGACGCGACGCGTGCTCGCCCATCGCCTCACCGAGTCGTTCCGTGCGGGTGACTGGCCCTACGTCCCGCAGCTGGGTGACCGTCACGCCAACCCGGACGGCACGCGACGTGACCCGGCGGCGATGGCCGAGCAGGTGGCAGGGGCGGCGATCGTCGGTCCGCCCGAACTGGTCGCCGACGAGCTCGCGGCGTTCGTCGCAGCGACCGACGCGTCGCGACTGGCCTGCTTCGTCGAGGCGGTGGCGGACCCGCAGCGGATCCACCGCACCATCGACGTGCTCGCTGCTCTCGATCTCGCACCACCCGTGCCGACCCGCACGGCGGGCGCATCGCCGACGCCGGGACCCTGACGTCGGGGTCGCGCCCGGCACGCCTCCTCCACCTCGGCCGTGTCCGGGCCACGGCGACAGCGTCGTCGAGGAGTGCGACGGCGTCGCGTCGTCACCCAGCCGGAGCGGTCCCGGTTCCGAGCTGCCCTCGGCCGACCGACGAGCAGTAGCGTCGCACCGGTGGGAGTGACGGTCCGCCTCCTGGGAGCCTTCTCCGTGGAGATCGACGCGACGACCGTCACTGCGGCGTCCTTCGAACGGCGGAGCGGTGCCGATCTCGTCGCGCTGCTCGCCCTGCAACCGCACCGGCGGCTCCATCGCGAGCAGGTGCTCGACGCCCTCTGGCCCGACGCCGATCGAGAGCCGGCGATGCGCCGGCTGAACAAGGCGTCGACCTTCGCTCGCAACGCCCTCGGCGCGTCCGACGCCATCGTCGTGGCCAAGGACACGCTCACGCTCTACCCCGATCGTGAGGTCACCGTCGACGTCGAGCAGGTCAACGCGGTCGACCTCGATGACCCGGACGCCCTGTCCGACGCCGTGTCGTGGGTCGGCGGCCCGCTGCTCCCGGACCTTCCCTACGAGGAGTGGACCGTCGAGGCCAGGAATCGCCTGCACGTCCGCCAGGCCCAGGTGCTGCGCGCTGCCGGTGCATGGGGCCGATTGCTGGAGCTCGACCCCACCGACGAGACCGCTCACGTCGCCGTCATGGAGGACGATCTCCGGGCCGGTGATCGCGACGGAGCGCTGCGGCGCTACGACCTGCTCGCCGACGTGCTCGACCGCGAGCTCGGGATCGTGCCCGGGGAACGAGCGGCCGCGATCCGGGCACGCGCCCTCGCCACCCACGTCGGTTCCGGTGTCCCGATCGACGAGCCACGACCCGCCCGGTCGGGGCAGCAGATCAGGGCGCCGCGGGTGCGGACCTACGGCCGCGATCTCGAGCTCGAGCAACTCGTCGCCCGGTTCGGCGACGGTGGCCTCGTCACCCTCGTCGGCCCAGGAGGTGCGGGCAAGACCCACCTCGCCCGCCTGGCCGGCTCCGAGGCCAGCGGACGGTTCGCGCAGGGCGCGTGCGCCGTCGAGCTCGGGCGCGTCGACGGCGTCGAGCCGACCGGTCAGGCGACGCTCGACGCGATCGGCGGCGTGCAGGGCGCGGGGATGACGGTCTCGGACGCGGTCGTCGCCGCCCTCGCCGAGGTCGACGTCCTGCTCGTGCTCGACAACTGCGAGCACGTCCTCCGCGCCGTCGGTCCGCTCGTCGACCGGATCGTGCTCGAGTGCCCCGGAGTGACGGTGCTGGCCACGAGTCGGGAGCCGCTCGGCATCGACGGCGAGCAGGTCGTCCGGATCGCTCCGCTGGACCGGGCCGCAGCGGTCGACCTGTTCGTCGACGAGGCCGGCCGACACGGCACGGCCCTCGATCACGACGATCCCGCCGTCGACCGGATCTGCGATCGGCTCGACGACCTCCCGATGGCCGTTCGCCTCGCAGCCGCCCGAGCGCGGTCGCTCGATCTCGAGACCCTGGAGGCGCTCCTCGCCGACCGGTTCGAGTACCTCGGCGAGACCGACCCGGGCGCGCTCGCCCATCAGCAGACGCTCCAGACGACGATCGCCTGGTCGTTCAACGCCCTGGGCCGAGCGACCCGGTCCTTCCTCGTCGCGCTCGGGGTCTTCGCCGACGAGTTCGACCTCGACGCCGTCGCCGCCGTGACCGACACCACGGCGGTCGAGCGCCTCGGCATGATCGACGAGCTCGTCCGCCGGTCACTGCTCGTCGGGCCCATCCCGCACGCCACCGGCCCTCGCTACCGGCTGCTCGAGAGCGTCCGGATCTTCGCCCGCGACGAGCTCGGCGACGAGGTCAGACAGCGCCACGTGCTCTACTTCGCCGAGACGTCGCGACGTTGGAACGACACGATCGGCGCCAGCGACAACGCCGGCCTCCGGCGCTTCCGCGACGGCTTCGACGATCTGCGGATCGCGTTCGGTGCGGCGCTCGAGCTCGGTCGACGCGACGACGCGCTCCGGATCCTCGCCAACACCGGTGTCTTGGCCAACTCGACGATGCGCTTCGAGCTCCTCGACTGGTACGGGCGCGCCCTCGACCCGGCCCCCGACATGATCGCCACCGTCGACGAGGCCCGGGCCTACGCCGGCTGGTCGGCACTGGCGATGTACAACGGCGACTACCCCCTCGCGGCCCGCCTGGCCGACGCCGTGGTCGAGACCCATCCTGGTCTCACCGAGGGCCACTGGGCCATGGCGCTGCTGCGCTGGACGCACGGCGACATCACCGCCGCTCGCCACTGGGTGCAGCAGATCCTCGACGACCGCGACCGAGCCGCCAGGACGTGGAAGTTCCCGGCTCTCCACCTCATGACGATCATCGACTTCGCCCACGGACGCGACGTCGCCGAGAACGCCGTGCTGCTCGACGTGCTGTCGAGCGGCGTGGGAGCGACCGGCCGCACGATCGCCCTGAACAGTCGAGGCATCGACCTGCTGTGG
>JBCCTY010000163.1:0-9029 GCA_039197885.1 Actinomycetota bacterium | reverse complement strand
GCGAATCCTCCGAGCAGGAGGAGGCCGGCCAGGACGCTGCTGATCAGTGCACGCACGAGGGCGAGGATGGCACAACGTTCGGTGGTCGACGGGCCGCTACGACCGGCCACCGTGGTCGTCGGGTCGTTCAGTCCTTCGGGGCGAGCGTGACGTCGACGGAGAACTCGTCGGCGGTCTGCGTCGACAGCGAGAGGATCTTGCCCGCATCGATGACGTCGGCCTCGACCTGGGCCAGCAGCGCGAGGCGCTCGGCGGTGTCGGCGACGACGACGGTCTCGGCCTCGGTGCGCAGCGAGGTCTTGGCCTCGGTCTTCGCCCGGCGGACCTCCCGCAGGGCGTCGCCGGCGACCGTCAGCAGCGTCGGATCACCGTCGCCGGGCAGCTCCTGGACCGTCGGCCACGCAGCGTTGTGGACCGAGCCGTCCTGCCACCACGACCATGTCTCGTCGGCGACGAACGGGAGGAACGGTGCGAGGAGCCGGTGGAACATCGACAGCGCGGTCGCGAGCGTGACGTGGGCCGAGCGGGCGGCGTCGTCACCGGCGGCGCCGTAGGCCCGGCCCTTGACGAGCTCGACGTAGTCGTCGGTGAAGCGCCAGAACAGGGCCTCGGTCCGCTCCAGCGCACGGGCGTAGTCGAAGTCGTCGAAGCTGCGCGTGGCGACGTCGACGACCCCGGCTAGCTCGGCGAGCAGCGCCCGGTCGATCGGCTCGGTGACCTCATCGCCGACCAGTGAGGCGGCGCCGTCCCCTGCGAGGTTGAGGACGAACTTCGACGCGTTGAGCAACTTCATCGCCAGGCGGCGACCGACCTTCATGACGGTCTCGTCGAAGGCGGTGTCGACGCCCGGCCGGCCGTTGGCGGCCCAGTAACGGACGGCGTCCGAGCCGTACTGCTCGAGCATGCCCATCGGGGTCATGACGTTGCCCTTGGACTTCGACATCTTCTTGCGGTCGGGGTCGAGGATGAACCCCGAGATCGTGGCGTTGCGCCACGGCAGCGCGCCGTCCTCGAAGTGGGCGCGGATGACCGTGGAGAACAGCCAGGTCCGGATGATGTCGTGGGCCTGCGGCCGGACGTCGAAGGGGAAGACGCGCTCCCAGAGTTCGGGATCCTCTTCCCAGCCACCGGCGATCTGCGGGGTGAGCGACGAGGTGGCCCAGGTGTCCATGACGTCGGGGTCGGCGGCGAAGCCCCCGGGCTGGTTGCGCTGCGACTCGTCGTAGCCGTCGGGGACGTCGGTCGTCGGGTCGATGGGGAGCTGCTCCTCGCCCGGCAGCAGCGGGGCGTCGTGATCGACGAGGCCGTCGGCGGAGATGCGGTACCAGACGGGGAACGGGACGCCGAAGAAGCGTTGGCGGCTGATGAGCCAGTCACCGTTGAGCCCGTCGACCCAGCTCTCGTAGCGCTTGCCCATGTAGTCGGGGTGCCAGACGAGGTCGCGGCCGCGGGCGATGAGCTCGTCGCGGAGGTCGGCGTCGTGGCCGCCGTTGCGGATGTACCACTGCCGGCTCGTGACGATCTCGAGCGGACGGTCGCCCTTCTCGAAGAACTTGACCGGGTGGACGATCTCGCGGGGCTCACCCCGGAGCGCACCGGCCTCGCCGAGCTGTTCGACGATCGTGCGCTTCGCCTGGTTGAGGTAGAGGCCGGCCAGCTCGTCGTAGGCGCTCTGCGCGGCGGCCGGGTCGGCCGACTCCCAGCCGGCGGAGCCCCATTCGACCGGGACGAGGCGGCCGTCGCGGCCGAGGATCGCCCGGATCGACAGCCCGAGCTCGCGCCACCAGACGACGTCGGTGGTGTCGCCGAAGGTGCAGATCATCGCGATGCCGCTGCCCTTGTCGGGCGAGGCCAGCTCGTGCGGACGGATCTCGACCTCGGCACCGAAGAGCGGCGTGCGGACCTTCGACCCGAAGAGGGGCTGGAAGCGCTCGTCGTCGGGATGGGCGACGAGGGCGACGCAGGCCGGGAGCAGCTCGGGTCGCGTGGTCTCGATCTCGATGACGCCCTCGCCGTCGACCCGGTCGAAGGCGATGCGGTGGTAGGCGCCCGGCTTCTCGCGATCCTCGATCTCGGCCTGGGCGACGGCGGTCTGGAAGCCGACGTCCCAGATGGTCGGTGCCTCGCTGGCGTAGGCCTCGCCGCGGGCGAGGTTGCGGAGGAACATCCGTTGCGAGGTGCGGATCGCCTCGGGCGCGATGGTCCGGTACTGGTGGTTCCAGTCGACCGACAGCCCGAGCCGGCGCCAGACCGCGGCGAACGCCTCCTCGTCCTCCGCGGTGAGGTGCAGACAGAGCTCGACGAAGTTCGGCCGACTGATCGGCTTCGGGGGGTCGAAGGGCTCCTCGGGCCGCTCGAAGTCGGGGTCGTAGGGCAGCGACGGGTCGCAGGTGACGCCGTAGTAGTTCTGGACCCGACGTTCGCTCGGCAGGCCGTTGTCGTCCCACCCCATCGGGTAGAAGACGGCCTTGCCCGTCATCCGCTGGTACCGGACGACGAGATCGGTGTGGGTGTAGCTGAAGACGTGGCCGACGTGCAGCGAGCCACTGGCGGTCGGCGGCGGGGTGTCGACCGAGTACACCTGGTCGCGCGTGGCGGTCCGATCGAAGCGGTAGGTCCCCTCGGACTCCCAGCGTTCGATCCAGCGTTCCTCGAGCCCGTCGGGCGTCGGCTTGTCGGGGATGCGCGACATGGTCGCCAAACGTACCGGCCCGACCTGGCGGAACGGGTATGCGTTCGGGCAGTCCGGCCCTGCTAGGGCAGACCGGCCCCGGGGACCTCGACCTCGGTGGTGAGCACCCGCGCCGACCGTGCCTCCGGTGCGGTGTCGGGATGGGAGGTGGCGGCGGTGAGGACGAACAGCGTCCGGCGGTCCGCACCGCCGAGCATGCAGGCGAAGGCCGGACGCTCGGTGTCGACGGTCTGGAGGAGCTCGCCCCCCTCGGCCACCCGGTGCACGCCGCCGGCGCGGGGATCGGCGAACCAGACCGCGCCCTCGGCATCGAGGCAGATGCCGTCGGGGACGAGCTCGCCGAGGTCGGCCCAGACCCGCTTGTCGTCCAGGGAGCCGTCGTCGCCGATCGTGAACGCGACGAGGTCACTCGCCATCGACTGCCCGACGATCAGCGTCGATCCGTCGGGCGTGATGACCGAGCCGTTCGGGAAGCGCATGTCGTCGTCGACGACGGTGGCGGTGCCGTCCGGATCGACCCGGATGAGCTCGCCAGGGGCGGGCGTCGGATCCGGGCCGTGGAGATCGAAGCCGAAGTTGCCGACGTAGGCCCGGCCGACGGCATCGACGACCATGTCGTTGCAGTGGAAGCTCGCCAGGGAGGAGAGGTCGGCGTGGACGGCGAGGGTCCCGTCGGCCTCCTGCCGCAGCAGCTGGCGGCGTTGCATGGAGACGACCAGGAGGCGCCCGTCGGGCAGCCAGCCGAGCCCGGACGGCCAGTCGCCATCGAGTTGCACGACGGTCTCGACCTCGCCGGTCGCGGGATCGAGCGAGAGCACCCGGCCGGTGAAGAAGTCGCTCATCACCAGGTGCCCGTCACGCCAGCGCGGGCCTTCGAGGAAGGTGTGGCCGTCGGCGATCGTGCGCATGGGACGAACGCTAGGCGAGCGATCCGGCGCTGTCCGTCAGTCCGTGCAGGTGACCGCCTCCGGGACCTCCAGGTCGACCAGGTAGTCGATGGCGAGGCCACGGACGCACGACGAGCTGAAGAACGCCGTGTGGACCACACCCTCGTAGGTCACGAGGACAGCAGCGTCGAGCTCGTCGGCCAGCTCGACCGACCACCGGTAGGGCGTCGCCGGGTCGCCGGTGGTGCCGACGACGACGATCGGGGGCGAACCGGCGGCGTCGAACTCGGTCGGGAGGGGCTCGATCGGGTCGGGCCAGCCGAAGCAGCCCAGGCCGACCACGGGGCCGACCGGGGCGAAGACGTCGAGCTGCTCGAGCGCGGCGGCCCCGATCGCCCGGGCGTCCTCCTCGGTGGGACGGTCGGACTCGTCAGAGCAGGTGATCGCCGTCGTGGCCTCGAAGATCCCGGAGAACGAGCCGTCGTCGCGTCGACCCACCCGGTCGTCGGCCAGCTCCTGGAGGAGCGAACCGTCGCCGGTGCTCCCGGCGAGCTCGAGGCCGGCGGCGAGCGTCGTCCAGCTCGATGGGGTGTAGAGCGCGCCGATGACGGCGCTGTACAGCTCGTCACGGGTGAGCAGCCGCCCCTCACCGGCCGCGGACGAGTCCGCTTCCAGCCCGCGCACCCGGAGCTCGGCGTCGATCTCGGCCACCACCGCAGCGGCCTCGTCCTCGTCGAGTGGGCAGCCGTCCTGCTCGCCGCAGGCCGACGCGAACGCGTCGAAGGCGCCCTCGAAGCCGAGGTACTGCTGGAGCGTGTCGTCGGCCTGGGGGCGGATCCGGTCCGCGGCGTCGAGTACCAGGGCCCGGACCTGCTCGGGGAAGAGCTCGGCGTACACCGCACCGATGCGGGTGCCGTAGGAGAAGCCGAGGTAGGTGAGCTCGTCGTCGCCCAGCGCCCGCCGGAGGAGGTCGAGGTCCCGAGCGGTCGCCACGGTGCCGACCCGTCCGATCAGGTCACCGTTGGCATCGACGCACTGCTGCGCACGACGTTCGGCCCGCTCGAGCGCCTCGCGCACCCGGACCTCGAGGTCGTCGCTGGCCCGGTCGGGGTCGTACACGTCCTCGTCGAGCACCCAGCCGCACTCGATCGCCGAGCTCCGCTCGACGCCGCGTGGGTCGAACGAGACCAGGTCGAAGCGGTCGCGGAGCTCGTCGGGTGCCCGGAGCGCGAACGTCCGGAGGTACGTGACACCGGAGGCACCCGGACCGCCCGGGTTGACGACCAGGCTCCCGATCGGGTCGCCGTCGCGGGCCGGGGCCCGCGCCACGGCGATGCCGATCGTGTCGCCGTCCGGCTCGGCGTGGTCGAGGGGGACGGTCAGCGTGGCGCACTCGAGGTCGCCGCAGTCGGTCCACGCCAACCGGGGGTCGGTCGGGTCGGCGTCGACGTCGGCGGTCACCGGGACCGGCAGCGTGGTCGTCGCCGGTGTGGCGTCGCCGGACCCGCCACACGCCGCGAGCACGGCGAGTCCGACGCCGAGCACGGCGGGCGCGAGGGGTCGACGCAACACAGCCAGGACGGTAGGTCACGCCGCGCCACCACCGGGGGTCACCGTCCGGCCACGTTCGGCCGGGTACGTTCGGCCCCGTGGGCGACGCGGCGCAGACGCAGGACGGTGACCGGGCGCGCCGGCGTGCCGACCGCCACGTCGTCGCCGCCCACCGCCTCCGCTCCGTGGCGGCGCCCCTCCTCCCGCTCCTCGGTGTGCTCGTCGGGTGGTCGGAGGAACCGGTCGGCCTGGTCTCGGCCGCCGTCGTCGGCATCGGGGCGATGATCGCGCTGCTCGCCACCAACTCCTGGACGGTGCGCCGGCCCTCGGCGACCGCCGAGGTGGCGGTCGACACGGCCGTGTCGCTGCTGGTCTGCGGGCTCGTCGCCGGCGACGCGCTGGCCGCCACCTGGCTGATCGGCTTGATCCCCGTGCTGGAGGCCATCGTCCGGCTCCGCCGCACTGCGGCGCTGGTCGTGATCGGGGTCGTCGGTGGTGTCCTCGTCCTCATCCAGGTCGGGCTCCCGTCACCGGCGAGCGAGCCATCGCTGGTGACGTCGTTGCTGATCACCGCCGTGGCGCTCGGCGTCGTGGTGCGCGTCTGTCTCGCGGTCGTCGACGAGATCCGGATCGAGCGCCGCCTCGGCACGGTGCTGCGGCGCGAGGGCCGGCGGCGGGGCGAGCTGCTCCGGGCCCTGGGCGAGGCCGTCCGGCGGATGGACGAGGTCGATCCGCTCCACGCGTTGGCGGCGTTGGCCGTCGACGTCGGTGCCCGCCAGGCGTTCGTGGTCGTCGACGGCGAGATCGTCGACCGCATCGTCGTGCGCACCAGGGGAGCGGAGCGCCCCTCTGACGGGACCCTGCTCGCCGCCGCCGAGGTGGCGAGGGTCCGCCTGGCAGCCGGGCGACCCGGTCCCCACTCGGTCTCGGTCGACGAGGTCGGTACCTCCCACGCCTCACAGCTCGCTTCCGCCGTCCACCTCGCCCTGCCCGTCGACCACCGCGCCGCCATCGTCTCGCTCGCCGCGGTGGTGCCGGGGCCGCTGGTCGCCGACGCGCTCGACATCGCGGCCCGCCACGCCGCTGCGTCGCGTCGCGTCGCCGTGGTGTGAGCCCCTCGGCCTATCCCGACCTCGACGGCCTCGAGGAGGTCTACCTGGAGGGGTCGCCGGTGGAGCGGTTGGTCGTGACCGACGACCGGGTCGTGCTCGTCGTGCGGGCCGCCCTGCTCGGTGGGCACCCCGACTACGTCCCGCCGGAGCGGGGTGAGGTCCACCACCGCGAAGCGCTGCTGCTCGACTGGCGGCGGGCGTCATCGGTCCGGTGGGATCGTGCGGGGGACCCCGCTGACCTGGGCGTTCTCGAGTCCTTCACGGTGGCGGGCGATCGGATGACGCTGACCGGCGGCTTCGGCACGGTGGTGGTGCGGGGCCGCCCACCGAGGGTCGGCCGACCCAGGAACTGAGACCTCGCCGGGCTGCTTACGCCCCGTTGACGCCCACCTCGTCATGATCGTTCCATGACCACCTGGCGCGACCTCCCCCCGGCTCCGCCGTACGGCTCGTGGGAGCCGCCGACGGCCACCCCGAGCACTCCCCGGCTACCCGACCTCGATGCGCTCGACGTCCGCGAGGAGCCGGTCACCCTCCCCGACCCCGGTAGTGACGACGACGGTCCCCGTCGCTGGCCGCTGGTGGTGGGTGGCGTGGCGGTGGTGCTGGCGTCGATCGGTGGCGGGTTCCTCGCCGGGTCACTGGCCTCCGACGATTCCCCGTCGGCCCAGCCCGTCGCGGCGACGGCCTCGACGGCCGCACCCCGGTCCTCGATCGAGACGCCGGCGCCCAGCGTGGAACCGGCTCCGCCGATCGTGATCGAGGGCGGCGCCGATGCTCCGGCCGACGCTGCCGCCATCGTCAGTCCGGCGGTCGTGCAGATCGACGTCGCCAACGGTCTCGGTTCGGGCATCTACTACGACGAGTCCGGACTGATCCTCACCGCCGCCCACGTCGTCGGCGACAGCACCGACGTCAGCATCCGCATCGCCGACGGGCGGGTCGTGCCCGGCGAGGTGGTCGGCACCCACACCCCGACCGACGTCGCCGTGGTCTCGATCGACCCGTCGATCGACGTGCCCGTCGCCGAGCTCGCCGTCGGCGTCGACCTGCGGGTCGGTCAGCTCGCGGTGGCCGTCGGCAGCCCATTCGGCTTCGAGCAGACCGTCACCTCTGGGATCGTCTCGGCCGTCGACCGCGACGTGCAGGGGATCACGATGGTCCAGACCGACGCGGCCATCAACCCCGGCAACTCGGGTGGCCCGCTCGTCGACGCTGCCGGCCGGGTGATCGGCATCAACGACCAGATCTTCACCAACAGCGGTGGCAACGAGGGCGTCGGCTTCGCCATCGCCATCGACCTGGCGAAGATCGTCGCCGACCAGCTCGTCGCCGGTGAGGACGTGCGGCTCGCCCGCCTCGGCGTGTCGACCGGTGCGTCGCCCAACGGTGACGCCGGCGCCTTCATCGACGAGGTGCTCGACGGCACGGCAGCCGAGCTCGCCGGGCTCGAGCCCGGTGACCGCGTGACCGCCGTCGACGGTGCCGCCATCCGCGGGTCGAGCGACCTCCGCTCGGCGATCATCACCAGCCGACCGGGGGACGTGGTGACCCTCACCGTCGAGAACGAGCTGGGCACCTCCGAGGTCGAGGTCACCCTCGGCTCGACCCAGTCGCCGGGGTAGCGCTCGAGCGCGATCCGTGGCCGCCGACGTAGGTGGTGGTTGTCACCCGAAGTTACCGACCGGTAACTTGGGGTCACCACGTTCCAGGAGGGTTCCCCATGGCCGAGTTCTCGCTGCAGCTCGACGAAGACCAGATCCAGCTCCAGAAGTGGATCCACGACTTCGCCGAGAACGAGATCCGGCCCATCGCGCACGAGTGGGACGAGCGCGAGGAGTTCCCGTACCCGATCGTCGAGCGCGCTGCCGAGATCGGTCTCTACGGCTGGGAGTTCATGGCCGAGGCCATGATGAACGACACGACCGGCCTGACCATGCCCGTCGCCATCGAGGAGCTGTTCTGGGGTGACGCCGGCATCGGCATGGCGATCATGGGCTCGGGCCTCGCCGCCGCCGGCATCGCCGCCTCGGGCAACGCCGAGCAGGTCATGGAGTGGGTGCCGCAGTGCTACGGCACGCCCGACAAGATCGCCCTCGGCGCCTTCGCCGCCTCCGAGCCCGACGCCGGTTCCGATGTCGGCGGCTACCGCTCCCGAGCCGTCTACGACGAGGCCACCGACGAGTGGGTGCTCAACGGCACCAAGGCGTGGATCACCAACGGCGGCATCGCCGACGTCCACGTCGTCGTGATGGTGGTCGACCCCGAGCTCGGCTCGAAGGGCCACGCCTCGTTCGTCGTCCCGCCGGGCACGCCGGGGCTGTCGCAGGGCCAGAAGTACCTCAAGCACGGCATCAAGGCGTCGCACACCGCCGAGGTCGTCCTCGACGACGTCCGCGTGCCGGGTCGTTGCCTGCTCGGCGGCAAGGACAAGCTCGAGGAGCGCCTCGCCCGGGTGCGTGAGGGCAAGTCGGGCAACGCCCAGGCCGCCATGCAGACCTTCGAGGCCACCCGCCCCGCCGTCGGCGCCCAGGCCCTGGGCATCGCCCGGGCCGCCTACGAGTACTCGCTCGAGTACGCCAAGGAGCGCCACGCCTTCGGTCGGCCGATCATCCAGAACCAGTCGATCGCCTTCATGCTCGCCGACATGGCGACCGAGATCGACGCCTCCCGGATGCTCATCTGGCGGGCGGCGTGGCTGGGCAAGCAGAAGGCGTTCAAGAACGCCGAGGGTTCGATGGCCAAGCTCAAGGCCGGCCGGACCGCCACCTGGGTGACCGAGCGGGC
>JBCCTY010000162.1:0-9132 GCA_039197885.1 Actinomycetota bacterium | reverse complement strand
TCACCCGAACCGAGACGACCGAACAGCCCCAACCACTCCTCCGGCGACCGGGCCCCGTCGAAGCCCCACCACGCCGTGGTGAGCCACTCACCGAGCTCGGCGGTGAGCTCCGCCTGCACCGCCTGGAGCCGGTCGCACAGCGTCACGACGCGCTCGGTCGTGGCCCGGGCGGCGACGACATCGACGACCTGCTGCGAACACATGTTCGTAGCGTACCGCCGGGGTGTGTCAACCTCCCCGGTGGCTCAGCCACACCACCACGCCGGCGATCAAGAGGCCGGGCGCCCACCAGAGGGTGAACACGAGCGACGCGGTCGATCGCTCGCTCGCCCCGAACGACAGCACCGTCCAGAGCATCAGCGCGCCGACGACCAGCGCCAACGCTGCGAACGCCCTGCTGCCGACACGACACCCGGCGGCGAGTGCGATCGCCACCGGGCTGCCGGCGAAGAGGGTGGCGATCGCCGCCGATCCGGCCACCGGGTCGACCTGCCAGGTGCCCCGCCGGTCGACGAGGACGAAGCCCACGAGCGCACCCACGAACACGGCGCCGAGCACCAGGCCGAGCCGGCCGAGGAAACGGCCCACTCCGGCCGTGGGGTCGTCCTCGGCGCCCACCACCTCGCCCACCTCCGCTACGGTACGGCGCGACCCGGCCGGGCCGCTCCCCTCAGCGCGGCTCGGCGTCGATGGGGATCCGGATCTCGGTCAGCAGCTCCTCGGTGGGCACGTCGTCGGGATGGTTCAGGTACACCTCGCGGTGCGGCGCGACCTGGCGGTGGCCACGACCCTCGATCCAGTCGAAGATCGCCGCATAGGTCCCCTCCATGTCGTCGTAGGCCCCCTGGTGCAGGACCGTCGCGACGGGCCCGCCGTCGAGCTCGAGGCAGCGCACGGGACCCTCGTCGTCGATCGGGACCCCGATCGGCACGCACGTGGCCACGTCGCCCTCGGTGTCGGCGTCGGGGATCGCGTGGAACACCGTCATCGGCGCTCCGACGGGCGACACGCCGACCGAGTCGAGGTGGCCGAGCACCGTCTCGAACCCGGTGGGGATGGCGGTGAACACCTCCTCGTAGCTGGCGGTGGTGCGCCAGGCGGCGACGCGCTCTGGTTCCAGGATCTTGATGGTGACGTCGGTGGGCACGGTGAGGTCCTTCCGGTCGATGAGACGGCGCAGCTGCTGCGCCTTCTGCTCGTAGGCGTCGCGCTGCCGGTGCAGCGCGTCGAGATGTGACGCCAACGCCGCGTCGGGATCGTCGCCGTCGAGGATCGCGGCGAGCCCGGCGACCGGGACCTCCAGCAGCCGGAGCGTCCGGATGGCGCGGGCCCTCGGCAGCTGCTGGAGCCGGTAGTACCGGTACCCGGAGTCCGGATCCACGAACGCCGCGGGGAGCAGCCCGGAGCGGTCGTGGTCGCGGAGCGACTTGGCCGACAGCCGTGAGGCCTGGGCGAAGCGTCCGATCGGGATCAGCGTCACGTTGGCCACCCTCAGCCTTGTCCCAGGGGAAGGGTCAAGCGGTGTTCGGAAGTTGCACGAAGATAGGCCGGGCCGACGGCGACGAGGAGGGGCACGTGGAGGTCAGCGAAGCGGTCGATCGGCGGAGGTCGATCCGCCAGTTCCTTCCCGACCCGGTCGACGACGGGCTGCTGCGCAGCCTGGTCGAGCGGGCGGCTCGGGCACCGTCGGGAGGCAACGTCCAGCCATGGCGGATCTACCTCGTCAACGGCGAGGCCATGGTCCGGTTCAAGGAGCACGTCGCCGCCAGCGACCTCGAGGCTCCGGCGTACGACATCTACCCGCCCGGTCTCCACGAGCCCTACCGCACGAACCGGTTCGCCGTCGGCGAGCAGATGTACTCGCTGCTGGGCATCCCCCGCGACGACAAGGGTGCTCGCCTGATGCAGGTGGCGAAGAACTACGAGCTCTTCGGCGCTCCCGCCGGGATGTTCTGCTTCGTCGACCGGAAGATGGGTCCACCGCAGTGGTCCGACCTCGGCATGTTCCTCCAGACGTTCATGCTGCTCGCGGTCGAGGCAGGCCTCGACACCTGCGCCCAGGAGTCATGGGCCATGTACGAGCGGGCCGTCGCCGAGTTCGTCGGCGCGCCGCTCGACGACGAGGGCATCTTCTGCGGCATGGCGATCGGTCACCGCGACCCCGACGCGCCGGTGAACGACCTGCGCTCCGAGCGCATGAGCGTCGACGACTTCGCGAGGTTCGTGCGATGACCGCTCCCGAGATCGACGCCGACATCAACTTCTACTTCGACCCGGTCTGCCCGTTCGCGTGGATGACCTCCCGGTGGATCCGGCAGGTCGAGGCCCAGCGCGACTACGCCGTCGACTGGCGCTTCATCTCGCTGCGGATCATCAACGCCGACGTGGACTACGACGCGCACTTCCCACCCGAGTACGAGCACGGCCACACCGCGGGCCTGCGGATGCTGCGGGTCGCCGCTGCCGTCCGGGCCGATCGGGGCCGACCGGCGATGGCCGATCTCTACGCCGCGATGGGCGCGGCGGTGTTCGACGTCGACCCGCCCGACCGCGGGGGTCCGGGTCGCGAGCGGCTCGGCACGGCCGATCACGTCGCGGGAATCCTCGACGGCATCGGTCTGCCGACCGGCTACGTCGAGGCGCTCGACGACACGTCGTGGGACGCCGAGATCGAGGCCGAGACCGACCACGCCCTCTCGCTCACGGGCCGCGACGTCGGCACCCCGATCATCTCCTTCCGGCCACCGGACGGGCCGTCCTTCTTCGGTCCCGTGATCTCGCGCCTGCCGGCCGACGACGAGGCGGTCGGGCTCTGGGACTCGGTCGTGCACCTCGCGACGTTCCCCGGGTTCGCCGAGCTCAAGCGCAGCCTCCGAGAGCTGCCCCAGCTCCGGGCGCTGGGCGTCTCCGAGGACGACGTCGGTGTCGAGCAGGACTGGCACGGCGGCAGTCGTCGCCAGAAGCAGGACCGGGGGTAGGCGGGCACCCACCGGGAGCGACATCCCGTTCCTGTTGCGGTCCGATGACGGTCCGTAACGTCGGACTCGCGGGTGAGCGGGCGACGTCCATCCGACCGAGGAGCCGATCGCCCGTGCAACCCCCTGACACTCCCGAGCCGACCCCGCGCCCTGCCCGTCGGCGACGCCTCGCCGTCGGCGGTGCGATCCTCGCCATCGCCCTGGCCTGGTTCCTCGGCCAGTCGCTCGTCTCGACGGCCGAGGGCGTCGGTCCCCTGACCGTCGACGACAGTGGCCACTGGTTCGAGTACGCCGGCAATGGCGAGCCCTACTTCATGGCCGGCTCCGGCGGACCCGAGGGCTTCCTCTACTACTCCGACGCCCGTCGCCAGTCGATCGTCGATCAGCTGATCGAGCACGACGTCCGCGCCGTCTACGTCCACGCCGTGCGCACCTTCGGCGGCGACGGCGGGTCGAGCGAGCACCCCTTCCTGAACCGATCGAACCCGGCGGCGGGCGTCGATCCTGCCGTCCTCGACGAGTGGGACGGCTACCTGTCGCAGCTCGACGAGGCCGGCATCGTCACCTGGTTCCACCTCTACGACGACGGCGCCCGGCCCTTCGGTGCCTGCAACCCCGACCTCCCGGCCGCCGAGCGCGCCTTCGTGCAGACGATGGTCGAGCGGTTCCGCGACTACCAGCACCTGGTGTGGCTCCCGACCGAGGAGCACCAGGTGAAGGGGTGCTCGAACGGCGCGACCGACATCGCCAAGGCCGAGGCGCTCGCCGCCGAGATCCGCCGGCACGACGACGTGCATCCCCTCGGCGTCCACCACAACAACGGCCAACCCAACCAGTACCTCGGCAACGACGACATCGACGTCTTCGCCCAGCAGGTGTGCAGCAACGCGTCCGTTCGCAGCCCAGGCGGCCTGCACTCGGTCTCAGCGTTCGGCGAGGACGTGTACGTCATGGCCGAGTGCCACCCGTGGCACAAGGACCTGCTCCGAGCCGGTGACCGCGACACCATCCGGCAGTCGATGTGGGGGTCGGTGCTCGGCGGCGGCTACGTGCTGCTCTACGACGCCTGGGAGCAGACCGATCCCACGGCCCAGATGCTCGCTGACCTCGGACGGATCAACGAGTTCATGGATGGCACCAGCTTCAGCGAGATGGCCCCGTCCGACGGGCTCGCGACCGGCGGGACGCGGTGGGTCCTCGGCAACGAGGATCTCGACGTCTACGTGCTCTACGCCTCGGACGGGCCCGATCGGATGGGGATCGAGGGCCTCGGGGCCGGTACCTACCGGCTGCGCTGGTTCGACCCCGTCGACGGCAGCACGGTCGACCAGACGGTGGCGGTGGGCGAGGGGACGGCGTCGTTCCCGGTGCCGGGCGGGCTCGGCGACGAGATCGCCCTGTCGCTCGAACGACAGGGCGGACCGGCCCCGACGACCACTGCCCCGACCACGACCGTCGCGCCGACGACCACTGCCCCGACGACGACCGTCGCGCCGACGACCACCGCTCCGACCACGACCGCGGCGCCGACCACGACCGCGCCGCCGGTGACCGAGCCACCTTCCGGCGCGCTCACGCCGGTCGCCGACGCCTACCTCGAGAACGGGCGGGGCCTGAACCGCGCGGATCTCCGGGTCGAGAACGGCGGCCGTGAACGGATCGTCCACCTCCGCTTCGACGTGAGCGGCACCGACGTCACCGGCGGTTCGCTCCTCACGTTGACCGTGGCCGACGATCCGGGTGCCGGCACGCTGACGGTCCACCAGGGCTCCTCGACCGGTTGGAGCGAGGGGGACCTGAGTGCCACCAACGCACCGCAGCCGGGCACCGAGCTCGGTTCGGTGTCAGGGACCTTCGTCACCGGGGACGAGGTCGTGATCGACCTCGTCGGCGTCGATGCGGGCGGGGTGCTGGAGCTCGTGGTGACCAGCGATCGTGGCGGGAGTCGCGACGTGTCGTTCCACGCCTCGGAGACCGCTGCCGGGCCGACGCTCGTCGCGACGGGCACGAGCGGCGCCGGGGAGGAACCGCCGCCGGAGCCGACGACCCCCACGACGACCCCGCCGGAGCCGACGACCACCACGGTGGCGCCGACCCCGCCGGGTGCCTCGCTCGGCGAGAGCGCCGACGGCACCTCCGGCGTCTACGCCGAGCTGCCCCGTGGCGCCGAGCGGCGACGTTGGGCCGACTGCGACCCCTTCGCGGCCGAGGAGGTCTGGGTGTGCGCGACCTTCGACATCCGCACCGGTGCCCAGCTCGTCGGCGCCCACGAGGCCGCGAGGGGAGGCAGTGACGGGGCGTGAAGCCCGTCAGGTGATCGGGACCGCCAGCACGACGACGTTGTCCTCGTAGGACCGGGCCACCGAGTCGAAGGCGCCGCCGCACGTGATGAGGGTCAGCACCTCGTCGCCGTCACGGCGGAACACGTCGTCGAGCGGGAGGTCGTCCTTGAGGTAGGTGGTGTTGTCGACGATCTCGTAGCGGCGCACGGTGCCGTCGTCGAGCTCGACCTCGACGGTGGCGCCGGCCTCGAGGTCGCGGAGGTCGAAGAAGACGCCCCGCTCGCCGTTGAAGTCGACGTGTGCGGCGAGGACGGTCGATCCGTCCTCGCCCGCGGTCGGTCCGAAGCGATACCAACCGACCTCGGAGGCGCCGGGGATCTCCATCAACCCGTCCGGCTCGACCCCGACGGGCACGACCGGGGCGTCGATCTCGAGGTCGCCGATGCGGACCGACACCGGGACGGGGGCGGCGGCCGCATCGAGCACCGCACCGAGCTCGCCGTTGGAGCGGGGGATCGTCTCACCCGGCGGCAGGAGCGGTGCCTCGTCGACCGCCGTCGTGGTGGTGGCTTCGGTCTCCTCGGCGGCCGTCTCGCCCTCGGCGGCCGGCTCGTCGGTCGTCGCCGGCGACGTCGTCGTGGAGGTCGCCTCGGTCTCGTCGGCGCCCGTCTCGCCGCCGCAGGCTGCGACGACCAGGAGGAGCGCCAACAACGACGAACGGAGGAGGGACCGTCCCACCTCGGGTCCCTCCTCCGTCGTCATCACGTGTCCTGTTGCGCCGTGGCCCGAGGGCTCAGGCGCGCTCGCGGGCGGCGCGGAGGGCCGGGACGCCCAGGCCGAGCAGCGCAGCAGCGGCGAGGCCGGCCACGAGGACCGTCGTGGTCGAGCCGGCCTCGTCGGCGGCGGCGCGGAGGCCCGAGTCGCCGGCGGGGACGCCCGACGGGGTGTCGGCGCCGTGGGCGTCGAGCACCTGCGCCATGAGGCCGAAGGTGCCACCGGCGAGGTCGCCGACGGCGTAGACGATCGTGTTCTGGCCGGCGGAGACGGTCACCGGGGCGTCGAACAGGACCTCGGTGGTGCCGGTCGCGGCGATGCCGGTCGGGTAGTCGTCGGCCGGGAGGTCGACGACGGCCTCGCCACCGTTGGAGATGTTCGTCAGGCCGGCCACGGGGGCGTCGGCGGCGACGATGTCGACGGCCGGAGCGGCAGCGGTGTGGCGGATCGAGACGCGACCCTCACCGGCAGCGGTCTCGGAGAGGTCGTTCACGAACGCGCTCGCGGTCGGGTTGCCATCGGCGTCGAGGTGGGCGACCACGCTGAGGTTGGCACCACCGGGAACGGCAGGCGTCACGTCGATGACGGCGTCGTCGGCCTCGGGGTCGGCGTCGGCCGCGAAGATCTCGATCTGGTAGTCACCGGCGGGCAGCGACAGGGGACCGGCGATGTCCATCGGCTCGAAGTCCTCGAGGGTGAGATCGCCGTTGACGTAGACGTCGACGGTGACGCCGGGGATGCCGTGCAGCACGTAGACGTCGCTGTTGTCGTCCTGGGCACCGGCCGGGGCGGCCATGACCAGGGCGGCGAACATGATGGTGGTGAGCGCGATGATCCGCTTCACGGTGGGTTCCTCCTGAGGGGTGGTTCTCCCCCATTACGTCGGACCCTCCTGATGCAGATGCACCAACACAGAAAAAGTTGTGCCGGCGGGTGTGAGATCCCCCGTTCCGGCGCGTCTGTCCCTCCGAGGAGGTGAACATCGGCGCTCCGCGAGCAGAAATCGCCACAGAATGTGCCAGCTGCCGTGAACGTTGGGCGGTCGGTCGTCCACACTGAGAGGGTGACCACCTCCGATCGGCGACTCGTCGAACGAGCGCGGTACGGCGACGCTGACGCCGTGGCCGAGATCTACGGGCGCTACGGCGACCGAGTCTTCGGCCTGTGCCTGACGCTCCTGCGCGATCGGGACGCCGCGGCGGACGCCACCCAGGACACCTTCCTGGCGGCGTGGGAGCGCATCGAGCAATTGCGAGATCCCGACAAGCTCCGGCCCTGGCTCTTCGCGATCGCCCGCAACCGGGTGATCGGTCGCAGTCGCGCCGATGCGAAGGCCACGCCCTCCGAGGAGGTCTTCGAGGTGGCGGTCGACGACCAGACCGCCGATGCCCTCCACGCCGCCGCGCTCGGTCGGCTCATGTGGGACGCCGCCGAGGGGCTCGAGGAGCGCGATCGGCTGCTCCTCGAACTGAGCGTGCGCCAGGGCCTCGAGGGCAGCGAGCTCGCCGAGGCGATGGGCATCCCTCCGGCGCGTGCGTACACCCTCACCAACCGGGTCAAGGGCCGCATCGAGCGAGCGCTCGGTGCGTTGCTCGTCGCTCGCCTCGGTCGCGACGACTGCGACGACCTGGGCACGCTGCTCGATGGCTGGGACGGCCGGTTCGACGTCGCGGTGCGGCGTCGTGTGGTGCGCCACGTCGACGACTGCGCGTTGTGCTCGGAGCGGCGCGCCACGCTCGTCGCGCCGGCCTCGCTCTTCGGCGCCCTGCCCGTCATCGGGGTGCCGGCAGCGCTGCGTGACGGCGTCCTCACCGGCTACTCGCTGGGGACCTCGCCGTCGACGCCGAGCCTCATGGAGGACTGGAGCGACGACGGCTGGCCTCCGACCGCCGGCTCGGAGCGGGGTGCCATCGCCGCCGAGCTCGCCATGGCCGAGGTCGCTGTCCCGGTCGCCGGTGTCGCCGCCGGGGCGTCCGACGTCGACGCCGACCGAACGAGCCCTCGGCGCGGGCTCCTCACCCTGGCCGCCGCCGCAGTGGTCGCGTTGGTGATCGGCGCAGCGGCGGTCCTGGCCGGCGGTGGTGACGACGGCGACACGGCGGCAGCCCAGCGCATCGCCGCCGAGGAGAACGAGCTGGCCGAACCCGAGCCGATCGTCGCATCGAGCTCCGAGCCCGGTGGGCCGACGACGGTCGGTCCGGTCTCGGAGGTCGCAGCGGAGGAGGCGTCGGTGCCGACCGACTCGCCGACCTCGGACGCCGACGAGACGATCCCGGCGGTCGAGGGTTCGGTCATCGCACCGACATCGGCTCCTGCCGCGGCGCCTCCGGCGTCCTCCGCGCCGCCCGTCGCCGCGCCGCCCACGATCCAGCCGACCTCGCCGACGATCGTGCCCGAGCCCACGGTCACGATCGGGACGACGACCACGATCGAGCTCACGACCACCACGTCGTTGGACGACGTCACGACGACGACGCCCCCGGACGGCACGCCCGACCCGACGGCGCCCGATCCGACCGACCCCGACACCGCACCCACGACCACCACCGAGCCCCAGGGCGGGGCGCTGTCCGTCTCGCCGGGCACCCTCACCGTCAACCCCGATGATGTCTCGTCGTTCCGCATCTCCAACGCCGGTCCCGGCACGGTGTCGTGGTCGGCGAGTCCCTCGGTCGGGTTCGGCGTGTCGCCGGCCTCGGGCCGCCTGGGTCCGGGGGGAGCGGCGACCGTGACCGTCACCGTCGGCAGTCGGGCCTCGTCGGGCACGGTGACCATCAATGGTGGTGTGGCGGCCGTGACCGTGAACATCAGCGTCCTCACCGGACCGACCACGACGCTCGGCCTGACCGCACCGACCGCCCCCGAGGCCGACGGGCGGGCGACCATCGACGACGACGACTTCGGCATCATCATCGCGCCCGGCTGAGCTCGGGGCGGCAGGCCCGGTCCGTGCCCACCTGCCGCTGCGGTAGACATCGACGGCGTGGCCCGCTTCCGTCCCATCGTCGGGACCCTCGCCTACCTCTGGGACCGTTCGGCGGACCGCGTCCTGCTCGTGCGCCGCGAGGCCCGACCCGACGACGAGCACTTCGGCAAGG
>JBCCTY010000161.1:0-9164 GCA_039197885.1 Actinomycetota bacterium | reverse complement strand
GTGGTTACCGAACACGATGCCGTTCGTGCTCGTGCTGCTCGTGCTCATCTTCGCCAGCCAGCGCCTCCGCATGCCGGCCGCCGACGGCCAGATCTACCGGCGCGGCGAGACGTAGTGGATATCGACTGGGCCGCGCTCGAGCGCGCCGCGGTCGACGTCGCCGCGAACGCCTACGCCCCCTACTCCGACTTCCCGGTCGGTGCGGCCGGGATCGTGGACGACGGGCGCCTCGTCGTCGGTTGCAACGTCGAGAACGCGAGCCTCGGCCTCAGCCTGTGCGCCGAGTGCGGTCTGGTGTCGGCCCTGCACGCCTCGGGTGGCGGCCGCCTGATCGCGATCGTGGTCCGCAAGGGCGATGGTGGCCACATCGTGCCCTGTGGCCGGTGCCGTCAGCTGCTCAACGAGGTCGGCGGTGCCGATCTGCTCGTCGACACCGACGGCACCCGCCGCCCGCTGGCTGTGCTGCTCCCCGATGCCTTCGGACCGGAGGACCTCCCGTGACCCATGATGCCGTGTCCGTCATCCGGACCAAGCGGGACGGCGGTCGCCTGAGCGACGACCAGATCGACTGGTTCATCGACGGCTACACCAGCGGCGTCGTGGCCGACGAGCAGGCCTCGGCGCTGACGATGGCCATCTTCCTGCGCGGCATGGAGCCCGAGGAGCTGGCCCGGTGGACCGGTGCGATGATCGAGTCGGGTGTGCGGTTCGACCTGAGCGCCGTGCCGATGCCGACCGTCGACAAGCACTCCACGGGCGGGGTCGGCGACAAGGTCTCGCTGATCCTGGTCCCGCTCGCAGCGGCGTGCGGCGTGGCCGTCCCGCAGGTCGCCGGCCGCGGCCTCGGCCACACCGGTGGCACCCTCGACAAGATGGAGGCCATCCCCGGATGGCGTGCCTCACTGTCACCCGACGAGTTCGTGGCCCAGCTGACCGACGTGGGTGGGGTGATCGCGGCGGCCAACGACGATCTCGCGCCTGCCGATCGCAAGCTCTACGCCCTGCGCGACGTGACCTCGACCGTCGACTCCATCCCACTGATCGCGTCGTCGATCATGTCGAAGAAGATCGCCGAGGGCACCGGCGGCCTGGTGCTCGACGTGAAGTACGGCTCGGGGGCCTTCCTCCCCGAACCCGACCGCGGCCGCGAGCTGGCCCGGACGATGGTCGGCATCGGCCACGCCAACGGGGTCGACACGGTCGCGATGCTGACGCCGATGGAGTCGCCGCTGGGGCAGGCGGCCGGCAACGCCATCGAGGTCACCGAGTCGGTCGACGTCCTGCGAGGCGGCGGTCCGGCCGACCTCGTCGAGGTGACCCTGGCCCTCACCCGGCAGATGGTGCGCCTCGCTGGCCTCGACGTCGACCCGGCCGAGAAGCTGGCCGACGGCTCGGCCCTCGCGGTCTGGGACCGCCTGGTCCGCGCCCAGGGCGGCGATCCCGACGCCGCCCTCCCCGAGGCCGCCCACCGGCGGATCGTCGCCGCCGACCGCGACGGGGTCGTCGCCGAGATGCGGGCCCTCCCGGTCGGCATCGCGGCCTGGCGACTCGGCGCCGGTCGCGCCCGCAAGGAGGATCCGGTGAGCGCGGGGGCCGGGGTGATGTGCCACGCCAAGCCGGGCGACGAGGTCCGTGTCGGTGATCCGGTCTTCGAGCTGCTCACCGACGACGACGATCGCTTCGCCGGTGCCGAGGCCGCGCTCGAGGGCGGGTGGTCGATCGCCGACGCCGCCCCCGAACCTCCACCCGCCGTCCTCGACGTCATCACGATCGACGACCTCTGAGGTCGCGTGGCCGCTCGTACACTCGTCGCATGGCGAGCCTCACCGACGACTTGATCCTGCGGGCGCCCAAGGCCCTGCTCCACGACCACCTCGACGGTGGCCTCCGTCCCTCGACCATCATCGAGCTCGCCGACGAGGTCGGGCACGAGCTCCCCTCCACCGACGTCGACGAGCTGTCACGGTGGTTCCACCTCGGAGCTGCCCGTCGCGACCTGCCGCTCTACCTCGAGACCTTCGACCACACCGTGGGCGTGCTCCAGACGCCGAGCTCGTTGCATCGCGTCGCGAAGGAGTGCGCCGAGGATCTCGCCGCTGACGGCGTGGTCTACGCCGAGATCCGCTACGCGCCCGAGCAGCATCTGGAGCAGGGGATGAAGCTCGACGAGGTCATCGAGGCGGTGCAGGCCGGCTTCACCGAGGGCGCCGCCGGCACCGACCTGTCGATCCACACGCTCGTCACCGCGATGCGCACGACGGCCCGTTCGCTCGAGATCGCGGAGCTCGCGGTCCGTCATCGCGACAACGGCGTCCTCGGCTTCGACATCGCCGGCAAGGAGGCGGGCTTCCCTCCGACCCGCCACCTCGACGCCTTCCAGTACGTCATGCGAGAGAACTTCCACATCACGATCCACGCCGGCGAGGCCTTCGGCCTGCCCTCCATCTGGGAGGCGCTCCAGTTCTGCGGTGCCGAGCGGCTCGGGCACGGTGTCCGCATCGTCGACGACATCGAGGTCGACGGCGATGGTCGGCCCCAGCTCGGCCGCCTGGCCGCCTTCGTTCGCGACCGGCGGGTGCCGCTCGAGATGTGCCCGAGCTCCAACGTCCACACCGGCGCCGCAGAGTCGATCGAGACGCATCCGATCAAGTTCCTCCGCGATCTGCGCTTCCGCGTGACCGTCAACACCGACAACCGGCTGATGTCCGACGTGACGATGAGCAAGGAGTTCCGCCTGCTCCGCGACGCGTTCAACTGGACCCTCGACGACTTCGAGTGGCTGACG
Organism: Actinomycetota bacterium; assembly: GCA_039197885.1. Taxonomy (GTDB): domain Bacteria; phylum Actinomycetota; class Acidimicrobiia; order Acidimicrobiales; family Poriferisodalaceae; genus JBCBSZ01. Next base: position 6,379 of record JBCCTY010000161.1, on the reverse strand, counting down.
ATCAACGCCATGAAGTCGTCGTTCTTCCCCTTCGACCGCCGCCTCCGCCTCATCAACGAGGTCATCAAGCCCCGCTACGCGGCGCTCCGGGCCAGCGCGCTCTGAGCGTCAGGCGCGTCGGGGGAGCCCGTCCGGGCCGGTTCGATCCGCTCATCCGTGCGGTCGGTCCGGCCGATGGAGGCCGATGCGAGGGACGGGGTCGGTCGGTGTGCGTGGCACGCTCGTCATCCTCGGCGCGCTCCCGATGCTCCTCGCCGTCGTCGCCGTCGCCGCGGTGTCCCTGCTGATCGATCGCGACGCACGAGCCTCGCTCGACCACGCCGACGCGGTCCGCGACTTCGAGATCGCGTCGGGCGTCCTCAATGACTTTGACCTCGAGCTGGCGCTGGTCGACGGATGGAACCGGTCCGATCGGTTCCAGAGCGAAGCGATCGCCGACACCTGGGTCCAGGGCCAGTTCGCCGCCGTCGACGCCACGTGGCGCGAGGCGTTGGAGGGCGAGCAGGAGCTCGACGACGACATCGTGGACGAGCTCAGCTCGATCCACGCCGGGCTGCTCGAGCTCCGGGCAGCGTACGGCGAGCGCGACCTGTCGACCCTCGAGGCCGGCATCCTCCGGGTGCGTTCACGACTCGACGGACTGACCGCCGAGGTCAACGCAGCCGTCCTCGCCCGTCCGGGCTCGTCCTGGGCGCTGCTCGTCGAGCTCGCCGAGCTCCGCAGCGGCCTGGCTGCGGAGACCATCCTGATCACGTTGGCGTCCGTCGACGGCGTCAGCAACGAGATCCAGCGGACGACCCTGCTCCTTCGCCGGGCCGAGTCCGACCAGTCGCTCGACCGGGTCGAGCGCTTGCTCTCGGGTGCCCAACTCGACCGGTTTCTCGCCCTGGTGGACTCCGAGGACGAGGACCTCTGGCAGGCGTTGCGGACCCGGGCGTTCGAGTCGTCCCCGCTCTCGGCGAGCGAGCGCACGTCCGAGGAACTGATCGACGACGTCTTCCGCGGGACGCGGTTCGTCCTCGACATCGACGACTTCATGGCCGGCGTCCTCGACGACACCGCCACCGAGGCGCAGCGCTCCGGCGAGGAGGCCCTCCGCGATCGAAACCTCCTGATCGCCGCGGGGAGCGCGATCGTGCTGCTGCTCAGCATCGTGACCCTCCTCGTCGCCCGTCACCTGGCCCGGCGGATCGTCAGCGTCGCCCGTCTCGCCGAGGAGATCTCCGGGGGTGAGCTCGCGGTGGAGCCGTTGGAGCTCGCCGGTCACGACGAGGTCGCCCGGCTGTCGGGCGCCATGGACGACCTGGTGGTGACCCTCCGGCGGGTCAACGACCAGGTGGAGGCGATCGCCGCCGGACGAACCGACGACCCGATCCTGAGCGAGGAGCTCCCGGGCTCGATCGGGCGGACGCTCCGCGTCGCCATCGAGGGCCTCGGGCGCACGACCGAGGAGCTGCGGCGCCAGGCGACCCACGATGCGCTCACCGGTCTGCTCGACCGGAGCGGGCTCGAGCAGGTCATCGAGGCCTGGGACGCCGAGCGGACCCAGGACGTCGGTGTGCTGCTGCTCGACCTCGATGGCTTCAAGGCCGTGAACGACGAGCACGGCCACGAGGCCGGCGACCACGTGCTGCGCGGCATCGCGACGCGGCTCACGTCGGTCGCCCGGTCGACCGACGTGGTGGCACGCCTCGGCGGCGACGAGTTCGCGGTGCTCCTCGCACCCGGTGTCGACCCGAGCGCGGTCGAACGGGTCGGTCACCGCCTGGTCGAGCTGACCAGCCAGCCGACGAGGTTCGGTGGCCGGGTCGTGACCGTCGGCGCATCGGTCGGCTGGGTCGTGGCCGAGCCCGGGACGCCGACCACGGTGGCGATGCGCCGCGCCGATGCGGCGATGTACGCGGCCAAGCGAGCTGGGAAGGGGCAGGCGATGGAGGCGGCCCCGGTCTGAGGGCTCGCCCGCTCACGCGACGGGTTCCGCGCTCCCTCACGACGACGGTCCGCCGTCCGATGGGATCGGGTGGGCAGGACACGATGGTTCGGGGTCAGGGGCGCGCTCGTGCTCCTCGCTGGCGTGCCGATGCTCGTCGCTGCGCTCACGGTCGGTTGGTTGGTGGTACGGATCCACAACGAGGCGATCGCGTCGCTGGAGCAGGCCGAGGCCGTCCAACGCTTCGAGCTGGTGTCGCAGACGGTCGCGCAGTTCGACGGAGAGCTCGCGCTCATGGACGCGTGGAGCCGATCCGGAGAGCTCCAATCCGGGGACTCGGCCGACATCATCGGTTTGTGGGTGCTGGTCGTGACCGCCGACTCCGACGCCGCATGGGCCGAGCTGTCACGAGCCGACGACATCGAAACGAGCGTGCTCGCCCGCATCGTCGGCCTGCGCGACGGCCTCGAGCAGCATCGGTCGGCGTACGCCGCCGGTGAACCCGACCGCGTCGCCACCTCCGTCGTCGCCCTGCGCGACGAGCTGGCCGGTCTCAGCGAGGACCTCGCGGCCGTGGCGGTGGCCGACGTCGGCGATGTCGGGCCCGAGCTGACCGAGCTCGTCGCCCTCCAGGCCAGCTTGAACGACGAGGCGGTCCTGCTCACCGAGCAGCTCGTGACCGGGACCGCGTCGGCGCAGGATCGGGAGTCCTTGGTCGTCGCCAGCACGCGATCGGATCTGCTGCTCGATGGCTTCGGCCGCGGCCTCCCCCCGAGCGTCGCAGGTCCCGACCGAGAGCTGTCGGACGGCGAGCACTGGGATGCCTGGGTGGACCTCCGGCTCCTCGCGTTGGCATCCACGCCCGAGCTGGCGTCGGAACGGTCTCCCACGGAGGTGCTGGGGAGCATCCAGGAGGGGACAGCGTTCGTCACCGCCACCAACGACCTCGTGGCGAACCGGTTCGACGCCATCGCCGACTCGGCACGCGCCGACGGCGAGCTGGCGATGCGACAGCGGAACCTGATCGCGGCGAGCGGGTTGGTGCTCGTCGTCGTCGCCGTCACGGCCGCGCTCATCATCGGTCGGGCACTCGCCGGTCGGATCCGCCGCCTGGCCGGCGTCGCGTCACGGGTCTCCGCCGGTGATCTCGACATCGATCCCCTCGACCTCGGCGGACGCGACGAGGTGGCCGAGCTGGCGGCGGCGATGGACGAGATGGTGGTGACGCTGCGTCGAGTCAACGGACAGCTGGGGGCGCTCGCCGCCGGCCGCACCGACGATCCCGCGTTCGTCGAGGAGCTACCCGGCCCCATCGGGCGGTCGCTCCGTTCGGCGATCCGACGTTTCGGGCGGTCGACGGAGGAGCTCAAGCGCCAGGCGACCCACGACGCCCTGACCGGACTCCTCGACCGCAACGGCCTGGACGAGCTCATCGACTCGTGGGATGCCCAACGCACGGAGTCCACCGGCGTCGTGGTCCTCGACCTCGACGGGTTCAAGCTCATCAACGACGATCACGGCCATCGAGCCGGCGACGAGGTGCTCCGCGGGATCGCGGGGCGGCTGTCGTCGGTGGCCCGATCGTCCGACGTCGTCGCTCGCGTCGGCGGCGACGAGTTCGTCGTGCTCCTCGCTCCCGGGGTCGACGCCCAGGTGACCGAACAGGTGTCGCACCGCCTCGTCGAGCTCGTCCGCCAGCCGGTCACCGTCGACGGGATCCCACTCCGGGTCGGTGCCTCGGTCGGCTGGGTGCTGGCTGCGCCGGGCACGCCGACCGGCGACGCGCTCGGCCGGGCCGATGCGGCGATGTACGAGGCGAAGCGGGCGGGCAAGGGACGAGCGGTCGGCGCGGGGATGGCCTGACCCCCCGTTGCTCGCCGAATCGGGCTCGGTCGACGGGGCCCCGATCGATGTGGCCTCGATGTGGCCTCGGTCGATCAGGCCTCGGGGATCTCCGTCTCGGCGATGACCCGCTCGGCGAACTCGCCGGCGGCGGGGTCGATGGCGGCGGGGTCGGCCTGGGCGAGGGTCATGACCTTCGAGATGTCGCCCTGCACCAGGATCCGACCCTCGAGGAACGACTGCATGACCAGCTGTGGGTCGCGCTGGACGAACAGGTTGGTCGCGACGCCGTAGTCGGTGGTGACCGACAGGTCGGGCCCGTCGAGGTGCTGGCGCACGAGCACCGGGTAGCCGCCCGTGGTGTCGACGTGGAGTTGCAGCTCGCCGTCGTCGAAGGGTGTGTCGCGCACCGTCACGTTGACCTTCGCGTCGACGGGGACCGACGGGAGGCGGTCGTCGTACTCCTCGCGGAGCGCCTCGATCGCCTCGAACCAGTCGTCGGAGAGGAACGTGTGGGGCATCGACCGGGCACGGTACTCGGTCGCGGCACGATCCCTGCCGCTCGGGCTCCGGGTGCGTCTGGCTACCATCCTGCGCTGGGACGGTCACCCCGTGGCCGTCGTCGTGACGAGGAGCGCCCACATGACCGAGGTGATGGCCGGAGCCGAAGCGCGATCGGTCGAGGGCAACGGTCTCGGCGCGTTGGTGCTGCACGGGTTCACCGGCAACCCGTCGTCGATGCGACCGGTCGCCGACGCCTTCGAGGCCGCCGGCTGGTCGGTCGAGCTGCCCCGGTTGCCCGGCCACGGCACGACGGTCGAGGAGATGCTCACGACGTCGTACCCGGACTGGCTCGGTGAGGTCGACTCGGCTTGGCAGCGGCTCGTCGACCGAACCGATCAGCAGGTCGTGGTGGGCCTCTCGATGGGTGGCACGCTCACCGCCGAGGTGGCGGCCAGGCACGAGCCGGCCGGCGCGGTGTTCATCAACGCGGCCTGTGCCCCGCTCGCCGCCGAGATGCGCGAGGGAGCGACGGCCCTGCTCGACGCGGGCGAGACGGTCATGCCCGGCATCGGCTCCGACATCGCCAAGGAGGGCGTCGTCGAGTCGGCCTACGCCGAGACACCGCTCCAGCCGCTGCTCGACCTCGCCGCCGCGGTCGACGCACTCCAGGCCCGGCTGGCCGACATCAGCTGCCCGGTGCTGATCCTCACGAGCCCCGAGGACCACGTCGTCCCGGCCGCGAGCAGCGACCACCTGGCGTCGGCGGTGTCCGGCCCGGTCCGGCGGGTGAGCCTCGACCGCAGCTACCACGTCGCCACCCTCGACCACGACGCCCAGGTCATCCTCGACGAGACCCTGGCGTTCGCCGCCGAGGTGACGGGGTGAGCGGGCACATCACCCCGGCCGAGGTCGCCCGCATCGCCGAGTTGGCCCGCCTCCGCCTCACCGACGACGAGATCGCCCACTACACCGATCACCTCGAGAAGGTCCTCGACCACGCCGCAGATCTCGACGAGGTCGACCTCGACGGCATCACGTCGACGTGGCAGGCCCTCCCGCTGACCAACGTGCTGCGCGACGACGTCGTCGGCACCGACGTCGATCCCGACGAGGTCCTGGCTGCCGCTCCGGCCGCCGAGGACCACCAGTTCCGCGTCCCACCGATCCTCGGCGAGGCCCCCTGATGGGAGCGGCCACCGACATCGCCGCTGCCGTCCGGACAGGGGAGCGGTCTGCCCGAGCGGTGGTCGAGGAGCACCTCGGCCGCATCGACGAGCGCGACGGCGAGATCCACGCCTTCCTGGCGGTCACCGCAGAGCAGGCGTTGGCGGCCGCCGACGCCGTCGACGCCGCGGTGACGGCCGGCGACGACCCCGGACCGCTCGCCGGGGTGCCGGTCGCGCTGAAGGACAACCTCTGCACCCGTGGGGTCCCGACGACCTGCAGCTCGAAGATCCTCGAGGGGTGGCGTCCGCCCTACGACGCCACGGTCGTCACCCGGTTGCGCGGCGCCGGTGCCATCGACATCGGCAAGACCAACCTCGACGAGTTCGCCATGGGCTCCTCGACGGAGAACTCGGCCTTCGGGCCCACTCGCAACCCCGTCGACGTCGAGCGGGTACCCGGCGGTTCGTCCGGCGGTTCCGCCGCCGCGGTGGCGGCCGGGTTCGCGCCGCTGGCGCTCGGCACCGACACCGGCGGCTCCATCCGGCAGCCGGCTGCGCTGTGCGGCATCGTCGGGGTCAAGCCCACTTATGGGATGGTCAGCCGCTACGGGCTCATCGCCTTTGCCTCGTCGTTCGACCAGATCGGTCCGCTCACCACCGACGTGGCCGATGCCGCGGCGTTCCTCGACGTCATCGCCGGGCCCGACGATCGCGATGCGACGTCCGTGCAGGAGCCGCCGCCGTCGCTGGCGACCGTGCTCGACCGGGGGGTCGAGGGCCTGCGGGTCGGCGTGCTCGACGAGATCACCTCGGTCGCCACACCCGACGTCCGGGCCCGCGTCGCTGCGGCCGCCGAGGCGCTGGCCGCTGCAGGAGCCGAGGTCGGCGAGGTGTCGGTCCCCGCGTCCAAGCAGGGACTCACCGCCTACTACCTGGT
>JBCCTY010000160.1:0-9169 GCA_039197885.1 Actinomycetota bacterium | reverse complement strand
GCCAAGGTCACCCTCGACGCCAACGCCACCTACCGCCACGAGGGATGGGACGCCTACGAGGCGACCCAGGCCTACGACGACCGCGAACGGGCGGCCAAGGACAAGGGCCTCCAGTACGTCGGGCTCGAGGGCTCGGTCGGGGTCATCGCCAACGGCGCCGGCCTCGCGATGAGCACGCTCGACGTGGTGAACCAGGTGGGTGGCGAGCCGGCCAACTTCCTCGACATCGGCGGGGGAGCGAACGCCGAGGTGATGGCCAACGCCCTGGAGCTCATCAACAACGACCCCCGGGTGAAGAGCATCTTCATCAACATCTTCGGCGGTATCACCCGCGGCGAGGAGGTGGCGAACGGCGTGGTCGAGGCCCTCGGCCGGGTCGAGATCACCTCACCGATCGTGATCCGTCTCGACGGGACCAACGCCGAGGAGGGCCGGGCCATCCTCGCCGAACACGAGTCGGAGTCCCTGATCAGCAAGCCGACCATGCTCGAAGCGGCCCGGACCGTCGTCGAGCTCGCCGCAGCACGCGGCTGAGCGAGGAGGGATTCAGATGAGCATCTTCGTCGACGAGAACACCAAGGTCGTCTACCAGGGCCTCACGGGCTCCCAGGGTCGGTTCTACGGCCTGCGCAACCGCGAGTACGGCACGCAGGTCGTCGCCGGGACCAACCCCAAGAAGGCCGGCACCGACGTGGACGGCGTGCCGATCTTCGCCTCGGTGGCCGAGGCTCGTGAGGCCACCGGCGCCACGGCCTCGTGCGTGTTCATCCCGGCGGCCGGCGTCCGCGCCGCCGTCATGGAGGCCGCCGAGGCCGGTATCGAGTTCATCGTGGTCATCACCGAGGGCGTCCCCGCCCACGACGAGGCGTGGTTCTACAACAAGCTGCGCCGCGACCACCCCAACACCCGCCTGCTTGGCCCGAACTGCCCGGGCATCATCAGCCCCGGGAAGTGCAACATCGGGATCACCGCCGGTGAGATCGCCGAGGAGGGCGGTCCGGTCGGGATCGTCAGCCGGTCGGGCACGCTGACCTACCAGGCGCTCTACGAGCTCAAGCAGCAGGACATCGGCGTGACGACCTGCGTCGGCATCGGTGGCGACCCGGTCCCGGGCACCAGCTTCATCGACTGCCTGGCCGCGTTCGAGGCCGATCCCGCCACCGAGGCGATCATGATGATCGGCGAGATCGGTGGTTCGGCAGAAGAAGAGGCGGCGGAGTTCATCACCGCCAACGTCTCCAAGCCGGTCGTCTCCTACGTGGCCGGCGTCACCGCCCCGCCGGGCAAGAAGATGGGCCACGCCGGCGCCATCGTCTCCGGCGGCAAGGGCACCGCCGACGCCAAGATGGAGGCCCTGCAGGCCGCGGGCGTGAAGGTCGGTCAGAACCCGACCGAGGCCGGCGAGCTGATGGTCGAGGTCGTCCGCAACCTCTGAGCAACTTCATCCGAACGCAGGAGCGGGCCACCGGTCGACGACCGGCGGCCCGTTTCGCGCTCGGTCCCGGCCGGCCTAGATCGCGCTGCGTTCCCTGGCGTGCAGCACGGCGCCCACGAGGAGCCCGATCGCGGCGAGCAGCAGCAGCACGTAGCCGATGCCGGTGCCGGGGTTGTCCAGGAAGACGAAGCCCAACATGATCAACGTGCTGAAGAGCCCGAGGACGACGTGGACCTGCGGGAGCGAGAAGCCGAGGATCTGGTCCGGGAGCTTCACGTCCGACACGAGCGGCAGTCCGACCGCGAGCGCCATGATCGTCCCGAAGATCGCGACGTAGGTGGCCAGCGGGAACACGTCGCCCCACGCGCTCGTCGAGAACGGACCGAGCTCCCAGAACGGGAGGAACGATCCGATGAGCGCGACGAGCCCGGCGACCAAGATGACGATCTCCGGCGGAGTCGGTTGACGTTTCACGAGGGGGTCCCTTCGGTGGTGTGCGGTCGACGAGGGTAGAGCAGCGTGTCGCCTCGATTCCCGGATCGTGACCACTGCTAGGTTCAGACGGTGCCACGCGCGTTGCTCTCCGTGTTCGACAAGACCGGCATCGCCCCCTTCGCCCACGGCCTGGTCCAGCTGGGATGGGAGCTGATCTCCTCGGGCGGGACGGCTCGGGCGCTCGCCGATGCCGGCCTGCCCGTGACGCGGGTCGAGGAGATCACCGGCTCGCCCGAGATGCTCGACGGTCGGGTGAAGACCCTCCATCCCCGGGTCCACGGCGGGATCCTCGCCGACCGGTCGGTGCCCTCGCACCTCGACGACCTCGACCGCCAGGGGATCACCGCCATCGACCTCGTGGTCTGCAACCTCTACCCGTTCCGCAGCGATCCGTCGGTCGAGCTGATCGACATCGGTGGACCGACGATGGTGCGGGCCGCAGCGAAGAACTTCGCCCACGTCGGCGTGGTCGTCGACCCGTCCGACTACGACGTCGTGCTCGCCGAGCTGTCCGAGCACGCGGCCCTGGGCGACGACACCCGCCGCCGCCTCGCCCGTGCGGCGTTCGCCCACACCGCTGCCTATGACGCCGCCATCGTCGGCTGGCTCGACGAGGGCGTCGAGCTCCCCGACTCGCTCCACCTCTCGCTCGAACGGGTGCAGGATCTCCGCTACGGCGAGAACCCCCACCAGGAGGGTGCCCGCTACCGCTTCGACCAGGGACGGAGCTGGTGGGACGACGCCGTGCAGCACGGCGGCAAGCAGCTGTCCTATCTGAACCTCTACGACACCGAGTCGGCGTGGCGCCTCGTGCACGAGCTCGGCGAACGACCCGCTGCCGTGGTGATCAAGCACGCGAACCCCTGCGGCGCTGCCGTGGCCGAGACGCTGCTCGACGCCTACCGCTCCGCCCACGACGGCGATCCGACGTCGGCCTTCGGTGGCATCGTCGCCGTCAACCGCACGATGGACCTCGCCACCGCGGAGGCGCTCGCCCCGATCTTCACCGAGGTGGTCGTCGCCCCCGGCTACGACGACGCCGCGCTCGCCGCGCTCACGGCCAAGAAGAACCTCCGGGTCCTCACGGCAGCCGCACCGGGTGGCGACCCCCACCACGTGAGGACCATCGACGGCGGGCTGCTCGTCCAACGACCCGACGCCGTGTCGCTCGATCGCGACGGCTGGCGGGTCGTCACGGAGCGCACGCCCACCGACGACGAGTGGATCGACCTGGAGCTCGCGTGGGTGCTCGGCGCCCGGGTGACCTCCAACGCCATCGTGCTGGTCAAGGGCGGGCAGGCGGTCGGCATCGGTGCAGGTCAGCAGAGTCGGGTCGACGCCAGCCGCATCGCTGCCGACAAGGCCGACGGCCGAGCCGTCGGTGGTGCCTGCTCCAGCGATGCCTTCTTCCCCTTCCGCGACGGCATCGACGCCGCTGCAGCCGCCGGAGCGGCAGCCGTGATCCAGCCCGGTGGCTCGGTGCGCGACGACGAGGTGATCGCCGCCGCCGACGAGCACGGGATGGCGATGGTGCTCACCGGTGAGCGGCATTTCCGGCACTGATCGGCCCCGGTCGCCCGGGACTCATGACCGGACGCCGATCCGCCGATGGGATGAGGTGGCCGACTCCTCCGCTCGATCGCTCGTCGAGAGCTTCTTCGCCGCGGCGTCCGACCTGTTCGTCGCGTTCGACGGCGAGGCATCGGTGGTGCTCACCAACGAGGCGGCTCGCCGCTCGTTCGGTGTGGCCGAGGGCCGCGTGCACGCTCGCGAGGTCACCAAGCTCGTCCATCCCGACGACCGTGGCCTCGCGGTGCGCAGCGTGGTCGCCGCCTACGACGGCGATGGGCCGGCCGATCCGGTGCGGATCCGACATCGGCACGATGACGGCACGTCGTCCACCGTCGAGTGGCGTTTCGAGCGCCTCGATGACGCGGACGTCGTCGTGGCGGTCGGCCGCGACGTCACCGAAGCCGTTCGCCACGAGGGCCAGTTGTTCTTCGCTCGTCGGATCATCGACACCGCATCCGACCTCGTCTTCGTCTACCGGCGAGGTGGTGAGATCGAGTGGTGCAATCCGGCGGCGCTCGCGGCCCATGGGTACCGGCCCGACGAGCTGATCGGTCAGAACGCGGTGGGTTTCCTCCATCCCGAGGATCGCCGTGAGGTCATGCAACGCCTCGATCGGCTCCGACCCGACGAAGAGGTGGCGGTTCGCGCCCGGTCGCGACGCCACGACGGTTCCTGGCTGACGCTCGACATGAAGATCCGCCTGGATCCGACACAGGACCGCTACCTGGCCATCCAGCGCGACGTCACGGCGACGGTCGACACCGAACGCCGGCTCCAGCGTGTCCGGCGCTTCTTCGACGCTGCCGCCGAGCTGTTCGTCGTCGTCGACGGCGAGGGGATCGTTCGCGACCTCAACATGGCGGCGACGCGCCGCCTCGAGGGCACCGATCGGTCGGCGTTCGTCGGCCACTCGATCGGCTCGCTCTGGGGTGGCGATCTCGAGGATCGGATCATCGGCCTCCCGCTGGGTGCGTGGCGACGGTTCGAGCGGGCCGAGCGCCATGAGGACGGTCCTCCCCGGCTGCTCGCGTGGGAGGCCCACCGGCTGTCCGACGACGAGGTCCACCTCATGGCTCGCGACGTGACCGAGGAACGGCGTCTCACCGACGAGCTGTCGCACCAGGCGACCACCGACGAGCTCACCGGGCTCGCCAATCGGACCGCCATGTCCACGCACCTCGAAGCCGTGCTCGATGCCGGTCACGACGTGGCCCTCCTGCTGCTCGACCTCGACCAGTTCAAGCTCATCAACGACTCGATGGGTCACGAAGCGGGCGACGAGCTGCTCGTCGGCGTCGCCGAGCGCCTCCGGAAGTCGGTCGCCATCGGAGATCTGGTCGCCCGCCTCGGTGGCGACGAGTTCGTGGTGGTCTCGACCGGCGCCGGCCTCGACGAGGCCGAGGCGCTCGCCCGACGCATCTGTCGGTCCTTCGTCGAGCCGATCGAGGTGACCGGTCGCGAGCTGCGGGTGTCCGCGTCGATCGGCGTGGCAGCGGGCTCGGAGGTGTCGCACCGGACCGCCGACCTGCTCCGCGAGGCCGACACGGCGGCCTATCAGGCCAAGGAGCTCGGCCGGAACCGCTACGAGCTGTTCAACGACCACATGCGCGAGCAGGCCCGCGAGCGGATCGCGGTCGAGCACGGGATCCGGTCCGGGTTGACCGTCGACGAGTTCGTGCTGCACTACCAGGCGGTCAACGACCTCCGGACCGGTGCGGTGCGAGGCTTCGAGGCGCTGGCGCGCTGGGAGCACCCGATCGACGGCCTCCAGCCACCGGCCCGCTTCATCGAGATCGCCGAATCGAGTGGGCTCATCGTCGAGCTCGGTGCCCATGTCCTCGACCTGGCCCTGGCCCAGCTCGTCGAGTGGCACCACCTCCGCCAGACCCTGACCATGGCCGTCAACGTCTCGCCCGTGCAGCTCGCCCACCCGGAGTTCCCCGCCACCGTCCAGGCCGCGATCGCCCGCCACGGCGTCGACCCGATGCGGGTCGTGCTCGAGCTCACCGAGACGGCCCTGATCCACAACGTCGAGCACGCCGCGACGGTGATGCACCGGTTGCGGTCGCTCGGCGTCCGACTGGCCATCGACGACTTCGGCACGGGCTACTCGGCACTGGGCTACCTCCGCGACCTCCCGATCGACATCGTGAAGATCGACCGGGGCTTCGGCGCCGACGTCGATCGCAACGAGTCGACGTCGGCCATCGTGCGCGCCGCGATCACCCTCGGCCACTCGTTGGGGACCACCGTGGTCGCCGAGGGCGTCGAGACGCAGGAGGTCGCCGCCCACCTCGCCGAGCTGGGCTGCGATCTCGCGCAGGGCTTCCTCTTCCATCGCCCCTCGCCGGCTGCCGACGCAGCGGCGTTGCTGGTCGACGACCCGACGCCGTCCCGGACGAGCGCGTCGGCGCGGTGAGCTTGCCGCGCTCCGTGGCTCGTGCCGAGTGCCGTCGTTGAGACCAGACCGCTACCCTGCGTGGTTGTGACCCGCATCGTCGACCTGTTCGGGGATCGCCCGACGATCTCCTTCGAGTTCTTCCCGCCCAAGACCGAGTCGGCGTCGATGACGCTCGGGCGGACCATCGCCGAGCTCGAGCCGCTCGCGCCCTCGTTCGTCTCGGTGACCTACGGCGCGGGCGGCTCCACCCGCGAGCGCACCCGCTCGGTGGTGCGGTGGGTCCGGCGCGAGACCCAGATCACCCCGATGGCCCACCTCACCTGCGTCGGTCACACCCGCGCCGAGGTCCGCGACATCCTGACCGACTACGCCGAGGCCGGCATCGAGAACATCCTCGCCCTGGGTGGTGATCCGCCCAGCGACGGTCTCCCGCCCGACAGCGAGTTCGAGTTCGCCAGCGAGCTGGTCGAGCTGGTGCGCGAGACCGGCGACTTCTCGATCGGTGTCGCTGCTCATCCCGAGCTGCACCCTCGCTCCACCGACCGGGGCGCGGATCGCCGGCACCTGGCCGCGAAGCTGGCTCTCGCGGACTTCGGGGTCACGCAGTTCTTCTTCGAGGCCGATCACTACCTCCGGATGGTCGACGAGCTCGCCGAGCTGGGGTGCTCCACCCCCGTGCTCCCGGGGATCATGCCCGTCACCAACGCCGGCCAGATCAAGCGGATGGCCGAGCTGTCGGGCGCCGACTTCCCGGACTGGCTCGCCGAGCGGGTCGAGGCGGCCGCGGGCCCCGAGGAGGTGCGGCGGATCGGCGTCGAGGCCGCCACGTCCCTGTGCGCCGAGCTGATCGAGCGGGGCGCCCCCGGCCTGCACCTCTACACGCTGAACCGGTCGACCGCGACCCGTGAGATCCACGCCAACCTGGGTCTCACCCCCGCCCAGGCCTGAGCGATCTCACGCCCGGGTGGGCCGGTCAGCCCGCTCCACCGTTCGGAGCGAGCGTCGGGATCGGCACCCTCGTCGTCGTACCCGGCACGATCTCGACCTCCTCGTCGCGGACGAGCACCTGCACCGGCGGCCCCGCACCGACCACGTCGAGTGCCATCTCGTCGCGTCGCAGGCTGACGTCGATGCGGCGCCCGTGCCACGCGAGCTGGAACGACATCGCCTCCCAGTCCGGCGGCAGGCGTGGGTCGAAGGCCAGGCCGTGGTGGTCGCGCATCCCGGCGAAGCCCTGGACGAGTGCCATCCAGACGCCGCCGCAGCATGCGACGTGCACGCCGTCGGCCGTGTTGCCGTGGACGTTGCAGAGGTCCATGTAGAGCGAGAGGTGGAAGTAGCGGCGGGCGAGCTCGTGCTCACCGATCTCGGCCGCGATGACCGACTGCGCGCAGGGTGACAGCGACGAGTCGCCGGTGGTGATCGGGTCGTAGTAGTCGAAGTTCCGCCGCTTCTGCTCCATCGAGAAGTGCTCGCCGAGGAGGAACATCGCCAACACGACGTCGGCCTGCTTGAGCACCTGGAAGCGATAGATCACGAGCGGGTGGTAGTTGAGCAGGAGCGGGTACTGCTCGGGCGGGGTCCCCTCGAAGTCCCACCGCTCCTTCTCGAGGAAGCTGTCGTCCTGCGGGTGGATGCCGAGGTCGTGGTCGTAGACGAGGTACATCGCCGCTGCGGCCCGGGCCCAGTCGTCGGTCTCGTGGGGCTGGAGACCGGTTCGTTCGACGAGCCGCTCGTGGTCGTCGGGTCGTTCCGTGCGGAGCATCTCGACGGTCTGGGCGGCCAGGTTGAGGTTGAAGCGGGCCATTGCGTTCGTATAGAGGTTGTCGTTGACGACGGTCGTGTACTCGTCCGGTCCCGTCACGCCGTGGATGTGGAACCGTCCGTCGGCCTCCCGGTGGAAGCCCAGGTCCTCCCACATGCGGGCGGTCTCGACCAGCAGCTCCGCTCCGCTGCCGGCCCGCAGCTCGTCGTCGCCGCTCGCCTTGAGGTAGCGGTGCAGGGCGTACACGATGTCGGCGTTGATGTGGTACTGCGCCGTGCCCGCGGCGTAGTAGGCCGAGGCCTCCTCGCCGTTGATCGTCCGCCAGGGGAAGAGCGCTCCACGTTGGTTCATCTCGGCCGCCCGACGGCGCGCGTCGTCGAGCATGTGGTGGCGGAAGCGGAGCAGGTTCCTCGCCACGACCGGCTGGGCGTAGCTGAGGTAGGGCTGGACGAAGACGTCCATGTCCCAGAAGTAGTGACCCTCGTAGCCCTGCCCCGTCAGGCCCTTCGCCGGCACACCCATGCCGTCGACCCGGGCCGACGCCTGAGCGATCTGGAACAGGTTCCACCGGACGGCCTGCTGCACCTTCGGCGCACCCTCGATCCGGACGTCGCCGGCGGCCCAGAAGTCGTCGAGCCACCGCCGCTGGCCGGTCGTCAGCTCGTCGCGGCCCGCGGACCGGGCTCGGGCGAGGGTGCGCTCGCAGCGATCGGCGAGCTCGGCCGCCGGCACGCCGCGCGACGTGTGGTACGCCGCGTACTTGGTCAGCCGGATGACCCGACCGGGTTGGGCGTCGACGGTGACGACGGTCTTCGACAGGTCCTCGGTGGCGAAGGTCATCACGTCGGCGTCGTCGCCCACGTCGAGGTCGTGGTCGACGCCACACGCCAACGTCATCCCGCTGTTCGACGCGCGATAGCCGAGGATGACCCGATCACCGTCGACGCGCTGCAGACGGGGGAGCAGCACCCGTCGGTCGAAGGACCGGGCCCGTCGCGGGTCGTCGATCCCCTCGCCGCCCTCGCCGAGCGCCGCCGCCTCCACGGCGTACTCGTCGCCGCCCTCCTGGCGGTTGAGCAACTGCGACGAGATCACCACCGGCGCCCGGTGGTCGAGCAGCTCGACCTCGAACGTGAACACGGCGAGGTGGCGGTGCTCGAAGCTGCACATCCGGCTCGACGACACCCGCACGTGCGTGCCAGACGGGGTGCGCCACACCAGGTCGCGGGTGAGCCGTCCGGTGCTGAAGCACAACGCCCGCTCGTAGGAGACGAGGTCGGCCTCGGGCACCAGGAGCGGCTCGTCGTTGACGTAGAGCTTGATGACCTTCGCATCGGGGGCGTTGACGATGGTCTGGCCCGTCTGGGCGAAGCCGTAGGCCTGCTCGGCGTGGCGGATGGCCCAGGTCTCGTGGAAGCCGTTGAGGAAGGTGCCGTGGCTGTGCGACTCGCGGCCCTCCTCGGGGTTGGCCCGCATCCCGAGGTAGCCGTTGCCGACCGCG
>JBCCTY010000159.1:0-9172 GCA_039197885.1 Actinomycetota bacterium | reverse complement strand
GAGGGCGCGCGACACGGACCGACGGACGTTCACCCGGGCCCGCTCCCCCGGGTCGCCGAGTCGTCGAGCCCGACCACCGAGCCCGAACGCGGCGAGCAACTCGTGCTCGAGGTCGTCGATCTCCCGCCGGGCGGCCTCGGCGCGGCCCAGGTCGGCGTGGGCCTCGGCCTCGTCGAGGTCGGCGGTCAGCGCCCGCATCCGCTCCTGGTAGGCCCGGCGAGCGGTGTCGTCGAGCACCTCGGTGCCCGATGACTCGGCGACGGCGGCGCCGGCGTCGGCGCCGTAGAGGTCGAGGACGTGCCAGTCCGAACCCGGCGTGTCCAGCAACCGGTGCAGATGGGTCATCCCCGCGAGGTCGGCGACGCGCCCCGCTCCGCCGCCGTCGAGACCGACCGACCACCCGGCGCCCTCCCGGACGAAGGTCGCCCGCCGCCCCGGCGTCACCCTGCGCCTCGAGGCGGTGACGCCCCACTCGCCGACGAGGGCCACCGACCCCATCCCGAGCTCGCGCACGAGCGCATCGGCCCGGGCGGCATGAGCATCGGCGTCGTCGTCGCGTCCGACCCGGCGGAGTGCCATCGCGAGCGCGGCGTGGGATCGGGCCGCCCACGGTCGGGCCCGCATCGCCTCGTGCGTCACGAGGCTCGCCGTGAGGTGGTCGACCGCGGCCCCCTCGTCGCCGGCGCGGAGCGCGAGCAGGCCGAGGTGCCGGTCGACGCTGCCCAACCACGGCGTCGAGGCCGCTGCCGGCGTGATGCAGGAGCCGGCGAACGGCGTCAGCGCGGCGAGGAGGTCGCCGCAGCGCTCGTGATCGACCGCGGCCGCCGCCTCGGCCACCATCGCCATCGACACCGGCCACAGCACCGGCGTCGGGTCGGCCACCAGCTCGGGGACGAGGTCGTCGAGGAACCGTCGACACCGGTCGGCGTCACCCTCGACCGCAGCGGCGAGCGCGAACGCGGCGGTCAGGGCCGGATCGGCGATCACGGCGATCAGCGGCTCGTACTGCGCGAGCTCGGCGGCGAGCGCCCCGGTGTCGAGCGCGAGCACGACCCGGACGAACTCGAGCGACGTCGCGGGGAGGTCCGAGTCGGCGAGGTCCTTGGCCGCCACGGTGAGGATCCGGTCGGCGTCGTCGTAGCGACCCTCGATCGCGGCGAGCCCGGCATGGGCGAGGCCCTGGTGCTCACGGAGGGCTGCCGTCGCCGCGACGTCGAAGGTGGCGAGGGTCGCGAGGGTCTCGGCGCGGTCGCCGGCGACCATGGCGTCGGTGTGCAACATCCGCACGCTCCGACCGAGCAGCTCTCGATCGTCGACGGACCGGGCGGCGGCGACAGCGGCCTCCGAGGCCGTGCGCCGCTCGTCGAAGGAGCCGGGCCAGACCATCAGCGCACGACGCATCGCGAGCTGCGCCTCGGCGCGCAGCGACAGGTCGCCGCTCGCCTCGGCGGCGGCGACGGCGTCGGCCGCGGCGTCGCGATCGTGCGCTCGTGGACCGTCGATCTCGCCGGCCGCCACGCGAGCCAGGCCCGCCAGGCACCGGTCCGTGGGATCGTCGAGGCCGTGCAGCCACGAGTCGACCAGCGCGGCGAGCCGATCGCCGTCGAGGCACGTCGGGTTCGGTTCCTCGCGCCACCGCAGCCGGAGCAGCTCGCGCGCCGCCGCCCGTCGTGCCTCGTCGCCCGCCGACCCGACGTCGTCGAGCGAGCTCAACAGTCGCCAGGCCGACCCGACGTCGCCTCCGAGGCTGAGCGCCCGCGCCCGGTAGACGGCGCTGGAGACCACCTGGTCGCGGTCGCGGAGATCGGTCAGCACGACCCCGGCGTGAGCGAAGTGGTCGGCCGCCTCGGTCAGGGCTCCGATGCCCATCGCGAGGTGCCCGGCGCGCAGCGCCATGTCGGCGGCGGCCCGCGCCGGGGCCGTCGTCGCCGCCTGCCGCCAGTGCAGCGCGACGGCGGCGGGGTCGGCGCCGTGACGGTCGAGCGCCTCGGCCGCCCGGCGATGCAGCTCGCTGCGGCGCTCGTGGTCCAGGCCCTCGACGACGAGCTCGCGCAACAGCGGATGGTGGAACGACGCGCTCGTGCCGTCGACCACGATGACGTCGTCGGTGCGCAACTCCGCGACCCGCTGGGCCTGCGACCCGAGCATGGTCGCGAGCAGCGTCCTCGGCGCGGCCGACCCGAGCACGGCGAGGGCCTCGACCACCGGCCGCACCCCGTCGTCGAGCTCGGACAACGAGTCCTGGAGGAGAGCACCGAGCTCCGGTGTGACGGCAGCGTCCGCCCCGCCCCGCTCGAGGAGTCGCCGGACGAAGAGGGGGTTCCCTCCGGTGCGATGGAGCAGGCGATGCAGCTCGTCGTCGTCGATGTCGGCGTGGCCCGAGGCACGGGCGAGCACCCTGGCATCGTCGAGGCCGAGGCCGCCGAGTCGGTGCTGGGGCCCGCGATGGTCGCTGAGCAGGTTGAGCGAGGGCCGGGTCGCCGCGACGAGCGTCCACGACGTCCGACGGGGCCGTCGCCCCAGTCGACGGACCACCTCGAGGGTCGCCGGACCGGCCTCGTGCAGGTCGTCGAGCACCAGCATCGTCGGACCGTCGGACCCGACCTCGTCGAGCCAACGTTCGACGCCTCGGAGCACCGCGAGCGGATCGTCGCCCAGCTCGTGGGGGTGGAGGGGTGGGTCGAGCAGGGAGCCCGCCTCGATCAGCTCCCCGAGCGGCGCTCCCCCGGCCGCATCCCCGCACGCGCACCAGCCGACCAACGCGCCGGCGGCCTCCACCTCGGTGGCGAGACGACCGAGCAGGTGGGTCTTGCCGATGCCCGGAGCGCCGACGACGAGGGAGACGGCGTCGGTCGAGGCCGGATCGAGCACCGCATCCACGAGTGCGCCGAGGACGTCGGTCCCGCCGCTCGTCGTGGGGGTCTGCACCATCGGGCGACGGTACCGGCGCGTCCGAGGCCGGGCCCACTCACGGGCGTCGCCGCTCAGAGCTGGTCGAGGTAGCGGCTGAGGTCGTCGTCGACCTCGGGGTACCGGGGATCGAGGTCGACGAGGGTGTCGCGCAGGATCTGCGCCACGACGAGCTTGCGGTACCAGCGACGGTCGGCCGGCACGACGTACCAGGGCGCGTCGTCGGTCGAGGTCTCGGCGATGGCGTCGGACCAGGCCGTCTCGTAGTCGTCCCAGGCAGCACGGGCCTCGAGGTCGGACGGGTTGAACTTCCATCGGACCTCGGGATCGTCGATGCGCTCCCGCAGCTGCTCGGCCTGTTCGTCGACGGAGATGTGCAGGAACAGCTTGACGATCGTCGTGCCCTCGTCGACGAGCATCTGCTCGAAGCGACGGATGTGGTCGTAGCGACGCCGCCAGACCCGCTCGGGCACGAGGTCGAGCACGCGGACGACGGTCACGTCCTCGTAGTGGCTCCGATCGAACACGGTGATCTCACCGCGTCGGGGGGTGTGGGCGTGGATCCGCCAGAGGTAGTCGCGCTGGAGCTCCTCCTCGCTCGGCTTGCCGAAGGAGACGGCGTGCACCCCGAGGGAGTTGGTGTACCGGAAGACGTCGCGGATCGTGCTGCTCTTGCCCGAGGTGTCCATGCCCTGCAGCACCACCAGGACGCGGTGGCGGTCCTCGGCGAAGAGTCGCCGCTGCAGGTCGGCGATCTCGCGCGACAACTCGTCGAGCCGCTCGAGGCCCTCGGCCTTCTGACCCGCGAACAGGGCGTCGTCACGGGTCGCCAGCTTGGAGAGACGGACCCGCTTCCCCTCGGTGATCCGGTAGGCGTCGGTCATGCGTTCACTCCCAGAGGGTCGGTTGGGTGGCGGCCTCGCGGTCGTAGCGACGCACCCCGCCCCACGGCAGCTTGTCCATGAAGATCCACGACCGGCGGTGGATGGCACTCGGCCCGAACCAGGCCAGCGCGGCCCGGTGGTGGGGTGACGGGTAGCCCTTGTTGCCGTCGAAGCCGTACTCGGGGTGGTGCTCGGCCCAGGCGCGCATGCGGCGGTCGCGCACGACCTTGGCGAGGATCGACGCGGACGCGATCGAGAGGCACGAGGCGTCGCCCCGGACGATCGTGCGGGTCTCGTGGTCGGCGACGAAGTCCCAGCTGCCGTCGATCAGCACCATGTCGGGTGTCAGGCCGACGGCGTCGATGGCCCGCCGGGCCGCGAGGCGCTGCGCCTCGCTCATACCGAGCTCGTCGCACTCGTGCTGCTCGGCATGGCCGATGCCCCAGGCGACGCACCAGTCGGCGATGCGCCCGAAGAGCCGCTCGCGCTCGGGCTCGCTGAGCTGCTTGGAGTCGCGCACGCGGTAGACGCGGCGGTCACGGGGCACGACGGCGGCACCGATCGTGAGCGGACCGGCCCACGCCCCCCGTCCGACCTCGTCCAGTCCGACCACGACCTCGGCGCCCTGGCCCCACAGCTCCTTCTCGTGGCGCAGCGAGGGCGGTCGCGTTCGGGTGGCCGGCACGGGTCCCGAACCTAGCCCGGTGACGGAGCGCGACGGCGGTGGGTCGTGCAAGGATCGGGGTCGTGGCCACGACGACCGACCCCACCGTGACCGACGAGCCGCCGGTCACGCCGAACCCCCGCTCGATCGGCGAGCTGCGGGCCTTCGGCAAGCGGGTGTTCGCCGAGTTCAAGCAGCACTACGTCCCCGTGAAGGCCGCAGGCGTGGCCTTCTTCGCGTTCCTGGCGCTGATCCCGACCCTCGTCGCCATCATCAGCATCTACGGCCTGGTCGCGGACCCCGAGGACATCACGCGGCAGATCGAGGACGCCACCGAGAGCCTCCCGGAGGAGACCACCGACTTCCTCAGCTCGCAGATGAGCTCGATCGCGGAGAACAGCGGCGGTTCGCTCGGGTTCGCCCTCGCCGGCAGCATCCTGGTGGCGCTCTTCTCGGCCTCGGCCGCAGTGAAGCACGTCATGAGCACGCTGAACGTCATCTACGAGTTCCCCGAGACCCGGGGCGGGGTGAACCTGCGGCTGACCGCCTACCTGCTCACCGCCGGCGCGGTCGTGGCGATCGTCGTGGGCGCCCTCGCCCTCGGTGCGCTCCCCGCCATCCTCGCGGCCGCGGACGTCGGGGCGCTCGGTCGGTGGCTGGCGACCGTCGGCGTCTACCCCGTCATGCTGGTCGCCTTCGCCGTGGCCCTCTCGATCCTCTACTGGGTCGGGCCGGACCGGCGTGGGATCGGGCGCTTCCGGTTCTTCTCGGTCGGCGCCGTGGTCGCCACGGTCCTCTGGCTCGTCGCGACGGCGGGGTTCTCGATCTTCGTGACGAACTTCGGCAGCTACAACGAGACCTACGGCATCTTCGCCGGGATCATCGTGCTGCTGCTGTGGTTCAACCTCACGGCCATGACGGTGCTGCTCGGCGCCGAGATCGACGCCACCAGGGTGAAGCTGCGCATGGAGGCCGAGCAGGCCCGGTCGCAGCGCATCGACCCCGCCGTGCTCGTCGAGGACGGCAAGCGCACACAGGCCGGCAAGGCGGCGTTGGCCGGCGTCATCATCGGAGCGGCGATCGGCGGGATCACCGGTCGGGGCTGACCGGACCCGAGGCCGGCCCGGGGAGGTGGCGGCGCCACGTCCCCGGGTGGCCGTCGAGCGAACGCCGTGGAGGGGCCCAAGCCCCCCAGGTGCCCGTCCACGGCGCCGTCGCCCTCGCGGGCGGCGGTCCGATCAGGGTGGCAGAGGTTAGCCCTCGTCGCTGCCCGCCGACAGATCGAAGTTGTCGCCGACGTCGCAGGAGCCGACGTTGCCGACCGTCGCGACCCCGCTCGGGCACACCACCTCGGTCAGCTCGAGCTCGTCGCGGATGGTGTTGGTGAGGTCGGCATCGGACAGGTCGACCCGGTCGAGGAGCGCACCCGAGAGGTCGGCATCGACCAGCACGGCGGCCCGGAGGCTCGTGCGTTGGGCCCAGAGCTCGAACAGGTCGGCACCGCTCAGGATCGCGCCGTCGGCGCTCACACCTCGGAAGTAGGTCTCGACGAGGCTGGCGCCGCTCAGGTCGACGCCGTCGAACACCGCGTCGTGGAAGCCGGTGCCCGACAGGTTCGCTCCGACCATGACGGCCCCGGTGAAGTCCGAGCCGCCGGGCCACACACCCAGGCCGCCGTCCTCGACGTCGGTGAGCAGGGCACCGGTCAGGTCGGCGCCACGGAACGAGCGGGCCTCGACGATGACGTCGGAGAAGTCGAAGCCCTCCATCCTCGACTCGTCGAGCACGCCGCCGAGGGTCATCTGGTTCCAGAACGCCGGGCCCCAGGGCCGGGAGTCGTCGCGACCGAAGTCGGCGGTCTCGCCGCCGTCATCGGAGAAGTCGCACTCCTCCTGGACGACCACGCCGGTGAGGATGACGCCCGGTCCGGCGATGAGCACGTTGCAGCCCATCGTGGCGTCGAGGAAGCTGGCGCGGGTGAGGCCGGCGGGCGCCGCGGTCATCGTCGAGCCGGTCAGGTCGGCACCGGTGAAGTCGGCGCCCCGGAGGTCGGAGTCGGTGAAGTCGGCGCCCCGGAGGTCGGCGTTCACGAAGCTGGCACCCACCGCGTCGATCGAGAGGCGGGCGTCGCGCAGATCGGCGCCGGTCAGGTCGGCACCGGAGAGATCGAGGCGGCCGGCGCCGTCGGCGTCGAACTCGTCGGAGTCGGCCGTGCCGAGGAACGCGCCGGCCAGGTTCACGCCGGTCAGGCGGGCGCAGACGAGCGACGGACCGTCGAAGATCGTCTCGTCGAGCGGCTCGCCCTGGAGGTCCGAGACCTGGTCGCCACGCTCGGCGCAGTCGTCGCGGACGGCCTGGATGTCGGCGTCGGCCTCGGCCAGGACCGCAGCGGTCCCGGTGGCGTCGGCGGCGTCGATCTCACCAGCGGGGGCGTCGGGGGCAGCGGGGGCGTCGGTCGTGCCCTCGGGCGCGACGGCGAAGGCGACGGGCTCGGTCGAATCGTCGCCGTCGGAGGAGCCGCAGGCGACGGCGAGGAGGGCGACGGCGATCAGTGCGGTGATCGTGCGGATTCGATTCACGGTCCCGACTCCTGACGTGAAGATGGGGTTCCCCGGGTCGGACCCGGGTCGGGATGTCGAGGTTCCTGTCGGTCCGAGTCGGGGGTCAGTTGAGGAGCCGCCGGTCACCGCGGCTCGACGCCGGCGATCGTGTCGAGCTCTGCGGCGTCGACCTCGGTCGTGAGGAAGGCCTCGACGATCTCCTCGGCGACGGTCGCGGAGGTCAACCGCAACCCGAGCGCGAGCACGTTCGCGTCGTTCCAACGCCGCGCGCCACGGGCGGTCTCGGCGTCGGTGCACAGCGCCGCCCGCACACCAGGCACCTTGTTGGCCGCCAAGGCCACACCGGTGCCGGTCCAGCAGCAGACCACGCCGAGGTCGGCGTCACCGGCGGCCACGGCGGCGCCGACGGTGCGGCCCACCGTCGGCCACTCCTCCCCCAACACGCTGGCGGCGACCTCGTGCCCGCGATCGGCGAGGACCCGGCGCAGGTGGTCGGTCACCTCGGTGACCTCGTCGGTCGAGAACGCGATCTTCACCGGACCCCCGGTCGTGTCGTGTGGACGCCTCCCCGCCAGCGCTCCCGGAGGCTAGCCGGGCCCTCGGCCGTGGACGGGGCGGGCCGACGACGCCGCTCAGGCTCCGGGGGCGGCGAAGCCGGCGAAGATGGCGACGTTGCTCGTCGCCGCACCGTGCCGTCGCGGCGCGACCTGCTGGTAGGCGTCGCTGCGGTACCAGGCCGTGGCCGCCTCGACGCTCTCGAACTCGAGGATGATGGTGGTGTCGCCGTGCCACTCCCCCTCGACGACCTCCGTGGGAGGTCCGACGACGACCGGCACGCCCCCGGCCGCCACCACCGACGGTGTGGCGGCCGCGGCGTAGGCGTCGAGCGCCTCCTGGTCGTGGATCGCCTCGGTGAAGACGACGTAGCCCTTGGTCATGGGTGCTCCTGGTGTGGGGTGATCTCGGAGACGACGCTCACAGCCAGCGCCGCGGGATGGGCAGCCGTTCCCTCGCGGCGACGAAGGCCCGCTCCGCCCAGCCGAGCGCACGGCGGTTGTCGAAGCCCTTGAGGACGTCGGGCACCAGCGAGATCAGGGTGAGCCCGGAGGCGGCGTACACCTCGGCGGTGAGGTCGTCGTAGGCCTCGGCGCCGAGGCGGCCCAGGTACCGACGAGCCATGCCCTCGGTCGGGTCGTCGTCGTCGAGGGGCCGCAGCGCCACACGGCCCTCGACGATCACCGCCCGGTACGGCGGTCGCTCGTCCTGGATCGTGAGCGTCACGTCGGGCCGCCGAGTGAGCGCCCGGAGCTTCGGCGACCCGGTCGTGGTCGTCATGTGGAACACGCCCTCGCCGTACGAGTACCAGATGGGCGTCTGGTTCGGTCGTCCGTCGGCGCGCACGTAGGCGAGGACCGCGATCCGCCGGGCGTCGACGAAGGGTTCGAGATCGTCGGCGGCGAATCCCGGCTGACCACCGAGGGCGCGGAAGGGGAGGTCGCGGAGCGGAGGTGCGTCGGGGCCGGCCATGAGACCAACTCTAGGTCAACGACCTAATTAGGTCAATGACCTCGACCATCCCACGACCTCGTCCTAGCCTCGGATCATGGCCGTCACGTCCCGGAGCTCGGCCCGGCGCACGCAACTCGTCGAGGTCGCCCGGAAGGTGCTGATCGAGGAGGGCCTCGACGGCTTCGTCGTCCGCCGCATCGCCGAGCTCGCCGACGTCCGGGTCGGCAACCTCCAGTACTACTTCCCCACCCGGATCGACCTGCTCGCCGCTGTCGTCCGCCACGAGCTCGAGGCCGACCTCGGCTCGCTCGAGGGCGCAGCGAGCGACGACGACGATCCGACCGCCGCCCTCCGCGAGCTCCTGTTCGGCCTGATCGGCCGCTGGAGCGACGGCGCGACCGATGTCTACCTCCCCGCCGGCCTGCTCGCGCTGCACGACGAGACCATGGCTCGGGTCATCGACGAGGTGTGGCTGACGGTCTACGACGCGATCGCGGACCGCGTGCGGCTCGTCGATCCGCACCTCGACGTCGACGAGGCGCGAGCCCGGGCCGTGCTGATCACCTCGCTGCTCGACGGGGCCTCGCTCCAGCGCATCGACGCCGCCGGCATCGACCGCAGCCGGTTCGTCGAACGGACGGTCG
>JBCCTY010000158.1:0-9233 GCA_039197885.1 Actinomycetota bacterium | reverse complement strand
AGGCAGCCGGCGAACACCCCGGCGACGTCGACGACGTGGGCCATCCAGAACCCGGCGTTGTAGGGCCGGTCGCCCACCCACACCAGCGTGGAGGTCCCGATGAGGGCGAAGGCGATCGCCACGGTCAGGCTCCCGGCGTCGCAGCTGATCCGGCTGAGTCGGAGCTGACGGACCGAGAGCGCCAGGCACCCGCCCAGCGACGCGACCCCGATCGCGATGGCGCTCGGTGACGACATCACCGGCGCCGGGAGGGCGTTCGGCGCGACGAGCAGCACGATCGCGAGCACGCCGATCGCCGCGCTCCAGGCGATGACCCAGTGCCGCCACCGACCGAGGACCCGCCGACCGACCGCGCTCCTCGGCAGCAGGAGCGGCGCGGCGACGAAGGTGCCGAGTGGCACGGCCAGCAGGATGGACACGAGCGTCGCGTCGTTCGGGCCGTACCAGACCCCCGGCGTCGTCAGCCCGTGCACGAGCGGGAGGATCGACACCGACATGAGGAAGCCGCCGACGAGGCCGAGCTCGGGCGCCGACCGACGGTGGGCTGCCACGAGTACCGCGGCCGAGGTCACGACGCAGAGCGACGCGGCGATGACCACGGCGACGAAGAGCAGGAGCGGTGCGGTCCAGACCCGCTCGCTGCCCGGGCCGATCGAGGCGAACAGCTGGCCGCCGACCAGGAGGACCCAGGCGGCCAGCCACCACCGCCTCCACACGTACGCACGACGATCCATGGGATCCCGTCGGCTCCCGGTCACGTCGATGTGAGCACCTGGTGCAGGATGACGCCGTGTCCATCACCGTCGCGCTCCGGCACCGCACCTCGTACTCCTTCGACCGCCCGACCGAGGTGCACCCCCACCTGCTGCGGCTCCGTCCCGCGGCGCACTCCCGCACCCCGATCCGGTCCTACTCGCTCACCGTCGAACCCGGCGAGCACTTCTGCAACTGGCAGCAGGACCCCTACGGCAACTTCGTTGCCCGGTTGGTCTTTCCCGAGCCGACCGAGCAGCTCGTGTTCGACGTCGAGCTGGTCGCCGAGCTGATCTCGATCAACCCGTTCGACTTCTTCGTGGCCGACGAGGCGGTCGAGTTCGGCTTCCCGGCACCGGTCGACCGCTTCGCCGGGCTCCGACCGTTCCTCGTCACCGACGGGGAGGACTCACCCGAGGTGCTCGGCTTCGTCGACGGACTCGACCTCGACGGCACGCGCACGATCGACGCGCTCGTCGAGATCAACGGACGCCTCCGGGAGGTCGTGGACTACTCGATCCGGATGGAGCCCGGGGTCCAGTCCCCCACCGAGACGCTGCGGCAGCGGATCGGATCGTGTCGCGACAGCTCGTGGCTGCTCGTCCAGGTGCTGCGTCGGCTCGGTCTCCCGGCCCGCTTCGTCTCGGGCTACCTCGTGCAGCTCACCCTCGACCGGCCACTCCCCGACGGCACGGTCGGCACGCCGCACGACTTCACCGACCTCCACGCCTGGGCCGAGGTCTACGTGCCGGGCGCGGGGTGGATCGGGCTCGACCCGACGTCGGGCCTCTTCGCCAGCGAGGGCCACATCCCCCTCGCCGCGACGCCCGATCCGCCCGCTGCGGCGCCGATCGAGGGAGCGACGGGGGTCACCGAGGTCGAGTTCGACTTCCTCAACGAGGTCACCCGGATCCACGAGGATCCCCGCTCCACCAAGCCCTACAGCGACGAGCAGTGGGAGGCGATCGACCGGCTCGGCCACGCCGTCGACGCCGCGCTCGCCGAGCAGGACGTGCGCCTCACGATGGGCGGCGAGCCGACCTTCGTCGGCCGCGACGATCCCGACGCCCCGGACTGGGACACCGCCGCCGACGGCCCCTCCAAGCGGGCACGCGCCGCGGACCTGGCCCAGCGGCTCCTGGCGGCCTGGGGCCCGGGTGGGCTCATCCACCACTCGACCGGCAAGTGGTACCCCGGTGAGCCGCTGCCGCGATGGGCGCTGACGCTCGCCTGGCGGGTCGACGGCGTGCCGCTGTGGAGCGACCCGTCGCTGCTCGCGCTGCCGGGTGGACCGACGGACACGCCGGCCTCGGCGGCTGACGCCGAGGCCATCACCCGAGCCATCGCGGCCCGACTGGCGATCGCCGATGACCTCGTCGTCGCGGCCTACGAGGACCCGGTGCGCACCGTCCACGCCGAGTCGGGCGTCCCGGTCGACGTCGACCCGCTGGAGTACGACCTCGACGAGCCGGCCGGGCGGGCCTCGCTGTCGCGGGCGCTGCTCGCCGGCCTCGACCGCCCCGCCGGTTGGGTCCTTCCCCTCGGGTGGGACTGGGGGCGGGGCCGGTTCCGTTCGTCGCGCTGGGAGCTGCGGCGCGACCGGCTCCTGCTGGTGCCCGGTGACTCACCGGTCGGGCTGCGGCTCCCCCAGGGGTCGCTGCGGGCGGAGGAGCCACGCGCCCCGCTGATCGAACCCGATCCCACCGCCCCGCTCGCGGCGCTGACGGTGCCCTCGGCGACCCCGGACGTGCAGCCACAGGACCTGCGACCCCAGGACGTCCGACCACCGCTCGACGAAGGTGAGGGACCGCTGCTCATCACCGCCCTCACCGTCGAGGTGCGAGACGGGCTCGTCCGAGTGTTCCTCCCGCCGACCGAGGACCTCGACCACCTGGTGCAGCTGCTCACCGTCGTCGAGGGCGCCGCGGCGGCGATCGGCGTCCCGGTGGTGCTCGACGGCTACCCACCGCCCGCAGACCCTCGCCTGCGCCGCTTCGCGGTCACTCCCGATCCCGGTGTGATCGAGGTCAACGTCCCGCCGGTCGCCTCGTGGCCCGACCTGGTCCGCCAGACCACCGAGCTCAACGACCTCGCCTGGGAGGCCGGGCTCACCACCGAGCGCTTCGACCTCGACGGCATCCACACCGGCACCGGTGGCGGCAACCACGTCACCATCGGCGGTGCCACACCCGGCGACTCGCCGCTGTTGCGGCGAGCCCACCTGCTCCCCAGCCTGCTGACCTACTGGCAGCACCATCCTGCGCTGTCCTACCTGTTCTCGGGTCGGTTCGTCGGCCCGACCAGCCAGTCGCCACGGGTCGACGAGGCCCGCACCGACTCGATCGGCGAGCTCGAGATCGCGCTCGCCGAGCTGGCCCGCCTCGGCCACGACGAGCAGCTCCCGTGGCTGGTCGACCGGACCCTGCGTCACCACCTGACCGACGTCACCGGCAACACCCACCGCTCCGAGTTCTGCATCGACAAGCTCTGGTCACCGGACTCGGCCAGCGGCCGGCTCGGCCTGCTCGAGCTCCGCGCGTTCGAGATGCCGCCGCACGCCCGGATGGCCGCCGTGCAGGCCCTGCTCGTGCGCGTGCTCGTGGCCCGCTTCTGGGGTGAGCCCTACGGACCGACCCGCCTCACCCGCTGGGGCACGGGCCTCCACGACCGGTTCCTGCTCCCCCACTTCGTCGCCGAGGACCTCGCCGACGTCGTCGAGGACTGCCAGCGCGCCGGCTATCCGCTCGACGCCTCGTGGTTCGACGCGTTCATGGAGTTCCGCTTCCCCCGCCACGGCACGACGCGCATCGGTGACATCGAGCTGGAGCTCCGGGCAGCCGTCGAGCCGTGGCACGTGCTGGGCGAGGAGCTGACCACCATCGGCACCGCCCGCTTCGTCGACTCCTCCACCGAGCGGTTGCAGGCGATGGTGACCGGCACGGCCGAGGGTCGGTACGTCCTCGCCTGCAACGGCCGCCGGGTCCCGCTGCAGGGCACCGGTGTCCCCGGTACCGAGGTCGCCGGGCTCCGCTACAAGGCCTGGGGCCCGCCCTCTGCGCTGCACCCGACGATCGGGGTGCACTCACCGCTGGTGTTCGACCTGATCGACACCTGGACCGGTCGCTCGATCGGTGGCGCGACCTATCACGTGTCGCATCCGGGGGGCCGCACGTTCGAGGTCCGCCCGGTCAACGCCGAGGAGGCCGAGGGGCGGCGCATCGCCCGCTTCGCCGACTGGCGACACACGCCGGGCCCGGTCCCCCCACCCGCGCCGCGGGGGCGGTCCCGGTTCGTGCCCGAGGGTTCCCGGGTCGGCCCGATGGACGCACCACCACGCGAGCACGACCCGGATCAGCCCCTGACCCTCGACCTCCGCCGCCCGGTCTGGACCTGACCCGCCCGACTACCCCTGCGACTGCGACTGGCCTGACGGCGACGGACCCAGCGAGTCGGGACCGGGCTGGGGATCCTCGTCGTCGGCGAAGGGATCGGTGACCCGCACGTCGATGGTGAGCAGCTCGTTGCCGCCGCCGTGCCAGATGGTGCCGCTGGTCGGGGTGGCGTCGAGGTAGGTGCGCCCGCACGCCACGCGGACGTGATCGGTGTTGACCGGGACGCCGTTGGTGGGGTCGAAGCCCCGCCAACCGGTGTAGGGCAGGAAGATCTCGGTCCACGCGTGGGAGGCGTCGGACTGGATGCGGTTCTCGTAGCCGCCGCCGGTGTAGACGTAGCCGACCCGGTAGCGGGCGGGCAGGTCGAGCAGCCGGGCCAGGCAGATCAGCAGGTTGGCGAAGTCCTGGCACACGCCCTGGCGAGCGGTGAACACCTCGAAGGGCGTCGTCGCCAGGCCGGTCGACCCGGGCACGTAGCCGAAGTCGCGGTAGATGGTCCGGTTCATGTCGGCGACCGTGTCGAACAGGTCGCCGCCGTTGCGCTCGACGAACGACATGGCGAAGTCGAACAGCGTCCGCAGTTGCGTCTCGGGCAGCTCGGGTGGGAGCAGATAGGGCGCTTGGAGCTCGCGCTGCCACGGCATCCAGACCGGCGGGACGCGAAGCGGACGACTGAACCCGCGCAGCTCGGTGAAGGGCACCGGCTCGCGCACCCGCACCGTGGAGGTCGCCACGATCGACAGCTCGGAGTACGGCACCGCCAGCTCGACGATCTCGGCCCGGTTGCCGAACACGTCCTCGTAGGGTCGACGCTCGCCGTTCACCGAGACGGTGAGGTGATGGTCGACCAGCTGCTGGTGATCGTCGATCACGGGAGCGAGGCGCAGCACGTGGGAGCTGCGATCGACCGGCTGGGCGTAGCGGTAGGTCGAGCCGTGGTGGACCTCGAGCGTGCGCCACCCGTCCTCGTCGACCTTGCGCCGGAACTGGGGCAGTCGCACCGGTCGACCATCGGTGTGGGTCGGCGCCACCTCGTCGGGATGGCTCGACCAGACGATCTCACCCCGGCGGGCGATGAAGGTCTGCCCGGGCACCAGCTCGGTCCAGACACCCTCGGCCGACAGCGGGCGAGTCGAGACGACCAGCCCGGTCCACCCCTCCTGGGTGGGGTCGTCGAAGTCGATCGCGACCTCCGACGACTCCAGTCGCCGGGCCTTGTGGGGCGGCAGGATGCGCGACCAGCACAGGCCGTTGAAGCCCTCGTCGTCGCGGTGGACGAGCAGCTCCTCGCCGTCGGTGAGCAAGAGGTTGGCGGTGCCGAGCCCGTCGACCTCGGTGATCAGCGCAGCGAGCTCGACCCGGTCGAGGTCGGCGATGCAACGCGCCCCGCGGGCGGCGAACTGCTCCAGCAGCCAGGAGAACACCACCTCGGAGTCGGTGCTGCCCAGCGGCTCGAAGCGCGAGGTCGGCTCGGCCGGGGACCGGGTACGGAGCGCGTCGAGCGCAGCGCGGTCGAGGTCGCCGTTGTGGGCGAAGAGCCAGTCACGCCCGGCGAAGGCCCGGACGAACGGCTGGGTGTCGGGATGCGTGAGCCGCTGGGCGGCACCCCGGAGGTGGGCGACGAAGGCGGTCGACCGGAAGTGGTCCCACTCGCGCAGCATCGCCGAGACGGCGTTCTCGCCCGTCGACCGGGGGTCCTTGACCACGGTCGCGGCCCGCTCCCCGGCGGCGTACCACGCCACGCCCCAGCCATAGCCGTGGTGCACGCCGTCGGTGCCGTCGACGTGATCACCGAGGTGGAGCGACGGCGCCGTGGCCACGTCGAAGGACAGCGCGAGGAGCTCGGACACCGACCCGATCGTACGACCGGGGAGCGCGTCCACCGGACCACGACCCGCCACCCCACGTGTCGCCGTGGTCCCGGCCGTGCCGGGGCACACTGGTGCGGTGAGCGAGCCGACCGACGCCGACAACGAGACCAGCACCGACTTCATCCGCGAGCTCGTCGCGGACGACGCGGCGCAGGGCACCTTCGGCGGTCGGGTCCAGACCCGCTTCCCGCCGGAGCCCAACGGCTACCTCCACATCGGCCACGCGAAGTCGATCTGCCTCAACTTCACGGTGGCGCACGAGGTCGGCGGCACCTGCCGGTTGCGCTTCGACGACACCAACCCCGAGACCGAGGACACCGAGTACGCCGAGGGCATCGTCGACGACCTGCGGTGGCTCGGCTTCGAGCCCGATGGTGAGATCGTCTACGCCTCCGACTACTTCGAGCAGCTCTACGCGTGGGCCGAGCACCTCGTCGAGGAGGGCCTGGCCTACGTCGACGACCAGGACGCCGAGACCATCTCCGCCCAGCGGGGCGGGTTCGGCGAACCCGGCGTCGAGAGCCCCTTCCGTGACCGGGAGCCGGCGGAGAACCTCGACCTGCTGCGTCGGATGCGGGCCGGCGAGTTCCCCGACGGCTCCCGGGTCCTGCGGGCCAAGATCGACATGGCCGACGGCAACATGTGGCTGCGCGACCCGGTGATGTACCGGATCCGCCACGAGCACCACTGGCGCACCGGCGACGACTGGCCGATCTATCCCACCTACGACTGGGCCCACGGCCAGTCCGACGCCGTCGAGGGCACCACGCACAGCCTCTGCACGCTGGAGTTCGACGCCCATCGACCGCTCTACGACTGGTTCCTGGAGCACCTCCCGCTCCCCGGGGACCGACCACGCCAGACCGAGTTCGCCCGACTCAACGTGACCCACGTCGTGACGTCGAAGCGCAAGAACCGCCAGCTCGTCGAGGCGGGCCACGTCGACGGCTGGGACGACCCGCGCATGCCGACCCTGCGGGGGCTGCGTCGACGGGGCTACCCGGCGGCGGCGATCCGTGAGTTCTGCGAGCACATCGGCGTGGCCCGCACCGAGGGAACGGTCGAGGTCGAGCTGCTGGAGTCGTTCGTCCGCACCCACCTCAACCGCACCGCCCTGCGCCGCATGGCCGTGCTCCGCCCCCTCGAGGTGGTCATCGACAACTGGGACGGGGGTGAGGTCGAGTGGCGCGAGGCGGTCAACAACCCCGAGGACGACGCCGACGGTGTCCGGCAGATCCCGTTCTCCGGACGGCTCTGGATCGACCGCGACGACTTCCTGCTCGACCCGCCGAAGAAGTTCTACCGACTCGGCCCTGGTCGTGAGGTCCGCCTCCGAGCGGCCTACTTCCTGCGGTGTGACGACGTCGTGACCGACGACGCCGGCGAGGTCGTGCAGCTCCGCTGCACCTACGACCCCGAGACCTCGGGTGGCCACGCGCCCGACGGCCGGAAGGTGAAGGCGACGATCCACTGGGTCTCGGCCGACCACGCGGTCGACGCCACCGTCGCGCTCTACGACCGGCTCTTCACCGACCCCCACCCGGGGGCCGACGGCAGCGACCCGCTCGCCGCGTTGAACCCGGCGTCGAGGGAGCTCGTCACCGGGGCGAAGGTCGAGCCGATCCTGGCCGACACCCCGCCGGGTGAGGTGGTGCAGTTCGAGCGCCTGGGGTACTTCGCCCACGACCTCGACGTCCCGATGTTGTTCCACCGGACCGTCGGCCTGCGCGACGAGTGGGCGAGGATCCAGAAGCGCTCCGGCTGAACGGCCCTCGGCTCCGGTCGACTCAGGCGATCGCCAGGCCGAAGGCGTGGATCACGAGACCGAGCAGCGCACCGACGAGCGTGCCGTTGATGCGGATGAACTGGAGGTCCCGCCCCACCGCCGACTCGATCCGGTCGCTCGCGTCACGGGCGTCCCAGCGCTTCACCGTCGACGAGATGAGGTCGGAGATCTCGGCCCGGGCCGAGCCCAGCATTCGCTCGACCGACCGGCCGATCCACCGGTCGACGCTCCCCCGCAGCTCCGGATCGGTCACCAGCCGCTCGCCGAAGGCCACGACGAGCCCCTCGGCCCGCCGACGGATCGGCGACGCCGGATCCTCGACGTAGGCGATCAGCTCGCCGCGGGTCGACGCCCACAGCGAGGCCGCCCACTGCTGCACCTCCGGGAGGTCGAGCAGCTCGTGCCATAGCGACTCGATGCGCGCGGCATCCGGTCCGCCGGCATCGAGGCGGTCGGCGAGCTCGGTCAGGCTGCGGAGGAGCTCGCGGCGGAAGACGTGGTCGGGGTCGTCGCGGAGCTCGTCGGCGAAGCTCCGCAGGCCGGTCTCGATGCGGCGGTAGACGCGCTCGTCGACGAAGTCCGGTACCCACCACGGTGACTCGTCGGTGAGGCGCTGTCGGAAGACGGGGCGGTACCGCTCCAGCAGGGTCACCGCGCTCTCGACGGCACGCTCGACGAGCCGGTCGATGCGCCCGTCCGCGGTCCCCGTCCGGATCACCCGGGCCAGCACCGGTGCGGCCGGGACCTGGCGCAGCCGGTCGAGCACCATCCTGCCCGTCTCCTCCTCGACGAGGTCGTCGTCGAGGAAGTCGGACACGTTGGTGGCGGCGACGGCGAGCTGGTCACCGACGCGCCGGGCGTTGGACGGGTCGGCCAACCACTCCCCGAGGAGCACCGACAGCTCCCGCTCGGCAAGACGCTCCGACACGACCCGATCATCGAAGAAGTTCGTCTCGACGAAGCTGGCGAGGCTGTCGCCGAGCGCGTCCTTGCGGGTCGGGAGGATCGCCGTGTGGGGGATCGGCAGGCCCAGCGGGTGGCGGAACAGCGCCGTGACGGCGAACCAGTCGGCGAGACCGCCGATGAGGGCGGCCTCGGCGGCGGCGTTGGCGTAGCCGAGCCAGCCGTCCTCGCCGAGACGCCGGGTGACGACGTAGGCCACGAGGGCCAGGACGAGCAGCGCGGTCGCCTGGCGCCTCACCGATCCCATCCGGAACAGTCTGCGTGACGGAGGCCGTCACCCGGCGAATCACCCCTCGACGGTCCGACCAGTGCCGCCCGGCCGCTCAGCCCGTGGTGGTCGGGGGAACGACCAGCACGGGGGCGGTCGCGCGCTGGACGACGTGGTGGGCGACGCTGCCCATGACCAGGCGGCGCAGCGCCGTCCGGCCGTGGGTGCCCATCACGACCACGACGTCGTCGGCTCCCGCT
>JBCCTY010000157.1:0-9250 GCA_039197885.1 Actinomycetota bacterium | reverse complement strand
TGCGTGGATCGGCTCCCCGACGCCGGGCGAGCATCACCAGCGCGGGGCGCATGAACAGGTAGGAGACGATCAGGTCGAGGATCGTGGCGAGTCCGAGGAAGAGCGCGAAGCCCCGGACCGGACCGACGGTCAGCCAGTAGAGGAGCCCCGCGCCGATCAGCGAGGCGACGTCGGCCTTCACGATGGTCGAGAAGGCGTGCTGGAACCCGGCGTCGGCCGACACCCGGAGGCTCCTCCCCCGCCGCATCTCCTCCTTGAGTCGCTCGTAGTAGACGACGTTGGAGTCGACCTGGACGCCGATGGACACGATGATGCCCGTGGCGCCGGCGAGGGTCAGGGCGAGGCCGTTGGTCTCGCCGAGCAACGAGATCGTCGACCAGAGCAGAGCGCCCGACACCGCGAGGCCGAGCATCGAGACGAGACCGGCCAGCCGGTAGTAGGCGGTCATGAAGAGGCCGACGAGGATGAGGCCGATGATGCCGGCGATCACGCCGGCGTTGAGAGCGTCGTTGCCGAGCGTCGCCGACACCGTCTGGACCGTCGCCGGCTCGAGCTCGATCGGCAGGGCGCCGAAGCGCAGCACCGTGGCGAGGTCCTTCGCCTCGCCCTCCTCGAACCCACCGGAGATGACGGCGCTCCCGCCGAACTGCGCCTGGTTGATCGAGGCTGCCGAGTAGACGACCCCGTCGAGGGCCGTGGCGAGCTGTTGGCCGACGTTCGCCGCCGCGAGCTGGTCGAACTCGACGCCGCCGGGGCCGGTGAAGTCGAGGTTGACGATCCAGTCACCGAGCGTGATCGGGTCGAGGCTCGCGCTGGCGGTCTCGACGATCTCACCCGTGGCCTCGGCGGGCAGGAGCACGTAGAGGAACTCGCCGTCGACGTCGGGGAGCACCACGACGTTGTTGACGGTGTCCTCCTCGCGGGGGGTGATCGCGTCGGCAGGGTCGATCGGCGGGAGCGTCGTGGCGGGTGCGACGGTGGTGTCGGTGGTGTCGTCGGGCGCCTCGGTCGTCTCGGTGGTCGCCGGCGCCTCGGTCGTGGCGGTCGTCGCGGTCGTCCCGGCGGTGAACGCCACCGGCACGCCGGTGGCGCCGGCGCCGTTCTCGTCGTCGGCCGGTGCCTCGGGAGCGAGCGTCGTCGGTGGTGCCACGGTCGTGGTGGTGGCCGACGGGTTGGTGATCGGTCCCGTGGTCGGGTCGAAGTCGTTGGGGTCGATGACCGGACCGGCGCTGGCACCGGTCAGCTGGCGGAACTGCTCGGCCACCTCGACGGCGAGGGCCGCTCCCTCGGGGGTGTTCGGGAACTGCGCGAGCTGGCCGCCGGTGTTGGCGACGATCCGGAACCGGAGCTCGGCGGTCTGGCCGACCAGCTCGAGGGCGCGCTCGGAGTCGTCGACACCGGGCAGCTGCACCACGATCGAGTCACCCTGGCGGGTGATGTCGGGCTCGGCGACCCCGAGGCCGTCGACGCGATTGCGGATCACCTCGATGGCCTGATCGAGTTGGTCGCCGTCGACGTCGGACGTCGGCTGGAGCACCACCGAGACGCCGCCGCGGAGATCGAGGCCGAGGAGGGGTCGGTTGCCGGCGATCAGCGTGGCGACGAGCCCACCGACCGCCACCAGCGCGACGAGCGAGAGCTGGACGACGAGGCCGCGCCTCACAGGTCGGTGCCTGCGTCGTCGTCGTGGTCGACCGGGTCGAGCTCGTCCTCGAAGCGCTGCACGGCGCGCTTGTC
Source organism: Actinomycetota bacterium (assembly GCA_039197885.1). GTDB lineage: Bacteria > Actinomycetota > Acidimicrobiia > Acidimicrobiales > Poriferisodalaceae > JBCBSZ01. Next base: position 7,513 of record JBCCTY010000157.1, on the reverse strand, counting down.
GAAGGTCAGCTCGACCCCCGGTGCGGCCTCGATCCGGATCGTCTCGTCGTCGACGGCGACGATCACCCCGTGGAGCCCGCCGGCCGTGACGATCGTGTCACCGACGCCCAGGGCGGCGACCAACGCCTCACGCTCGCGCAGTCGAGCCTTCTGTGGTCGCACGAGCAGGAACCACGTGAGCGCGATCATGGCGATCGGGAAGATCAGGAGCTCCATGCCGTCCTTGTCACTTCGTCAGGAGGGGCCGACGGACCGGAGGCGAGGGTAGCGCCGCCCGGCACCGCTCACGTGGCAGACGGTCCGCGAGGAGGTGGGGCGTCACGCCCAGACCTCCATCACCTCGGCGCGAAGCGACTCGAAGGTGCCCGCCGCGATCGACTCGCGGACCCGGGCGACGAGGTCGAGCAGGAACCAGAGGTTGTGCAGCGTGAGGATCCGCCCGGCCGTCGGCTCCTTCACCAGCAGCAGGTGGCGCAGGTAGCCGCGACTGAACCGGGCGCAGGCCGGATGGGTGCCCGCCGGGTCGATCGGCTCGTCGACGTCGGCGTGCTTGGCGTTGCGCATGTTGATGCGGCCGGCGGCGGTGAGGAGGGTGCCGTGGCGGGCGAGGCGGGTGGGCAGGACGCAGTCGAACATGTCGACGCCGCGGGCGACGGCCTCGACGATGCTCGCCGGGTCACCGACACCCATCAGGTAGCGGGGCTTGGCCGGCACCAGCACGTCGACCACCGCCTCGATGGCGGGCAGCATCAGCTCGCGGGGCTCACCGACCGAGAGCCCCCCGATGCCGTGGCCGGTGAAGTCGAGCTGGGTCAGGGCGGCCGCGCTCTCGGCCCGGAGCTCGGGGTCGAGGTAGCCCTGGACGATCCCGAAAAGCGCCTGATCGTCGCGGGTGTGGGCCTCGCGGGCGCGGGCAGCCCAGGCATGGGTGCGCTCCATCGCCAACCGCACGACATCGGGCTCGGACGGATAGGGCGGGCAGACGTCGAGCGCCATCTGGATGTCGCCGCCGAGCTGCGACTGGACCCGCACCGCCTCCTCCGGCGTGAAGTGGAGGAGGTCGCCGTCGTAGGTCGAGCGGAAGGTCACGCCGTCGTCGTCGACCTTCGGTTCGAGCGACATGACCTGGTAGCCACCGGAGTCGGTCAGCACGTGACCGTCCCACGAGGTGAAGCCGTGGAGCCCGCCCAGCCGCTCGACGATGTCGGCGCCGGGCCGCAGCATCAGGTGGTAGGTGTTGCCGAGGACGACGTCGGGACGGAGCCGCTCGTCGAAGGCCTCGTAGTCGTTGGCATCGAGGTGGACGATGGCGCCACGGGTCCCGACGGGCATGAAGGTCGGGGTCCGGATGGCCCCGCGAGGCGTGTGGAGGAGCCCGGCGCGCGCTCGTCCGTCGGTGGCCGTCACCTCGAGCCGGACCTCCGCGCTCATGCCGACCGCTCCAGGAGCATCGCATCGCCGAACGAGAGGAAGCGGTAGCCCTCGGCCAGCGCCTCGGCGTAGAGCGCGCGCCAGCGCGGTCCGACGAAGGCCTCGACGAGCATGAGCAGGGTCGTCTTCGGCAGGTGGAAGTTGGTCATCACGACGTCGACGACCCGCCAGTCCCACTCCGGCCGGATGAAGATGTCGGTCCGGTCCTCGATGCCCCGCACGGCCGACTCGAGCGCCCGGACGCAGGTGGTACCGACGGCGACGACCCGTTCGGCGGCCTGACAGGCCACCAGCACGTCGTCGGAGACGACGAAGCGCTCGGAGTGCATGCGGTGGGCATCGGGGTCGTCGCTCGTCATCGGCCGGAAGGTGTCGAGGCCGACGTGGAGCTCGACCTCGGCCACGTCGATGCCACGGGCGCGCAGCTCGTCCAGCAGCTCGGCGGTCAGGTGGAGGCCGGCGGTCGGCGCCGCGACCGAGCCCGGCGCCGAGGCGAACACCGTCTGGTACCGGCGGGCGTCCTCGAGGGGTCGTTGGATGTACGGCGGCAACGGGACGAGGCCGACGCCATGGAGCACGCCGTCGGCGGTCGCGGCGTCGACGGGTCGCCCGGCATGGCGGAGCACCACGTCGCGGACACCATCGCCGTGATCGGCACCGGCGGTCACCTCGAGCTCGTCGTTGCGAACGACCGTGCCGGCCCGCACCCGTCGCGATGGTCGCACGAGCGCCCGCCAGGTCCCGGGCTCGCCCTCGACTGGCTCGAGGAGCAGCACCTCGACCCGACCGCCGGTCTCCTTCTCGAGCTCGAGCCGAGCCGCGAGCACCCGTGACCGGTTCACGACGAGGAGATCGCCGGCCCGCAGCAGGTCGGGCAGGTCGCGCACACGACGATGTTCCGGGGACTCGCCCGGGCCCCGGTCGACCAGCAGCCGCGCCGCGTCGCGCGGCTCGATCGGCGCCTGCGCGATCCGCTCCTCGGGGAGCTCGTAGTCGAAGTCGGAGACCCGCACCGCCGAGGAACGCTAACGGCCGCCCTCGCCCGCTCCTCGGTCGACGAAGCCGGGTCGCCGCACGAGGTAGGCGTCGATCTCGGCTGCACCGAGGCCGCACTCCTCCAGCCCGGCTCGCACGACGTCGAGGTACGCCGAGCCCGGGGCCGACGGCGGCGCAGGCCGCGGTGAGGTCATCGTCACCACCGGCGAGCCCGCCCGGTCGCCCAGGTGGACCATCCGTCCGTAGCGGCGGGGCGACACGACGACGCTGCGCCGGCCGACGACCTCCTCGAGGTCGATCCCGAGTGCCCCGGGCTCGAGCCCGCACTCCTGCGCCGCGACGTCGGCCAGCTGACCGGCGGTCAGGAGCCACAGCCTCGAGATCGACCGGCCGGGCGCCTCGTGGTGCAGCACCGACGTTCCCCCCGACCAGCGCAACGAGGCACCGGCGAAGCCCATCACCCCGGGGATCCGAACGACCGCTTCACCGCGAGGAGGAGTCCGATCGCCGGCGCCGGCGTGCGGCTGCTGACCGGTACCGGGTCGTCCGCCGAGCAGGTAGAGCAGGAAGCGGTCCCTCGAGAGGTTCGAGCCGTACGCGGCGTACCAGACGAGGCGATCCGACACCGTCGACGACGGTAGCAACCCCGCCGAGATCCCCGGACCGGCCGGGAGCGGGCGGCGGCGACCCGGCAGTCCGGTCGAGGTCGTCCGCAGCCTCGCCGACGAGCCCGTCAGGGGACACACTGGACATCGTGACGACCGTACGCCCCGACGCACCGTCCCTCGAGCACTGGATCGCCGAGCACACCGAGGAGCTCGTCGCCTTCCGCCGCCACCTCCACGCCCACCCCGAGCTCAGCGGTGAGGAGCACGCCACCACCGAGTCGATCGTGGAACGGCTCCGTGCCGCCGGGCTCTCGCCCCGCGTCTTCGCCTCGGGCACCGGTGCCGCCGTCGACATCGGCGACGGCCCCGGTCGACTGGCCCTGCGCGCCGACATCGACGCCCTGGCGATGGACGACCTCAAGGAGGTCGACTACCGCAGCCGGGTCCCCGGTCGGGCCCACGCCTGCGGCCACGACGTGCACACCACGATCGTGCTGGGCGCGGCGCTCTACCTCGCCCGCCAACCGACCTTGACCCGACCCGTCCGCGCCATCTTCCAGCCCGCGGAGGAGCGGGTGCCGGGCGGTGCGATCTCGGTGATCGACGACGACGGGCTCCGTGACGTGAGCGAGATCGTCGGCCTCCACTGCGACCCCAAGCTCGACGTCGGCCACGTCGGCCTCCGGACCGGCCCGCTCACCTCGGCCGCCGACATGGTCACGATCAGCCTCCACGGGCCTGGCGGCCACACCGCTCGGCCGGCCGAGACGGTCGACCTCGTCCCGATCGCCGCGCGGGTGGTGACCGAGCTCGGGGCCCAGGTCGTCGCCCGACTCGACGACCCGGACGACATCCGACTCGCGTTCGGTGCGATCCACGCCGGTGACGCTGCGAACGTCATCCCCACGAGCGCCGAGCTCCGACTGTCGGTCCGGTCGAGATCGGCCGAGACCTGGGCGGTCGTGCCGACCCTCGTCGCCGAGGAGCTCGCTGCGATCGTCGAGGGCACGGGAGCGACCCACGACCTCGACTACGTGAAGGGCGTCCCGCCGGTGGTGAACGATCCCGCCGTCACCGCTCGACTCACCGACGTGGCCGGACGCCGCCTCGGCGACGATGCGGTCACCGCCGCCGTCCACAGCTGGGGCGGCGACGACTTCGCGTGGTACCTGCGACAGGTGCCCGGCGCGTTCGTGCGCCTCGGTACGCGCGATCCGGCGTGGGCCGACCCACCGCAGGACCTCCACGTGGGTGACTTCGACGCCGACGAGCGAGCGATCGGCGTGGGCATCCGCCTCCTCGTCGGCGCGGTCCTCGACGAGCGCTCGGCGAGCGAGATCGACGTCGGCACCGACCGCGACGAGCGCTCGCCGAGCGAGATCGACGTCTAGGCGAGCGAGATCGACGTCGGCACCGACCGCGACAGCGTGTGGCCGACCGGCGACGTGCTGGTGACCTTCTGGTGCAGGGCGGCGAGCGCATCGTCGTCGGCGTCGGTGTCGAGGTGGACCTGCACGTCGATCGACGAGAACCCGGCGTTGCCGTCCGCGAGGCCGAGGAAGGTGTGCAGGTCCAGCTCACCGGCCACCTCGATCCGGACGTCGCGCAGCTCGATGCCCAGCCCCGTGGCGTTGGCTGCGTAGCCGACCGCCAGGCAGTTGCCGAGCGCACCGAGGAGCTGCTCCACCGGGTTGGCCGCCGTGTCGGTTCCGCCCAGGCCCCGCGGCTCGTCGGACGGCACGGCGTCGAAGTCGCGGACCTTCGCCTCCGAGCGGAAGCCGCCCAGCCAGCTCACCTCGGCCGACCACGTCGTCGCGGCCTGCTGCGGATCGTCGAGCACGGCGGCCGACAGCTCGCCCACCGCGGCGATGTCGACGTCGTTGAGGCGGGTCGTGGCAGCGGTCATCGGCGTCCTCCCTGGATGCGGTCGCCACGAGGACAGCACGGATCGACCGAAAAGGCAACCAACCCGATCGGGTTTTGCGGGAATCAGCCCTGCGGGATCACGTCTCGAAGAGGCGGGCCTCGTCGGGAGACGACGGCGGGGCGAGGCCGAGGTGCTCCCAGGCTGCCGGTGTCGGCACCCGTCCCCGGGGGGTGCGCTGCAGCAGCCCCTGCTGGATCAAGAACGGCTCGTACACGTCCTCGACCGTGTCGGGCTGCTCGGCGACCGAGATCGCCAAGGTCGTGAGTCCGACCGGTCGTCCGGCGAAGCGCTTGCACAGCGAGTCGAGGATCGCCCGGTCGACCTTGTCGAGGCCGAGGTCGTCGACCCCGAACACGGTGAGGCCGCGGCGGGCGGTGTCGGCGTCGACCACGCCGGTCCCCCGGACCTCGGCGAAGTCGCGCACCCGCCGGAGGAGCCGGTTGGCGATGCGCGGGGTGCCCCTCGACCGCCGGGCGATCTCACCCGCCCCGGCCGAGTCGATCTCGACCTCCAACAACCCGGCGGCCCGCTCGACGATCGCCCGGAGGTCGTCGGTGTCGTAGAAGTCGAGCCGGGCCACGAGGCCGAACCGGTCGCGCAACGGTCCGGTGATCAGGCCGGTCCGGGTGGTGGCCCCGACGAGGGTGAAGCCGGGCAGATCGAGGCGGATCGATCGTGCCGCCGGACCCTTGCCCAGCACGATGTCGAGCTGGAAGTCCTCCATCGCCGGGTAGAGCACCTCTTCGACCGCACGCGGCAGGCGATGGATCTCGTCGATGAAGAGCACGTCGCCCGGTTCGAGCTTGGTGAGGATGGCGGCGAGATCACCGGCCCGGTCGAGCGCGGGCCCCGAGGTGACGTGGAGCGCGACGCCGAGCTCGGTGGCGACGATGCCCGACAGCGTCGTCTTGCCGAGCCCGGGTGGACCGGCGAACAAGAGATGGTCGGCCGGCAGGGACCGCCGGCGGGCCGCCTCGAGGATGATGCTCAGGTGCTCCTTGAGCTCGCGCTGCCCGACGAAGTCGTCGAGACGGCGGGGACGGAGCCCGACCTCGAGCTGCTGCTCCGCGTCGTCGCCGAACGGATCGAGGAACTCGTCGCGCGTCGCGGTCACGTCCATCAGCCTGCCTCGGCCAACCGACGCAGCGCACCCTTGAGCAGCGCCGAGGAGTCGCCGTCGGCCGGCAGGTCCCGGACCGCAGCCGCGATCTCGTCGGGTCCGTAGCCCAGCCCGGCGAGCGCCTCGCGCACGTCGTTGAGCGGACTGGGCGCCGCCGTCGTCGTCGCACTCCCGCTGCTGGCCGCCAGCCCGGCGAGCGACTCGGCGTCGCCGTCGGGCAGGTCGAGCCGCGTCTTCAGCTCGATCAGGAGCCGGGCCGCGGTCTTGCGTCCGACGCCGGGCACGAGGCACAGCGCAGCGATGTCGTCGTCGGCGACCACGAGTCGCAGCGCCGTCGGCTCGTGGACCGACAGGATCGACTGAGCGAGCGTGGGACCGACCTTCGGCGCCGCGATGAGCGCCTCGAAGGTCCGGCGCTCATCGAGGGTGCGGAACCCGTAGAGCGCCTGGGAGTCCTCCTTCACGTGGTGGTGGGTGAAGACGAACACCTCGTCACCAGGCTCGCCCAGCGCGATGGACAACGTCGGGGCCACCTTCACCCGGTAGCCGATGCCGGCGACCTCGATCGTGACCTCGGCGTCCTCACGAGCCAGCAGCGTGCCGCGCAGGGTGCCGATCATCGTCGCCGCCCCGAGGCCGCAGCGGCACGGGCGACCGTCGGCGCGTGCGCCAGGTGGCACAGCGCCACCGCGGCGGCGTCGGCGGCGTCGGCCGGACGCGGTGTCGTCTCGAGACCCAGCAACATGCGCACCATCTCCTGCATCTGCTCCTTGCCGGCGCTGCCCCAGCCCGCGACGGCTTCCTTGACCTGGTTGGGCGTGTACTCGACCACGGTCGCCCCGGCGCTGACCGCCTCGGCCATCGTCACCCCGCTCGACTGGGCCACGCCGATGGCCGTCGAGGCGTTGACCTGGAAGAACACCCGCTCGATCGCGACCACGGCGGGGCGATGCTCGGCGATCAGCGACCGGACCTCGGCCTGGATCGCGGCAAGCCGATCGGGGATCGGCGCGTCGGCGGAGGTCCGGATGACCCCGACCGCCGCCGCCCGGGCGGTGCGGCCACCGCGCTGGCGCGGCACGCGCTCGACGCAGGCGTAACCCAGCCGCGAGAGGCCCGGATCGATCCCGAGGACGAACACACATTCGATGGTAGGCGTCCGGAGGTGCCGGTCGGGGGACGGTCCCCCACGGACAGGGCCCGGACAGGTCCCGGTCGTAGAGATGCCGGGGTGGCTCCCACGCAACACACCCTCACCGAACGACCTGCGCCGCGCAGCGGCGTCCTCGCCACGCTGCTCGCAGCGACCATCGGAGCGATCGCGACGGTGCTCGCGCCGACCGTCACGAGCGTTCTGGTGGACGGATCCGGCGCCGAGGAGGCCGGCACGGTCGCAGGCGCCACGACGACCACCGCCGCCCCGACGACGAC
>JBCCTY010000156.1:0-9276 GCA_039197885.1 Actinomycetota bacterium | reverse complement strand
TGCCCGTCCGACGATCCACCCGGTGACGACGACGGGCTCGATGACGAGGCGGGCGAGGAACCGTCGACCGGCGACTGAGCGGGAGCGGCGGCGTCGCGGTCAGGCCAGCTCGTCCAGCCAGGCCGGCAGATTGCGCACCGCAAACGCCGCCTCCTCCTCGTCGCCGTCGTCGTTGATCCAGCGAAGGCGGAGCAGGTCGCGGCTCACGGTCTTGCCGAGGTGCGACCGGGTGGTGTCGGCCTCGACCAGCAGCGGTCGGCGGACGTGGACCACACGGCGTGGCACCCACATCACGAAGACCACCTCGTCGGCGGTCGCGGCGAGGAAACCGTTACCGCGGATCTGACCGGCGCCGGCCGAGCGGAGGCCGAAGCAGTTCGCCGCGGTGTCCTGCACCACGAGGTCGCGCCCCTCGAGCAGCCGGGTGCCGGTCTCGATCGCCCCGGTGCGGGCCTGACGGAGCCAGCGCAACGCGAACCACACGAGCACGGCCACCGCCAGGCCAACGGCGATCAGCACGGTCACCAGCGTCGTCACGAGCGAGCAGCGTAGGGTCCGGGAGCGGTGTGGATCATCGATGGCAACAACGTGATGGGATCGCGCCCCGATGGTTGGTGGAACGATCCGCTCGGAGCGGCCGAACGCCTCACGCAATCGGTCGCCGTCTGGTGCCGCGGCCACGACGACGACGTCACGGTCGTCTTCGACGGGCGACCCGAGGCGCGGCTCACGACGCTCGCGGGCGGCAACCTGACGATCGACTTCGCCCGGCGGCGCGGCCGCAACGCCGCCGACGACCGGATCGTCGAGCTGGTCGGAGCAGCCGACGACCCCGCCTCCCTGACCGTCGTCACGTCCGACCGGGGCCTGCGCGAGCGACTCCCTGCAGCGACGAGCGTGGTGGGAGCGGGGACGTTCCGCCGTCGACTCGACGGGTGAACCGCACGCCGATCGCGCCGTCGGGTCACCGGCCGGTCGAACCCTCACGACCTCGCCGGCCGACGGGGCGTCGCACCGGCCGAACAGATCGCCGGAGCGAGCGCGACCTCCCATCCTGACGGTGCGACGGCGGCGCCGCAGTGGGTGGCGGTCCCCGGTGCTGACGGTCGTCGGTGCTCGCTATCTTCGGATGGCATGACCCCGAGGGCGCGGTGACCGAGTTCTGGGATGCTGCGACGAGCCCGGTCGGGCTGGTCTTCGGCGTGCCATTGGTCCTCTGCCTGATCCTGTGGGCCGTCTCGATCATCGGGTTCCTCGATCTCGACGTCGACGTCGACACCGACGCCGGCGAGGGCGTGCTGGGCGAGGCGTTCGACTCCTTGGGCATCGCCGGCGTGCCGCCGCTGGTCGTGGCATCGATGGTCTCGCTGATCGCCTGGTTCGTCGCGATCGTCGGCCAGATCGTGCTCGTCGATGCCGCAGATGGCGCCGCCGCCGTCGCGCTCGGCCTGCTCGTGATCGCCGTCGCGCTCCTCGCCGGGGTGTTCCTCGGCGCCCGGCTCGCCCGCCCCCTCGGCGCGGCGATGCAGACCGCACGGGCGCCCCACGGCGCCGAGCTCGCCGGCCAACCGGCCGTGGTGCGCTCGGGGCGGGTCGACGAGCGGTTCGGCTACGCCGACGCCGACTGGCCCGACGGATCCCAGTCGCGTGTCGAGATCCGCGACGGCCGTGGCCTCGACCTCGGCCCGGGCGAGCAGATCCGCCTCGTCGAGTTCGATGCCGAGGCAGGCACCTACTCGATCGCCCGAGAGAGCGACTTCTTCCCCGACTCAGGAGACTGACTCACCGATGGACGGCATCCTCACCGCGGCGGGCATCGCGATCGTCATCGCGATCATCGTGGCGATCGGCCTCGCGCTGATCGTGACCCGCCTCTTCCGCAAGGTCCCGCAGGGCCAGGCCCTGGTCGTGTCGAAGTGGCGGACGGTCGTCGTGACCTTCACCGGCCAGGTCGTCATCCCCGTGATCCACCGCGCCGAGACCATGGACATCTCGGTCAAGAACATCCAGATCGACCGGCGGGGCAAGGACGGCCTGGTCTGCAAGGACAACGTCCGGGCCGACATCGCGGTCGAGTTCTACGTGAAGGTCGACAAGACCGAGGCGGCCGTCATCCGGGTGGCCCAGCAGGTCGGCTGTGAGCGGGCGTCTGACCTCGCGACGATGCGCGACCTGTTCGCCGCGAAGTTCTCCGAGGCCCTGAAGACGGCGGGCAAGCAGTTCGACTTCGAGGAGCTCTACATCTCTCGCCAGGCGTTCAAGGACGCCATCATCGAGATCATCGGCCAGGACCTCAACGGCTACGTGCTCGAGGACGTCGCCATCGACTACCTCGAGCAGACGCCGATCGAGTCGCTCGACCCCGACAACATCCTCGACGCCGACGGGATCCGCAAGATCACCGAACGGACCGCCGACCAGCACATCCGGACCAACGACGCCCGTGAGCGCGAGCGCGAGGAGACCACCCGCCGCACGACCGACGCCGACAAGGCGGTGTTCGAGATGGAGCGGGACCGCGCCGAGGCCGAGGCCCGCCAGCAGCAGGAGATCCGGACCGTGCAGGCGCGTTCGGACGCTGCGGCCGCCGAGGCAGAGGCCGAGTCGCGCCAGCAGGCCGAGACCGCCCGCATCACCACCGATCAGGGCCTCGGGGTCGCCGAGCAGAACAAGGACCGCGAGGTCGCCCTGGCCGACGCCAACCGTCAGCGGGTCATCGCCGTGCAGACCGAGGAGATCGAGCGTGATCGACTGCTCGCCGTCGTCGGACGTGACACCGCGGTGTCCGAGGCGGGCAAGGAGAAGGAGCTCCGGGGCCGTGAGCTCGCCGAGGTGGCGCGGGGTCGGGTCGAGGCCGACCTGGGTGTGGCGCAGAAGGAGGAGGAGATCGCGACGCTCCGGATCGTCGAGGACGCCCAGCGGCACGCGACGGCCGAGGTGAAGTCGGCGGAGGGCACCGCCGAGGCAGCGTTCATCGCTCGGGTGAAGGAGGCCGACGCCGACAAGCAGGCCGCTGGTGCCGAGGCGGAACGGCGCACGATCCTCGCTCGTGCCGAGGCCGATGCAGCGTCCCAGGAGATGGACGCGGCCAAGCGTCGGGCCGAGGGGGCTCAGGCCGAGGCGGCGGCCGACGGGCTCGCCGACGTCGAGGTCGAGAAGGAGCGGGCCGACGCCATCCGGGCGACCGGCCTCGCCGACGTCGAGGTGCAGCGGGCCCAGGCCGAGGCGGTGCGCGAGCTCGGTGTGGCCGAGGGCGATGCCACCAAGTCACGGCTCGAGGGTGAGGGCGAGGGCCTCAAGGCCAAGTCCGAGGGCGTCGGCGCCATGACCTCCGCCGGCCAGGAGCACGAGGAGTTCCGTCTGCGTCTCGACGCCGAACGGACCATCGACCTCGCCGGCATCGAGGCCCGTGCCGACATCGCCAAGTCGGCTGCGGCGGCCCTGGGTGAGTCGCTGTCGAGCGCCGACATGAAGATCGTGTCCGACGAGGGGATCGTCGAGCGGATCCTGTCGGCGGCCGGCCACGGCCAGGCCTTCGACGGCTTCGTCGAGAACGGCACCACCGGGCGGCAACTGCTGTCGCCCTACCTCGACGGCGACGAGAACCTCGTGGGCGATGTCTCGAACGGCCTCGGCGGCCTCGGGGCGGCGGGGGTGCGTGACCTCACCGTGGCCGACCTCGTGCGGCGGCTCTCGAGCAACCTCGGCCCCGCAGGTGGTGATCTCGCCGCACGGCTCAGCGAAGCGGTCGGCCAGGGCGGACTCGGTGACCAGTCGGTCGCCGACCTGCTCGATGACGACCGCTGATCCGGCTGCATCGTGAGCGACACCCCCGACGACGGGTCGCCGGACGCCCCAGCGGGTGGGTCCTACGACCTGCTCCGCCGACGGCTCGTCACCACCGCCCGCGAGCTCACCGACGCCGCGGCGGCGATCGACGAGCGCCGCACCCGGACCTTCGGCGCCTCCCGACTGGCTCTGCTCGGCTCGGACCGGTTGCGAACCGAGGTCGCCTGCGCCGCGCGCGATCTCGTCCGGGTCGGTGACGTGCTCGTCCTGGGCTACAACGTGTCGCTCGATCTGGCCACGATCACCCCGGAGCACGTCTTCGCGCTCTACCGGCGGGGCGACGGCGAGGACGGCACCCCGACCCTGCACCCGCTCGCGGTCGACGACCCGGCGAACTTCCTGGCCGATCCCGTGTTCCGGGAGGAGTTCGACAAGCTCTACCGCTTCTTCGGCAAGGCCCGGTTCGTCGACATGCGGGTCGGCGGTGGACAACTCCTGGCCGCCTTCCAGGTCGGTGACCGCATCGACGACCTGTCGGTCCTGCGCTGGGCGATCGATCCCGACGGCGCGGTGTCGTTCGTCGACGGTCGGGGTGATCGCGACTACTCCTGGCCCGCCGCCCAGGACTTCGACTGGATCGCCTGCACCCGGGAGGACCAGATCGCCGGCGCCCATCCGGTCGTGCAGGTCGACGGCGAGGTCTTCGTCGGCTTCCGGGGAGGGCGGCTCCAACTGCGGGTGGACGACGGTCGACCGGACGGCCGGATCGAGATCGACGAGGCGGTCGAGGTGCCGGGCCAGTCGCTCGCCGACGTCGGGGTGTCCTACGCGTCGGTCGGCGACGTGCTCATCGTGCGGGTCGACCTCTACAACGAGGCCGTCCGGACCTACGTCATGGGTCGGCGGAGCCGCGAGATCACCCGGGTCGACGCCATCTCGTCGGCCTGCCGCGTGCTGCCCGGCGGCGACGGGGTCGTGTTCCCGGGCGGCTACCACCTGGCGAGCACCGGGACGCGCCTGTTCGACGTCGACGCCGGCGACATGGTCTTCGAGGAGGCCGTCGTCGCGCCGAACGGCGAGGACGTCCTCTACGTCTTCCACTCCCGAACCACCAGCGACTATCTCCTGGCGCCCTACAACCTGGTCCGCAAGGAGGTGGCCCAGGTCATCCCGTGCCACGGCTTCGCCAGCTTCGGTGACGGCGCCACGGTGCTCTTCCGGGCGGCCGCCCACGATGCCGACCCCTCCACGATCCACCCGGTGCAGTGGTGGGACACCCCGTTCGCCGATCCCGACGCCGAGCCGGTCGCTGCGGTCGACGGCGACGACTGGGCGCAGCGCATCGGCAACGCCGATCTCGTCGGCGGCCTCGCCGACGCCTACGACGTCGCCCGCCTGGTCGAGGAGGCCGAGCCGTCGGAGCGCACCTGGGAGGCGATCATCGCCGCCGCCCGCCGGGCCGTGGACGTGCACCTCTGGTTGGCCGACGACGAGGCGGTCCCGGTGCGCGACGGCCTGCGGTCGGTCGTCGAGACGGCGGGCCAGATCGTCGACGAGTACGCCAAGGTCCGACGGAGCCGCCAGGAGGCGGAGACGGCGGTCGGTGATGCCGAGCGCTCGGCCCGGCGGGTGGTCGATGGCGCCGCGCAGGCCGACTCGCCGACGACCGTGGTGGCATCGCTCGGCGAGCTGCGCCGTGCCCGCGGTGAGGCGGCCGTCCTGCTCGACGTGGCCCAGGTCGACGAGGAGCGGGTCGGAGCCCTCCTGACCGAGCTCGACCAGGCGATCTCGACCCTCGCCGAACGAGCCTCGGAGGTGCTCGACAGCGAGGCGGCGTTCGCCCAGTTCTCGTCCCGCCTCGCCGACCTGGTCGGTGAGGGCGAGCGGTCGGCGACCTCGGCCGAGGTGGGCGACGTGGCCGAACGGCTGACCGAGGTCACCGGTGATCTCGACGCGGTCGTCGACGCCGTCTCCGCCCTCGACGGCGGCGACCCCACGGCGCGGACGCGGATCGTACGCCGCGTGGCCGACGTGTCCGCCGAGGCCAATCGGGCCCGGGCGGTGCTCGACGGGCACGCGCGCCGCCTTCGCGATGCCGAGTCGTCCGAGGCCTTCGACGCCGAGCTGGCGCTGATCGAGCAGACCCTGTCGGGGGCCGTCGTGGCGGCGAGCACCCCCGAGGAGTGCGATGCCGAGCTGGCCCGTCTGCTGGTCAACGCCGAGCGGATCGACGCGCGCTACGCCGACGATCCCGAGCGACTGGCCCGCGTGGCCGAGCTCCGCGACCGGATCAACGAGGCCTTCGGCGCCCGCCGGTCCGAGCTGGTCGATCAGCGGAGTCGACGGGCCCGCCGCATCAGCGAAGCGGCCGAACGACTGCTGGTCACCATCACACGGAGGGCGTCGGAGGCTGACGACGAGGCCGGGATCGCCGGCTTCTTCGCCGCTGACCAGATGGTCTCCCGCGTCAGGGGACTCGCCGACGACCTCGACGATCTGGGTGAGACCGGTCAGGCGGCCGAGGTCCGCGCTGCCGTGGCCGCCGCGGCCGAGGAGGCCCGCCGACGGGTCCGCGACACCAGTCAGCTGATCGCCGACGACGGCTCGATCGCCTTCGGCTCCTCCCGGTTCGCTCCCAACGCCCAACCCTTCGAGCTGGTGCTCACCCCGTCGACGGCCGGTGGTGTCGAGGTCGGCATCACCGGAACCGACTACCGGACCGAGGTCACGGATCGGCTCGCCGACCACGCCGACCTGCTCGAGCGGTCCTACCCGTCGGAGACCGCCGAGGTCTCGCGGAGCGAGTACCTGGCGTGGGCGATCGTGGCCGAGGCGGGTGCCGAGGGGCTCGGCGAGCTGGTCTCGGCCGCCGCCGTGCCGAGTGACATCGCGCAGCGGTGCCGAGGCGCAGCCGAACACCGCCATGGCGAGGGCTACGAGATCGGCGTCCACGACCACGACGCGGCGCGCATCCTCGCCGCCGTCCTGCCCCGCGGCGCCACCGATCCGGTCCTTCGCCACGCCGGCCGGTCGCGGGCGCTCGGTCGGGTGCACGTCGCCGGCCTGTCGGCAGGCGAGCGGGACCGCCTGGCGGCGAGGGCGAGATCGGCGCGTGCGGCTCGTGACCGCGTCGGATCGGCGGCAGCGCTCCAGCGGCTGGTCGACGACGTCGCCGCAGAGGTGGCGGTGGGCCGCGACGTCGACGACGGCGAGGCCCGGCGGATCGCCACCTTCCTTGCCGAGGACCTCGGTGCCGGCGACGGCCTGGCTGCTGCGTCCACCGCTTCGGACCTGGTCTCCCGGCTCCACGATCGCCTCGGCGAGGCCGGACGGGCCGATCTCGCCTCGGCGCTCGACACCCACGACGACCCCCGGCGCCGGCACGAGGTCGCCGTCGACTGGGTCGGTGGTGCGGTCGGCTCCGATGACGCGCTCGTCGAGCTGTCCTTCGACATCGACGAGGCGGCGGCCCTGCTCGCCGCGCCCGAGGTCGAGGTGCGCTCGGCCCGCCACCCGGGAACCGTCGTCGTCGACGGCCTCGTGGGTGAGCACCCACGGATCGCCGACGGCACGCTCCGGGTGCGCCTCGACGAGCTGGCCGATCGTGTGGGTGCGCTCCTCGACGACATGACGGTGCGATGGCCGGAGTACACGGCCGCCCGCCGGGCGGTGGTCGACGAGATCCGCGAGACCGTCGACCTCGACGAGCATCGTCCGAAGGTGATGGCGGGCTTCGTCCGCAACCGCCTCATCGACCGGGCCCTGCTGCCGCTCGTCGGTACCAACCTCGCCCGCCAGGTCGGCACGGTCGATTCCACCGACCTCGCCCGCTCCGGCCTGCTCGTGCTGACCTCGCCACCCGGCTACGGCAAGACGACCCTCATGTCGTGGGTCGCCGATCGCCTGGGGATGCTCATGGTGAAGGTGAACGGCCCGGCGCTGGGCACCGCCACGACCTCGCTCGACCCGGCCGACGCCCCCAACGCGGCCGCTCGCGCCGAGGTCGAGAAGATCAACCTGGCCTTGCAGATGGGGCGCAACGTCGTCCTGTTCGTCGACGACATCCAGTTCACGAGCCCCGACCTGCTCTCGCGGTTCATCCCGCTCGCCGATGCGACGAGGCGGATCGAGGGGGTGGTCGACGGTGAGTCGCACACCTTCGACCTGCGCGGTCGACGCTTCGCCGTGGTGATGGCCGGCAACCCGTACTCGACCGGGGGAGCGCGCTTCGAGCTGCCCGACATGCTCGTGAACCGGGCCGACGTCCACAACCTGGGCGACGTCGCCGACGAGTTCGCCGAGGAGTTCGGGCTGTCCTACGTCGAGAACAGCCTCACGGCGACGCCGGCGCTCGCCGAGCACGCCGCCCGCCTCCTCGACGACGTCGAGGCGCTGGTGGCCATGGCCGACGGCCGGCGGGCGCCGACCACCGATGGCCTCGCGCATCGGTGGGCACCCCCCGAGCTCGACGAGGCGGTTCGGACCCTCCGCCACGTGCGCAGCGCGCAGGCCGTGCTCATGGACGTCAACGAGGCCTACGTGCGCTCGGCGGCGATCGCCGACGAGGACCGCACCCGACCGCCGTTCCTGCTCCAGGGCTCCTACCGGAACATGGCCCGCATCGCCGCGCAGGTCGTGCCGGCCATGACCGAAGACGAGCTCGACGCGGTGGTCGAGGAGCACTACGCCTCCGAGGCGCAGACCCTCACCGATCGGGCGGAGCAGAACCTCCTGGCGCTGGGCGCCATGCGGGGCACCCTCGACGACGACGAGCGCGACCGATGGGACGCCATCCAGGCCCGGTGGAGCGCTCGGAACGCGGCCGATCCGTCGGTGCAGCTCGTCGAGGCCCTCGACCGGATCGCCGGTGCGCTCCGGGAGACCTACTGATGGCGACCGCCGCGCCGACTGTAGTGCTCGCTACGATCGGCTCCTGATGGGTCACCGGCACACCAGGGACGAGATCCTCGCCGGCGCCCTCGCCACGGCGTTCGACGCCGGGCTCAGCCAGCTCACCTTCGGCCGGGTGGCCAAGCGGCTCGGCATCAACGACCGCACCGTCGTCTACTACTTCCCGACCAAGGACGTGCTGATCACCGAGGTGATCCTCTCGTTGGGCGGACGGCTCCAAGAGGCCCTCACCGCCGCCTTCTCCGCGACCGCGACGGATCATCTCGAGCTCACCGCCGCGGCGTGGCCGATCCTCGCGTCACCCGACGTCGACTCGGTCTTCGCGCTCTTCTTCGAGGCGAACGGGCTCGCCGCCGCCGGACGCGAGCCCTACGCCACGCTGGTGCCGCAGCTCGTCGAGGCGTGGATCGCCTGGGTCGGCGAGTTCGTCGAGGGCACGTCGGAGCAGCAGCGGACCGAGGCCACGGCGACCATCGCGCTCGTCGACGGGCTGCTCCTGGTCCGTCATCTCGCCGGCGCCGACGCCGCCGAGATCGCCGCCGCCCGCCTCGGCGTCGCCTGAGATCCCGGCGACGG
>JBCCTY010000155.1:0-9330 GCA_039197885.1 Actinomycetota bacterium | reverse complement strand
CGGGCTCGGGGCGTTCGGGTTGGGCGGGTTCCGGTGTGGGCCCCGGTTCCGCTGGTGCCGGTGCGGGCGCGGGCTCGGGGCGTTCGGGTTCCGTTGGTGCCGGTGCCGGTGCCGGTGCCGGTGCGGGCGCGGGCTCGGGGCGTTCGGGTTCCGTTGGTGCCGGTGTGGGGTCGGGCTCGGGGCGTTCGGGTTCCGTTGGTGCCGGTGCTGGTGCCGGTGTGGGTTCGGGCTCACGGGGCTCGGGTTCGGCGGGTGTCGGTGTGGGGTCGGGCCGGGGGATGTCCGGTTCCGTCGGCACCGGTGTGGGGTCGAGCTCGGTGGGCAGTGGGGTCGGGGCGTCGGGGCCGTCGATCACGACGACGACGCTGGGCGGCGCCGGCTCATCGGCCTCGGGAGCCTCGGGCCCGAACGAGATGTCCTCCGGCTCGGGGAGGGGCGGGACCGGCGGTGGTGGCGGCAGCCGATTGCGGCGCCCGGGTTCCGCGGCGGGTGGCATCGGCTCGCCGTCGAACGAGAGACCGGACCCGAGCGGTTCGAGCTCGGTCACGCCGGCGGGCGGTCGGGGAGCGATGAAGAGGTCGGGCAGGAGGTCGCGTTCGATCGGCGCGTCGGCGGCGGGCGGGACGAGGCCGAGTTCCTCGGCGAGCACCTCGGCGAAGCCACGAGCGATCGCCTCGGTCCCGTCGAGGTTCGGGTGCACGGCCTCCTGATCGCGGTGCTGCTCGCCGGGCATGAGCTGCTCCGGCGTCCACACCTCGTTGATCCAGGGTTCCTCGGCGTAGTACTCGTGCCCCTCGAAGGCGTCGGACACGTCGTTGAGCGCGATGTCGCAGTCGCAGAGCTCGATCGCCTCGTCGATGCGAGCGTTGATCTGGCGACCGAACTCCTCGATGAACGCCAGCTCCTCGCGGGAGAAGAGCTCGCCGATGGCGCCATCGGGATCGGCCAGCTCCGGGTCGATGGCGATCGGGTAGTTCTGGACGACCAGCTGCGCGCCTGGGTGTCGCTCGGCGATGGCCCGGTAGGTCGCTGCGAGGCGCTCGGTGAGGTTCGTCGCATCGACGGACAGCTCGCCGCGCTCGGCCCGTCCGGCCAGCTCGGCGAGCTCCTCGGCGGTCGGCGCGGCGGCGACGGCATCGAAGCCGCCCTCCTCGACGAAGGCCTGCATCTGCTCGATGGTCCGGTCCCACTCGCCTGCGTGCCCGATGATCGGCGCGAAGCCGGCGTCGTTGCCGCCCAGCGAGATCACGGCGACGTCGACGTCCTCGGTCGGCGCCAGCTCGAGCATCGGATGGTTCCTGAATCCCTGATCGGGATCGTCCGGGTCCTCGAGCTGCGGATCGCGGAGGTGCTGCGACTCTGCGCCGGACGAACCGAGGATCGCGATGTCGGCGTCGAGGCCCGGGTTCGAGCCGCTCAGCAGCGCAAGGCCACCCGAGGTCCCGTTGAGGCGGGAGATGTGGCGGCTGTCGGCGGGGTCGGTGTACTCCCGCTCGCCGTTCCGGTCATCGGCACCCTCGCCGACGCCGTAGGAGTCGAAGTACCCGACGACGCCGAGCGACCGGTCCTCTGCGTCGGCGGAGTCGGTCTGGGCCACCGCGGTCGCGGCCGGGGCCACCGACGCCACGACGAGGACGACGGCCGCAAGAGCGGCACGGTGGCGGAGTCCGGAGCGCTGGCGGGCGGGGATCGGCGCGGCTGGCTGCATCGTCACCAGGTCTCCTCGGGAGGCGCCCGCCAACAGGAACGTAGGGCGGCGGCGGGCTCGACAGCCCGGGGTGTCGCGCCGCCGAGTCAGCGGGCGCACCCACCCAGGGTGAGGCCGTCGGACACAGATCGACGGACGGGCGATGGTCGGCGCGCCCGGGCTACCGTCGTGAGCGATGGAGGAGACCGTCGCCGACCCGGCCGGGACCGACGCGATCATCGCCGAGGTCCTCGGCGACCGACCGGATGTCGTCGCCGTGCTCGACGAGGCCCGTCAGGCGTCGTGGGCGGCGACCGACGGCCGCCGCCTCGAGTTGGTCCGGGTCCGTGTGGCCCAGCTGCTGGACTGCGAGGCCGAGTGGAGCGTGGCGACGCCCGGCATCGATCTCGGCCCCGTCACCGCTCACGACGTGGCCACCTGGCCGACGCACCCGGCCTTCGATGAGCTCGACCGTGCGGCGCTCGCCTTCGCGGAGCAGTGGGTCGTCGACGTCGCCGGGATGACCGACGAGTTGGTCGCGCCGCTGCGGGACGCGCTCGGTGACGACGGTCTGTCGACCTTCACCAATGCCCTCATGGTCATCGAGCAGCGCATGCGGCTCCGGCAGACCTGGGAGCGCCTCGGACTCGCAGGAGATCGACCATGACGACCCGCCGACCTCGAGTCGATCCCCGAGCCCGGGGCGACCGACGGCTCCGAACCGCCCTCGGCGCCTACGCCGCGGCGGCCGTGCGGGGCGACGCCGTCGACCCGGTCACCACCGAGGTCGTCCGCCTTCGCTGCGCCGAGCACCACGACTGCCACACCTGACGGTCGGTGCGCCTGGCGGTCGCCGGGCAACGGGTGGTCGACGAGGAGCTGGCCGCCGCTGCGGCCGACCCGAGGGCCGGGGGCCTCTCGGCCCGCCACGCCGCCGCGGTCGGGCTCGCCGAAGCGATGATGACTCGGCCGGCCGACCTCGACGACGACCTCTTGGCGCGGCTGCGAGCCGAGCTCAGCGACGCCGAGCTCGTCGAGCTGACGCTCGATGTCATGAAGTGGAACGCGCAGAAGGCGCCGGTGGCGCTCGGCATCGACGTCGAGGTGACGCCCGGTGAGCTGACCGACCTCGTCTTCGACGCCGACGGCAACTGGGTGCGCTGAGCCGCTCCCCGACGAGCGCGGCTCAGGTGCCGACGACGACCCGGTTCCGTCCGCCCGCCTTGGCGTCGTAGAGCGCCTTGTCGGCTCGATCCGGCAGCGAGGACGAGGGCTCCCGATCGGTGGCGGTGGCCACGACCCCGACCGAGATGGTCACCTGGCCGAGCGAACGGCCGTCCTCGGCGAAGATCTCGGTCGACTCGATGGCCTCGCGGACCCGCTCGAGGACATCGTGCGCCTCGTGGGTCGTCGTGTCGCGCAACAGCACCGAGAACTCCTCGCCCCCGTAGCGGTAGACGACGTCGGTCGATCGGACCGTCTCGGCGAGCACGGCGGCGACGGTCCGGAGCGCATCGTCGCCGCCCTGGTGGCCGTGGACGTCGTTGAAGCGCTTGAAGTGGTCGACGTCGATCATGGCGAACGCGACCGGCGCGCCGGTGACCTTCGACAGGTCCTGATCGAGGCGGCGCCGGTTGAGCAGCGTCGTCAGTCCGTCGCGCTCGGCATCGGTCACCGCCGAGCGATGCTCCTCTGCGGCGCTGAGCGCGGAACCGACGATCGGTCCGAGTTGGCCGAGGAGCTCCACATCGTCGGACGAGAAGGGCTCCGACGGTGAGCGGAGCACGACCAGCGCACCGGCGACCCCGCCACCGGCGATGACGGGCACTGCGGCCAGCGCCATCGGGAGCTGCACCAGGGAGGGCTCGTCGTCGGTGGTGGCCGAGGTGGCGCGACCGGTCTCCAGGACGCGACGGAGGAGTCCCTCGGTGACGGGTTGCTCGCTGAAGAAGCGGGGCGGGATCGCCTCGGCGAACCGCGGCTCGGCGCCGGCGGCGAGGAACGCGCCGGCCTCGGCGCGGGTCAGGCGGATGCCGTCGCGCACCGCGATGCGCTGGACCTCCTGGGAGTCCAGGGCAGCGGTCATCCGCCGGCTCGTGTCGAGGAGGTCGTCGAGACGGCCGGGCGCCTGCCGGCTCGGCGATGGGGACCTGGCCGCTCGGTCCTCACGGCGTCGAGACCGCAGCGCGGCCACGAGCACGCCCGCCAGCACCAGCGCCCCGACGGCGAGGGTTGCCACGAGGCCGAGCGACGGAGACGAGCCTCCGGCGTCGGCGTCGACGTCGGTCGTCTGGCCGTCGGGCGCGTCCGCTGGGCCACCGGTCGCCTCGGCGTCGGTCGTCTGGCCGTCGGGCGCGTCCGCTGGGCCACCGGTCGCCTCGGCGTCGGTCGTCTCGCCGCCCTCGGGTCGGTCGGCGACGCCATCGGTGGTTTCGCCGGCCGTCGGCGGCACGGCGGAGGTCTCGGGAGCGCTCGGCGGAGGGTCCGGGTCGGGGGCCGGTGCGGTCGTCGGTTCCGGGCCGACGACGGGTGCGGGTATCGGCGCATCGGACGGGCCGTTCCCGAGCTCCGAGGGGACACCGGTCAGCTCGTCCAGGAGGCGGACGATGGCCTGGCGGTCCCCGAGCTCGCGGGGGCCGTCCGGCGGGAGACCGTCGCGGAGGAGCAGATCGGTCAGGCCGTCGAGCCAGGGGTTCGGGTCGAGGAACCGGGTGTCACCGGCGTCGATGCGGTCGATCAGCGGATCGGGCAGTGGGTCCATGGACCGAACGACCTCGTCGCTCAGGGCCAGGCCGGCGTCGAAGAGGTCGTCGAGGTGATCGACGTTGTCCTCGTCCGTCACGTCGTAGGCGTCGATCAGCTCGCCCCGGGTCGTCGCCGGCGTCTCGTAGCGGCGCCGCACGTCCTCGACGATGGGGTGTGGCGTGAAGGCATCGAGCTCGGCGAGGAGATCGATCTCGGCCAGGGTCCAGATCTGTGCCGTGATCAGGGCGTCGTCGACGTCGATGTCCGGATTCGGGGGTGCGATGCCGAGGACGGGCGCGAGGAGGGGAAGCGTCAACGCCAAGCTGGTCCACGGCCGCATGGATGCCCATCGGCACGCACCACGGAGGAATCCAGGGTCAACCTCGCGGCACCACCGCCGGGTTCAGCGCTCCACCCAGGGCTCGAGGAGCTGCTCGACGGCGAGGCCCTCCGGGATGCGTTCGGCGCCGATCATCCGGTCGATCTGTTCGTGCAGGTGCCAGATCCGGCGCTCCTGGTAGTTGATGGGGATGCCCGTCAACGCCGGCGACTCCATCGATCGCTGCATGGGCGCCATGTTCATCTCGTCCTCGGCCATGATCTGGTCGTAGACCGTCGATCGCTCCGCCCACGCCTCGGGGAGCTCCTCGCCCTCCCAGTCCTTGACCCCGTAGTAGATCCAGTCGAGGCGGGTGGTCCGCCGGTCGACCGGCCAGAAGACGTTGATCGGGAACCCGATCGAGCCCAGCGGGATGATGACGTTGGGGAACAGGCTGACGGCCGTGCTGGTGCAGTCGACCATGCCGGGCACCGTGTCGACGTGGGGGAGCGGACCGCCGCGGAGCTGCTTCCAGTCGTCCCACGACGCCATGCCCGCTCGCTCGACGGCCTGCGCCGAGTAGGGCGTGATCATCCGGCTGTGCCCGTGCGGGTAGAGCCCCATCGCCGCACCCCGGTTGTCGAGCACCGACACGCCGTCGTGGGAGTGGATGTGCTTGAAGTGGTAGACCTCGAGGAACGCCTCGGCCGTCACCTTCCAGTTGCACGGGACGATGACGCTGCGCCGGTACACCTCCCGCAGCTCATCGGCCCGGAATGGTGCGAACATCTCGGCCGCCGGGCCGATCCAGTCCGCCAGCGGCATCGCGTCGGGGTCGCGGTTGACGAACACGAAGCCGGCGAAGGTGTCACAGCTCACGCGGGGCAGGCACCGACCGGCCCGCTCGAGCCCGACGAAGTCGCGCTCGTCGGGCACCGCCACGAGCTCACCGCCGTCGATCTCGTAGGTCCAGGAGTGGTACTGACAGCGGAGACGACGAGCCGAGCCCCGCTCGTCGCGCACCACCGGCGCGCCACGATGCTGGCAGGTGTTGTAGAAGCAGCGGATCACGCCGTCGGTGCCCCGCACGACCAGGAGCGGCACGCCGAGGTCGTCGAACGTGACGTAGTCGCCGGGCTCGGCGACGTCTTCGACGCGGGCGGCGATGACCCACGACCGGCCGAAGACGTGCTCCTGCTCCAGGTCCCAGAACTCGTCGCTGATGTGGCGGCCGACCGGGATGTCGTGGAACGCCGGGAACCCCTCGGGCGGTGCGGTCCGCTCGAACTCGTAGCGCATGTCCTCACGGATGCGATCGATCAACGCCTGGTCCACGGCTCCCCCTCGGTCCCCGCCTCGACCCTAGCGACGCCGGGCCGGCCGCCACGTCTGCTCGACCCGAGTGGTGGGTGGGTAGTCTCCGGAGCTGCACCGAAGGTCTCGACGGAAGAGCCATGACAGACACCAGCGCGAAGATCATCTACACCCACACCGACGAGGCGCCCGCCCTGGCGACCTACTCGTTCCTCCCGATCATCGAGGCCTTCGCCGGGGTGTGCGGTGTCGACGTCGAGACCCGCGACATCTCCCTCGCCGGGCGGATCATCGCCAACTTCCCCGAGTACCTCACCGAGGAGCAGCGCATCGGCGACGCCCTCGCAGAGCTCGGCGACCTCACCCAGTTCCCCGAGGCCAACATCATCAAGCTGCCCAACATCAGCGCCTCGATCCCGCAGATGAAGGCCGCCATCGCCGAGCTGCAAGCCCAGGGCTACGCCCTGCCCGACTACCCCGAGGACCCGTCCACCGACACCGAGCTCGATGTCCTCGCCCGGTACGACAAGGTGAAGGGCAGCGCGGTCAACCCGGTGCTGCGCGAGGGCAACTCCGACCGTCGGGCGCCGGCCGCCGTCAAGCAGTACGCCCGGGCGCACCCCCACTCGATGGGAGCGTGGACCGCCGACTCGAAGACCTCCGTCGCCCACATGGACGGCGGGGACTTCCGGTCCAACGAGGTGTCCACGACCGTGGAGTCCGGCGGCACGCTGCGCATCGAGCACGTCGCTCCCGACGGCGCGGTGACGGTGTTGAAGGAGTCGGTACCGGTCGAGGCCGGCGAGGTCGTCGACGCCAGCTTCATGAGCCGTTCGGCGCTCGTGGCGTTCCTCGCCGAGCAGGTCGCCGCAGCCAAGGAGAGCGGTGTGCTGTTCTCGCTGCACATGAAGGCGACGATGATGAAGGTCTCGGACCCCATCATCTTCGGCCACGCCGTCCGGGTCTTCTTCGCCGATGTCTTCGCGGAGCACGGCGAGGCGCTCGACCGCGTCGGAGCCAACCCCAACGAGGGCCTCGGCAGCGTCCTCGGCGAGCTCTCCGAGCTGGATGATGACGAGCGCACCGCCGTCGAAGCCGCCGTCGAGGCCGCGATCGCCCAGGGCCCCGACCTCGCGATGGTCGACTCCGATCGAGGCATCACCAACCTCCACGTCCCGAGCGACGTGATCATCGACGCCTCGATGCCGGCGATGATCCGGACCTCCGGCCACATGTGGAACCCGGCCGGCGAGGAGCAGGACACACTCGCTGTGATCCCCGACGCCAGCTACGCCGGCGTGTACGCCGCGGTCATCGAGGACTGCAAGGCCAACGGCGCCTATGACCCGACGACGATGGGTTCGGTGCCGAACGTGGGGCTCATGGCCAAGAAGGCCCAGGAGTACGGCTCGCACGACAAGACCTTCGAGATGGCGGCGGCCGGCACCGTGCGCGTCGTCGACGACGGCGGTGCGACCGTCTTCGAGCACGCTGTCGGGGAGGGCGACATCTGGCGCATGTGCCAGACCAAGGACGCCCCGATCCGCGACTGGGTGAAGCTGGCCGTCACCCGGGCCCGGGCGACCGGTGCTCCGGCGGTCTTCTGGCTCGACGAGACCAGGGCCCATGACGCCCAGCTCATCGCGAAGATGAACGCCTACCTGCCCGAGCACGACCCGTCCGACATCCAGGTCGAGATCCTGGCGCCGGTCGAGGCGACGAAGTTCTCGGTCGAGCGCATCCGTCGTGGTGAGGACTCCATCTCGGTCACCGGCAACGTGCTCCGCGACTACCTCACGGACCTCTTCCCGATCCTCGAGGTCGGCACCAGCGCCAAGATGCTGTCGATCGTGCCCCTCATGCGCGGCGGTGGGCTCTTCGAGACCGGGGCGGGTGGCTCGGCTCCCAAGCACGTCCAGCAGTTCGAGAAGGAGAACCACCTGCGGTGGGACTCGCTCGGCGAGTTCCTGGCGCTCGCTGCGTCGCTCGAGCACCTCGGTGAGCACTTCGACAACGGTGGCGCCAAGATCATGGCCACCACCCTCGACGCCGCCACGGCCGAGCTGCTCGAGACCAACAAGTCGCCGTCGCGCAAGGTCAACGAGCTCGACAACCGGGGCAGCCACTTCTACCTCGCCCTCTACTGGGCGCAGGCGCTGGCAGCGCAGACCGACGACCCGGCGCTGGCCGAGCGGTTCGCCCCGCTCGCCGAGGCGTTGGCGGCGAACGAGGCGACGATCGTGCAGGAGCTCACCGACGTGCAGGGCCAACCCATGGACATCGGCGGCTACTACGCCCCCGACCCGGCGCTGGCCGGCGAGGCGATGCGGCCGAGCCCGACGCTCAACGAGTCGCTGGCGATCCTGCGCTGAAACCACACGGCTCCGGGTGGGGGGCGCTCGACCCGCCGCCTACCCTGGGGACGTGCTGATCGTCGTCTCGCCCGCCAAGTCGCTGGACTACGAGTCCCGGCTGCCCACCAAGAAGCACTCCGAGCCCCGGATGCTGGAGCGGTCGGCCGAGCTCATCGAGGTCATGCGTGAGCGATCGCCCGACGAGCTCGTCGACCTCATGGGCATCTCGTCGTCGCTCGCCGAGCTCAACTTCGAGCGGTTCCAGGACTGGTCGACGCCGTTCACGACCGACAACGCCCGACCGGCGGTGCTCGCGTTCACCGGCGACGTGTACCTCGGGATGGACCCCGCCGGGACCTTCGGTGAGCGGGACTACACCCATGCGCAGAAGACCCTGCGCATCCTCTCGGGTCTCTACGGTGTCCTGCGTCCGCTCGATCTGATGCAGCCCTATCGCCTCGAGATGGGGACCAAGCTCGAGACCGACCGGGGCCGCGACCTCTACGAGTTCTGGGGCGACCAGGTCACCGACGCGCTCAACGAGGACCTTGCGGCCAGCCCGGGCACGAGGGCGCTGATCAACCTCGCGTCCAACGAGTACTACGGCGCCGTGCAGCCCGATCGGGTCGACGGCCACATCGTCAGCCCCGCCTTCCTCGACGCGAAGGACGGCGGTGAGCCCAAGATCGTGAGCTTCTTCGCCAAGCGGGCCCGCGGGTCGATGGCAGGGTGGATCATCCGGAACCGGATCACGTCCATGAAGGCGCTCGCCGAGTTCGCCGAGGACGGGTACCGCTTCTCACCCGAGCGCTCCACGTCGGATCGCCCGGTCTTCGTCCGGGGCGCCTGAGCGAGGCACTCGCTCACCGCAGCACGACCCGGAACGTCGATCCCTCCACCCGCTGGAGCTG
>JBCCTY010000154.1:0-9337 GCA_039197885.1 Actinomycetota bacterium | reverse complement strand
CTCGTCGACTGGTAGATCGGGACAGCCCTCGCGCCGGTCGCCGAGTCCGGCTGTCCGCCGGCGTGCAGCGCTCGGGTGCGGAACCCCCACTCACGGTCGTTCACGCACCGATCCTACGGCTGACGGAGCGTGGTGCCGCTGTTCTATCCTGCTCGCCGATGGAGACGATGTCGCGGCGGCTGCGGACGGGAACGCGCGACCTCCATGACGAGGTCGAGACCCGCCTCGGTCTCCCCGACTCGCTGGACGAGCCACGGCACGTCCACGAGCTGCTCCGGCGCTGGCAGGCCCTCTTCGCCGAGATCGAGGACGCCATCGGGGCGGTCGAGGGGCCGGCCGGTCCGGCACCGATCGCGCCGGCGGGGTTGGTGCTGACCGTCGACCTGGAGCGCCTCGGGCTCGCTGTCGCCGCGCCTCCCGGCGAGGCGGTCGACTTGGAGGGTGCCGCCGAGCGGGCCGGAGCGACCTACGTCCTCGCCGGGTCGCTGCTCGGTGTGGCCTCGGTGTCGCGGGCGCTCCCCGACGGGTGGACCGACGGCATCGCCTTCCTCAACGCCGCCCCTGCAGCCGGCGCTCCCACCATGACCGTGATGCGACGTTGGCTCGACGCGTGGCCGGCGACGGAGTACGACCAGCTCCTCGTCGGAGCACGGCGGACGTTCCGACGGGCCGGTGAGGTGCTGGGAGCCGGGCCGTGGTCCGATCCGCTCCCCGGGCGCGAGCAACCCGGTCGGGTGGCCGTGGAGGTCGGCTGAGTGCTGCGCGTGACCGTCATCGACGACGACCCGTTGCAGGCCGAGATCATGCGACGGCTGTTCCGCACCCACGACGACCTCGAGACCACCATCTATGAGCAGGCGGAGGAGGCGATCGACGCGCTACGCGCCACCAAGCGCGAGCGCCTGCCCCACCTCATCCTGCTCGACCTGAGGATGCCGGGCCTCGACGGCCATGCCGTCCAGCGGGTGCTCGCCGGCGACGACCACCTGCGGCCGATCCCGGTCGTGGTGCTCTCGGGCTCGACCCTCGAGTCCGACTCGGGGCGATCCTACGAGCTCGGTGCTGCCGCCTATCTCCCGAAGCCCGACGAGCTCGGCGAGCTCCGCGAGCTGCTCGGTGACCTGATCGGACTGTGGCGGCGTGTGCTGCCGCCGCCCGGCGGCGCACCGGCCCCGAGCATCGTCGCCTGAGCGACGTCGCCCGGCCTCACATCCGATGCGGTCGTGCCGATGGCTGGTCTGTGAGCGGCACGGGGCGCGGCGCGGGTGATCAGGACGATGCTCGGCGCCGTGCGCGGGTGCTCGTCGTCGAACCGGATCGGCTCGCCGCTGCCGCCCTGGCCTCCCTCCTGCGGACCGACGGCCACGACGTCGTCGTGGAGTACACGGCCCGGGCCGCTGTCCGGCAAGTGGTGAGGTACCGACCCGACGTCGTCGTGGTCGACATCGATCTTCCCGCCGGTGACGGGCTCGAGCTGGTCGAGCGGCTGCTGATCGTGCCGACGGTCGCCGAGCACGACGTCGTGGTCCTCGCCGGTGACGATGCCTCGGTCGCCGAGACCGCCCGCGAGTTGGGTGCCGAGCACGTGATCGAGGGGTCGGTCGAGCCCAGCGAGCTCAGGGCGACGGTGGCGGCGGCCGCCGATGCGATCCCGGCGCGATACATCGTGCCCGGACGTGCGGCAGCGATCGCGATGTTGAGCGAGCTGGGTGCCGGCGTTCCTCCGGCTGCGCTCGGCGACTGACGACGACGGCGCTCAGCGGCCGACGAAGTGCGGCGGGCGCTTCTCGACGAACGCGGCAGCGGCCTCTCGGTGGTCGGCGGTGGCCATGGTCCGCACCATCGCCGTCGCCTCGGCGTCGAGACAGGTCCGGAGGTCGGCGACCAGCGCCCGGTTGAGGTTCTCCTTCATCGCCCGCAGGGCGAGTGGTGGGCGGTCGGCGACCCGGCGGGCGAGGTCGAGGACCGCCTCGTCGAATCCGTCGTCGGGCAGCACCCGGTTGACGATCCCCAGCTCCAGGGCCTCGCCGGCGGTGAGCCGCTCGGACAGGAAGTAGAGCTCGCGGGCGCGTGCCGGACCGACGAGCTGGGTGAGGAACCAACTCCCGCCGAAGTCGCCGCTGGCCCCGACGTTCGAGAAGGCCGTGACGAGCACCGCCCGCTCGCTGGCCACCCGGAGGTCGGCGGCGAGGGCGATCGAGAGGCCGGCACCTGCCGCCGGGCCGGGGAGCGCCGCGATGACGGGCTTGGGGAGCTCGTGGAGGGCGGCCGAGACCGAGATCTGGTTGCGACGCAACCGGTCGACGGACTCCTCGATCGTCGGTGCGTGGTCGGAGCTGCCCGAGTTCCGCTCGTTCATCCCCTTCACGTCGCCGCCGGCGCAGAACGCGCCGCCCCGGCCGGTGACGACTACGACCCGGACCGCCGGATCCTCGACCAGGTCGGCGAGTCCGTGACGGAACCCGTCGTACATCTCCTCGGAGAGCGCGTTGCGGCGGTCGGGCCGGTCGAAGGCGAGCACCCCCACGGCTCCGTCGACGTGACCGACGAGGTCGTCGGTCCCGGTCTCGACCCTGCGCTGACCCATCGCTGCCCCTCCCGTGTGCCTGCCGCTCAGTCTGGCCGCTGCGTCGAGTCGCCGTGGGAGGGCCCCATCGGGGGCAGCAACTCAGTCCAGGAGGACGGCAGCGGCGATGATCGCGATGTGGTCGCGGACGACGTCGGTGCGGACGGCCGACTGGCCCGAGACCGAGGCGAGCGCCTCGAGGATGAGGCTGCGTGCCTCGGCGTGCATCGTGGTGAGGTAGCAGTCGAGCAGGTCGTCGACGTAGCGGGCCTGGCTGACGAGCTCGCCGTCGAGCGCCGCCCACATCTCGTCGAGACGGCCGAGGACCGTCTCGGTGTCCTCGATCGTCGTCGTGGTCGTCGTCGTGGTCGTCGTCGTGGTCGTCGTCGTGGTGTCCATGGTTCCGTTCCCCTCGTGTCGGTGGTGACGAACGTACGAAGGCGCCCCGGTCCGGGCATCGGGGGGTTCTCCCGGTCGTGCCGGGGGTCGGATGGGGGTACGTGACTCGCGGACCGGGCTCGACGAGGATGGAGGGACGGGCGTGGGCCCCGAACCCATGAGGTGGACATGCAGCGATCCCGCAGAGTGCTCGCCGGCGCCGTCGCAGCGTTGGCCCTGACCCTGGTCGCCTGCTCCGACAGCGACGACGACGAGACCCCCGATCCCGTCGAACCGGAGAACCCGATCGAGACCGAGCCGCCGGCGGAGACCGACGCCCCGGTGGAGACGGACCCTCCGGTCGAGGAGTAGACGCCCCGCACGGCGGGTCCCGACGTCGGGGCCCGCCGTCGGCGGGCGCGGGAAACCCACCGGCAACATGGGCGTCCTAGCTTCGGCGCCCGTGCCTGCTGATGCCCACCTGTCGCCGTCCACCGTCTCGATCACGCCGGCCGTGCCGGAGGGCGCAGCCACCCACCGCCTCCCCGCGGAGCCCGACAGTTGCTTCTGGGGGTACCTGAGCCCCGAGGTCGAGCCGGTGCTCACGGTGGCGTCGGGCGACATCGTCGAGGTCGAGGCGTTGACCCACCACGCCGGTGACGCCCCCGACCTGCTCATGGACGACGGCATCCGGGCGGTGTGGGACGCGATCGACCCGGCCGATCGGGGCCCGGGCGTGCACATCATGACCGGCCCGATCGCCGTCGAGGGTGCCCAGCCCGGCGACACCGTGGCGGTGACGATCCTCGACATGGCGCCGCGCCTGCCCTATGGCTCGAACTGCGCCGCCAACTGGGGACTGCTCTACGACACCTACGACAAGGAGCGGATCACCATCTACGAGCTCGTCGACGCCGCCGGCGGCGGTCTCGGCGAGGGTGCGTTCGGTCGGATCGCGCAGCCCTCGTTCGGCTTCGACTTCACCGAGCTGCCGCTCTACGACGTTCCCGGTGTGATCACCCCGCCGGATGACTCGGCCCGCCAGCCCTTCACCCGGGAGGTCGCCGTCCCGGTGCGACCGCACTTCGGGGTGTGCGGCGTCGCGCCGCCCGAGCCGGGCAGGATCAGCTCGATCCCCCCGGGCGTCTTCGGTGGCAACGTCGACAACTGGCGCCTCGGCCCGGGGGCGACGATGTACTACCCGGTGTTCGTCGAGGGCGCCCGGCTCTACGTCGGCGACCCGCACTTCGCGCAGGGTGACGGCGAGATCTGCGGCACGGCCATCGAGGCCAGCCTCGACGCCCGCATCCGGATCGACCTCGTGAAGGATCTGCCGCTCTCCTCGCCGCTGCTCGAGACCGAGTCGCACTGGTTCACGCACGGCTTCGGCGACGACCTCGACGCCGCCATGCGGATGGCCGCGGAGCAGATGCTCGACCTGCTCGTCGAGCGGTTCGGCTGCTCCCGCGACGACGCCTACTCGCTGGCCTCGGTCGCCATCGACCTCGGCGTCACCCAGGTCGTCGACGGCACCCTCGGCTGCCACGCCGGCATCGATCGCTCGATCCTGGTGGGGGGCTGACGTGCGCCTCACCCCGCACGAGTCCGAGCGGCTGATGGTGAGCTACGCCGCCGACGTCGCGCACCGTCGGCGTGAGCGGGGGCTGCTCCTCAATCATCCCGAGGTGGTGGCGATCCTGACGGCGTTCGTCCTCGAGCGGGCCCGCGACGGCGCATCGGTGGCCGAGCTGATGGCGTCGGGCTGTGAGGTCCTGACGACCGACGACGTGCTGCCCGGCGTGGCGGCGTTGGTCCCCGAGGTCCAGGTCGAGGCGACCTTCCCCGACGGCACCAAGCTCGTGACCCTGCACGAACCGGTGCGTCCCACCGGCGAGCCCGTGACCGGCGTCGTGCCCGGTGAGATCCTCCCGGCCGACGGCCCGGTCGAGATCAACGTGGGCCTCGACGTGCTCGAGCTCCGGGTCGTCAACGAGGGCGATCGCCCGGTGCAGGTCGGCTCGCACTACCACTTCGCCGAGGCGAACCCCGCGCTGGCCTTCGACCGCGACGCCGCCCGGGGACGGCGGCTGGCGATCGCCGCCGGCACCGCGGTGCGCTTCGAGCCCGGCGTCGACCGCACGGTCGAGCTCGTGCCCTTCGGCGGCGCTCGGTTCTCGGCCGGCTTCCGCGACCGGGTCGGGTCGCTCGACGAGCAGGTGTCGTCGTGACCGACGTCGATCGTTCGCTGTACCACCAGCTCTACGGACCCACCGTCGGCGATCGGGTCCGCCTCGCCGACACCGACCTGCTGATCGAGGTCACCGAGGACCGCTGCGTCGGGGGCGACGAGGCCGTCTTCGGCGGGGGCAAGGTCATCCGGGAGTCGATGGGGCAGGCCCGCACGACCCGTGACGAGGGCGCGCCGGACCTCGTCATCACCGGTGCGGTCATCGTCGATCACTGGGGGGTCGTGAAGGCTGACGTGGGCGTCCGCGACGGCCGGATCGTGGGGATCGGCCGAGCTGGCAATCCCGACACGATGGACGGCGTCGACCCGGAGCTCGTGATCGGCCCGTCGACCGAGGTCATGGCGGGCAACGGCCGCATCCTCACCGCTGGAGGCGTGGACTGCCACGTCCACCTGATCTGCCCGCAGCAGGTCGAGGAGGCGATCGCGTCCGGCGTGACCACGATCGTCGCCGGGGGCACGGGCCCGGCCGAGGGGTCCAAGGCCACGACGGTCACACCGGGTGCCTGGAACACGGCCAGGATGCTGGAGTCGCTCGACCAGTGGCCGATCAACGTCGCCCTGCTCGGCAAGGGCAACACGGTGAGCGCCGAGGGACTCGTCGAGCAGCTCCGGGGTGGCGCGAGCGGGTTCAAGCTCCACGAGGACTGGGGCTCGACCCCGGCGGCGATCGACGCCTGCCTGACCGTGGCCCAGGAGCACGGCGTGATGGCTGCGCTGCACACCGACACGCTCAACGAGGCGGGCTTCGTCGAGTCGACGCTGGCGGCGATCGGCGGACGACCGATCCACACCTTCCACACCGAGGGGGCAGGCGGCGGGCACGCCCCCGACATCATGACGGTGGCCTCGCACCTCAACGTCCTGCCGTCGTCGACCAACCCGACGCGGCCGCACACGGTCAACACCATCGACGAGCACCTCGACATGCTCATGGTGTGCCACCACCTCAGCCCGGCGGTGCCCGAGGACCTCGCCTTCGCCGAGAGCCGCATCCGCCCCACCACCATCGCCGCCGAGGACGAGCTCCACGATCTCGGCGCGATCTCGATGATCGGGTCGGACTCCCAGGCGATGGGGCGGGTCGGCGAGGTGCTCGTCCGCACCTGGCAGACCGCCCACGTCATGAAGCGCCGCTTCGGTGCCGCGCCCGGCGACGGCCGGGCCGACAACCAGCGGGTCCAGCGCTACGTCGCGAAGTACACGATCTGCCCGGCGGTCACCCACGGCCTCGACGCGGAGGTCGGCTCGGTCGAGGTCGGCAAGCTGGCCGATCTCGTGCTCTGGGACCCGGCCTTCTTCGGGGTGCGGCCCCACGCCGTGCTGAAGGGCGGCTTCGTCGCCTGGGCGGTCATGGGTGACGCCAACGCCTCGATCCCGACGCCGCAGCCCGAGCTGCCGCGTCCGATGTTCGGCGCGGCTCCGACCGTCGCAGCCTCGACGTCGCTGGCGTTCGTCTCGCCGCTCTCGCTGGAGGACGGCCTCGCCGACCGGCTGGCGGTCGGGCGCCGGCTGGCGCCGGTCGGTGACGTGTCGTCGCTCACGAAGGACGATCTGCCGAACAACACCGCCCGTCCGGACATCCAGGTCGACCCCGACACCTTCCAGGTCCGCATCGACGGGCGGGTGGTCGAGGTCGAACCGGCCTCGGAGCTGCCGATGGCGCGCCGGTACTTCCTGTTCTGATGGGCCGTCCGCTCGCGCTGCTGCTCGGTGACGGCCGCTTCCCGACCGGCGGGCACGCCCATTCGACCGGCCTCGAACGCGCGGTCGCCTCCGGGTCCATCGCTTCGGTCGCCGACGTCGAGGCGTGGTGCGCCGCCCGGGTCGATGGCGCGGGTCGCGTCGATGCGGCGCTCGCCGCGTGGTGCGCCCGACGCTGGCCGGCGGTCGACGTGTCCGAGCTGGACCGTGAGGTCGAGGTGCGGCTCGTCTCGCCGACGCAGCGGTCGCTGAGCCGGCGGCTCGGACGGCAGTGGACCCGCACCGGTCGCCGCATCGCCGTCGACGGCCTCGGCGGCCTGCCGGACGAGCCCCACCGGGTCGTCGCCGTCGGCGCGGTCGGTGCGGCGGTGGGTCTCGGCCCGAGCGACGTCGCTGCCGTGATCGTCCATGACGTGGTGGCCGAGGCCACCTCGGCGGCGATCCGCCTGCTCGGGCTCGACCCCTTCGAGGTGGCCGGCATCCACGTCCGTCTCACCGATCTCCTCGACGAGGTCGTCGTCGCCGCCGTCGAGGCGTCGGCCGGATCGCTGGGCGCGTTGCCCGTGGCCGAGTCGTTGCTGTCGCTCGTCGCCCTCGACGAGCAGGCGTCGTCGTCCGAGCGGCTCTTCGCCTCATGAGAGGAGCGGTCTGTGCATGACCACCACGACGCCGGTGTCGTCGTCGAGGATCGTCCCCGGGTCGGCAGCGCCCTGCGGGTCGGGGTGGGCGGCCCGGTCGGCACGGGCAAGACCGCCCTCGTCGGAGCGGTGTGCGCGGCGCTGCGAGACGAGTGGTCGATCTGCGTCGTCACCAACGACATCTTCACGACCGCCGACGCCGACGCGCTCCGGGCACGGGGCGTGCTCGACGCCGACCGGATCGTGCCGGTCGAGACCGGCTGTTGCCCGCACACCGCGGTGCGCGACGACGTGTCGGCCAACCTCGACGCGGTCGAGGCGTTGGAGGAGCGCTTCCGGCCGGACCTCGTGTTGATCGAGAGCGGTGGCGACAACCTCACCCTCACGTGGAGTCGGGCCCTGGTGGACCGGCAGATCTTCGTGCTCGACACCGCCGGCGGCGACGACGTCCCCGGCAAGGGTGGCCCGGGCACGGTCCAGAGCGATCTGCTCGTCATCAACAAGACCGACCTCGCGCCGCACGTCGGCGCCGACCTCGGTCGGATGGAGCGCGACGCCCGCGCCCGTCGGGGTGAGCGGCCCTTGCTACTCACGAGCGTGCGCCGCGACGGTGGGATCGACCCGGTCGTGGCGCGGCTCCGGGCCTGGGCGTCGGGATGACCGCTGCGGTGGCACCCCGGGGTGAGCTCGATGCCACCGCGTCGATCGTCGCCCGTCGCAGCGGCTCGTCGTCGGTCGTGGACGTGCGCGGCGACGGTGTGCTCTCACCGCGCCGCAGCCTCGCCGGGGTCCTGCTCACCGCATCGACGGCCGGACCGCTCGGCGGTGACCGGCACCGGGTCGAGGTCGTCGTCGGCGACGAGGCCACGCTGCGGGTGGGTTCGGTGTCGTCGCCGGTCGTGCTCCCGGGCACCGGTGCGGCGGCTCGGGTCGCCGTCGACGCCGAGGTCGGAGCGGGGGCGGTG
This sequence comes from Actinomycetota bacterium, assembly GCA_039197885.1. Classification (GTDB taxonomy): domain Bacteria; phylum Actinomycetota; class Acidimicrobiia; order Acidimicrobiales; family Poriferisodalaceae; genus JBCBSZ01. Next base: position 838 of record JBCCTY010000154.1, on the reverse strand, counting down.
CTGCGGTGGACACCTGAGCCGACGGTGGTGAGCGAGGCGGCCCGTCTGATCTCGACGGCCTCGATCACGGTCGGACCAGGGGCGTCGGTGGTGTGGGAAGAGCGGATCGTGCTCGGTCGCTCCGGCGAGGCGGCCGGGTCGGCCGAGCTGCGCCTCGACGTCGTCGGTCCCGACGGCGCGCTCTGCCGTCACGGCTGGCGGCTCGGTGCCGGTGCCGCCGGCTGGGACGGTCCCGGTGGCCTCGGCGGACGGCGCGTGCTCGCTTCCCGTCTGGTCGTCGACGCCGCCGTCGCCTCGGGGCCGCCCCGTTCGATCGCCCACGACGGTGTCGTCGGCGGAGTGTGGTCGCACGACGGGTGGTCGGTGGTCACCGTGGCGGCCGACGAGGTGACCGCGCTCGACGTGGCCCTGGCCGAACTCACCTGACGTCGACATCACCACTTGGTTGACTCGGTGTCGTGTTCGCCCCGATCTCGACCGAGCGGCTGGTCGTCCGGTCCGTGCGCCCCGACGACGTCGACGTGCTCCACGCCCGCCGCAACGACCCGGAGGTCGCCCGGCTCCAGAACTGGACCCTGCCGTACCCGAGGGAGCGAGCGACGGCGATCGTCGAGGGGTCGATCGAGCTGGGTGGTCCGCGGGACGGCCACTGGTGGATGGCGGCGATCGAGGAACGGGCGACCGGGCGGTTCGTGGGTGACCTCGCCGTCCACCTGAGCTTCGGCGGCCGGTCGGCCGAGATCGGGTACTCGCTCGACACCGACCATCGTGGGCGCGGCTTCGCCACCGAAGCGGTCGATGCGCTGCTCGACCACCTCGTCGAGGTGGTCGGCGTACG
>JBCCTY010000153.1:0-9376 GCA_039197885.1 Actinomycetota bacterium | reverse complement strand
GTGCTCGGCACGCTCTACACGTCGGCGGCCATCGGCTCGCTCTTCGGGCCACCCATCGCCGGTGTGCTGATCGACGAGGCCGGGTACGGCACCGCCATCGGGTTCGCGACCGTCACGAGCCTGGCAGGATGGGTGCTCCTGATGCGCCTCGGCGAGCCCGTCGGCACGCCGGAGCCGCAGCCGACGATCGAGCGCGAGGGAGGGACCCGATGACGGTCACCGTGTACCACAACCCCAACTGAAGCTCCTCGAAGCGTGCCTTGGCGGTCGCCGAGGAGCAGGGAACCGAGATCGAGGTCGTGAAGTACCTCAAGGAGCCACCCGACCGGGAGACGTTGGAGCACATCGTTGCCACGCTGGAGGACCCGGTCGAGGACCTCGTCCGCAAGGACTCGGTCTTCAAGAAGCTCGAGCTCGACGCCGACGACTACGTCGGTGACGCCGCAGCGGTCGTCGAGGTGCTCGTCGCGCACCCCAAGTTGCTGCAGCGGCCGGTGCTGATGGCCGAGTCGGCGTCGATCATCGGCCGGCCGGGTGACCGCATCGCCCCGTTCCTCGAGGCGAACTCCTGACTCACCGCCGGAGCCACCCGCTCAGGCGCTCGGTGAGCGGTGGGAGCAGCAGGTAGCTCAGGATCAGCACGCCGAGCAGGTTCGACACGAACACCGTCGGCACCAGCGGCAGGTCGGGGAGCAGCCACCCCCGGAGCGCGGCGAGCGACAGCGACGTCGGGAACAGCGCCAGCAGGACGACGGCGGCCGACTTCCAGGTCCTCGCCGCGATGCCGTCCTCGTCGGGGAACCAGCCCGCGAACCCACCGAGCACGTTGACGGTTCGGGAGCCCTCGATCCACGGCTCCATGCGGCCGAGCATCTCGGTCCGCTGACCCGAGCCGAGCCATCGGTCGAGGTGCTCCCGGGAGTCGAACGCGAACACGACGACGGTCTCGTCCTGCACGCCGTCGACCGGCTCGAAGAGCTCGGTCCGCAGGAAGCCCTCGAAGCCCTGGAGCGCATCGCCGATCTCGGCCTGGAGCGCTCGGTGGTCCTCGCGGTGCTCGGGCCGGATGCGCATCGACACCACGCACGTGACCGGCTCCGGCCGACGGTCGAGCGCCACCCGCTGCTCCGACGTCGACTCGACGAGGTGCTCGCCCGCCCGGAGGAGGTCGGCGCGGTCCTCGGAGGTCAGCCACAGATCGAGCGCCTCGGCGTCGTCGAAGCTGTAGACGACGACCCACTCGTCGGGGTGCGCCGTGCCGGGTCGCTGCACCGAGGAGCCACGATGGCCGGGGAACCGTCCCGCCGCCGCGGTGAGCCGGGTGAGCCAGCGCTCCAGCTCGCGATCTCGACCCGGCTTCGCTCGGCGCGAGACCACGACGGTCGGTGTCGCGCGGTGCGTCTCGTCGGGGGAGTCGGTCACGTCGGCGAATGATGCCGGACCCCGCCACCCCGGTCGAGCACTCCGGAGTTGGGCGGATGTCGTCGGTCCGGCGGTTCATCGGTGTGCGTCCCGGCGCCACGGTGGGTCCAACGACACGACGTGGGCGACGTCGAGATCAGCACCAGGAGCGCGTGATGTCCGAACCCGTGGCCTTCCTCGACCTGAACGGGCTGCACGCCGAGATCCGGGACGAGGTGGATCGGCGTTGGGCCGAGCTGGTGAGCACGAGCGGCTTCATCGGTGACCCGTACCTGGGCCGCTTCGAGGAGCGCTGGGCCGAGTACTGCGGCACCACCGAGGCGATCGGGGTGGCCAACGGGACCGATGCGCTGGAGCTGATCCTGCGCGGGCTCGGCATCGGACCCGGCGACGAGGTCATCGTGCCGACCAACACCTTCTTCGCAACCCCCGAGGCGGTCACCGTCGTCGGCGCCACCCCGGTGTTCGTCGACGTCGACCCGGACAGCCTCCTCGTCACCGCCGACCACGTCCGCGCCGCCATCACCCCGCGGACCGCAGCCGTCATGGCCGTGCACCTGTTCGGGCACCCGGTCGACCTCACCGCCATCGCAGCCGTCTGCGACACCGCGGGGATCGCGCTCGTGGAGGACGCCGCACAGGCCCACGGCGCCGAGTGGGACGGCCGCCGCATCGGCTCGTTCGGCGTCGCCGCCGGCTTCAGCTTCTACCCGGGCAAGAACCTCGGCGCCTTCGGTGACGGAGGCGCCGTCGTGACGAGCGACGCCGAGCTGGCCCGCGACATCCGCACGCTCGCCAACCACGGCCAGCCGGCGGGCACGAAGTACCGCCACCACGTCGTCGGCCGCAACAGCCGCCTCGACGGCCTGCAGGCCGCCGTGCTCGACGTGAAGCTCGACCACATCGACCGCTGGAACGAGGCCCGCCGAGCCGCGTTCGACGTCTACGCCGACCTCGTGCCCCGGGGGCTGATCCGTCCGCTGGAGGGATCGGTCGCCGTGCATCACCTCGTCGAGGTGCGGGTGCCCGAACGCGGGCTCGTGCAGAAGCAGCTCGCCGAGGAGGGCATCGGCAGCGGGATCCACTACCCGGTCCCGTGCCATCGCACCCCGGCCTACGCCGTGGACCAGCAGCCCGACCTCCCCGTCGCCGAGCGTGCCGCGGCGGAGATCCTCTCGGTGCCCATGCACCCCCTGCTCGGCCGGTCCGACGTCGAGCGCGTCTGCGAGGTGCTCGCCGCCACCCTCGACCGGCTGTCGTGAGCGGGCGACGTCGGCGGGCGCTGCTCGTCGTCGAGAACGAATCGGTCCCCCACGATCGGCGGGTGCTGCTCGAGGCGCGGACGCTGGTCGAGGCCGGCTGGGACGTCACCGTCGTCTGCCCCCGGAAGCCGGCGACCGCTCCGGCGCGGGAGCGCATGGAGGGCATCGACGTCGTGCGCTTCGGACTCCGGGAGGCGGACGACGGCGTCGTCGACTTCGTCGTCGAGTACGCCCTCGCGCTGGTCAAGATCGGCTGGCACGCGCTGCGGCTCCGTGCCCGAGGCCGGATCGACGTCGTCCACCTCTCCAACCCGCCCGACGTGCTCGTCGCCGTCGGCGCTCCCCTGCGGTTGACCGGTGCTGCGCTCGTCTTCGACCACCACGACCTCGCCCCCGAGGTGTGGATCGGGCGCGACGGCGCCGAAGGTGGCCTCGTGCACCGGGCGCTGCTCCTCGCCGAACGCCTGTCGATGCGCCTCGCCGACGTCGTGATCTCGACGAACGAGTCCTACCGTCGGCTGGCGATGTCGCGTGGCGGACGGGCCGCCGAGGACGTGATCGTCGTGCGCAACGGTCCGGTGTCCTCCGAGCTCGTCCCCGTCGATCCCGACCTCGCGCCGCCGGCCACCCATCCGCACCTGCTCGGCTACATCGGCACGATGGGTCCCCAGGACGGCGTCGACCACCTGATCCGCGCCCTCGCCCACATCGTCCACGACCGCGGCCGCACCGATGTCGGCGCCGTACTGGTCGGCGACGGCAGCGAGCTCGACGGACTGCGCCGGCTCACCCGCGAGCTCGGCCTCGACGAGCGGGTGACGTTCACCGGTCGGGTGCCCCACGCCGAGGTCGCTCGGCACCTCGCCCGGGTCGACGTGTGCGTGTCGCCCGATCCGTCCTCACCGCTCAACGACCGGTCGACGATGATCAAGACGCTGGAGTACCTGGCGCTCGCCAAGCCCATCGTGGCCTTCGACCTCACCGAGACGAGGGTCTCGGCGGCCGACTGCGCGCTCTACGCCACGCCCGACGACGTCATCGAGCTGGGTGACCTGGCCCTGGAGCTGATCGACGACCCGGAACGGGCTCGCAAGCTCGGTGAGGCCGGTCGTCGTCGGCTCGAGGACGAGCTCGGCTGGGACCGCAGCGCCCCGCGGCTCCTCGCCGCCTACGACCGTGCGCTGGACAATCGCTCGGCCGGGCTGCTCGGCCGCCGTCGCCGTTGGACGAGGTCGCCGACCCGCAGCAACCGCTCGAGGGGGCCCCGCCCCAGATGGCGACGCCACAGCATCGCCGCGGCGACGAAGCCGATCAGCAGCGCGGCGCTGTAGGCGTACTCCTGGGCCTGGGTCGACTCGGTCCGCGGCCACCAACGATCGTGGATGACGGCCTGGGCGACGTAGTAGGTCAACGCCATCTGGCCCAGCACGACGAACGGCGTGAGCAGCGGTGCGGGCCGGCGGGTGACGAGGAGGCACAGGCCCAGGGCCACCATCGACGTCCCCGTCGAGCCGACGACCCACGCCGGCATCTGGGAGTGCCCGGCAGCGTCGAGGAGGCGTGACGCCTCGAACCCGGTGCCGTCCTCCCAGGGGCCGGCATCGAGCGCCTCGGCGAGGCGTCGTCCGCCCACGTAGCCCACGAGCGCGAGGCCGAGCCCGACGACGACGAGGTTGCGGATGACGGTGAGGTCGTCGAGCCGTCGCCGCCCCAGCCACATGCCGAACCCGAACACCGCGATGGTCGGCAGCACGGGGTAGTAGCCGTTGATCGTCAGCGCCCAGAACACGCCGGGGAGCTGGTCGAACCCCTCCCAACCGAGCGCCGAGGACCGGTCGGCGCCGACGGTCTGGAACGTGATGCCCCCGACGACGGTGGTGAGCGCCGCCGTCACCAGCAGCCCCGCGTCCGACAATCGTCGGAGGCCGACGGCGAGCAGGAAGAACACGGCGTAGTACTGCAGGATCACCGCGATCGCGAGGCTCTGGCCCTGGACGACCATCCCGAGGGGCAAGAGCACGGCGGCACGGGTGAGGAGGTCCAGATCGGGGGACTCGGACCGTTCGACCAGGAGCGTCACGCCGACGCCGCCGAGCAGCACGAACAGCGGCATCGCTCGTCCGTCGGTGAACAGCTTCACCGAGGTGCCGATGCCGTCACCCTCGGCCTCGACGAAGTGGGCGATCGTCATGCCGATCATCGCGACCGCTCGTGCCAGGTCGATCCCGACGATCCTCCCGGTCGGCGAGGGGGAACGGAGGTCGGGGGCGACCTCGGTCGGGGCGATGGCCATCGTCGACCGTTGTACCGGTCCTGGTGTCAACGTGGGATCAGGTCCGCCCGAGGAACTCGGCCAGCGTGGTCGGCCGACGGCCCAGGAGCGCGGTCAGGGCGACGGTCGAGCCGGTCAGGCCGTGGGCGTCGTACCAGCGGAACATGGCCCGGAGGTCGTCGGACGCGTCGCCGACGTCGTCGGGCCGGCCCCGCTCGATGTCGACGCCGAGGGCCTCGGCGACGTGGTAGTGGGTGAGCCCGGCCTCGCCGCAGAGCTCCCACGTCGCGTGCACGTGGCGATCGTCGTCGACCACGGCGACGGCGACCTCGCCGACGTCGGCGAGGTCCACCATCGCGAGCGCGCTGGCGGGGTCGTAGGGCAGCCGGAAGCGGCCCGTCGTGCGTCCTCGGTCGATGAACGGGGCCAGGTTCTGCAGGTAGGGCGCCGGCTGCAGGATCGTCCAGCGCACGTCGGGTGCGGCGTGCAGCGCCGCCTCGACCCGGGCCTTGCGCCAGTGATGGGGCATCGCCTCGATCGCCGGAGCGAGCACCGAGTGGAACACGAGGCGGAGGTCGTTGGCCCGGGCGGCGGCGATGGCGTGCGCTCCCATCACCTCCTCGTCCGGCGACATGTTGGGCGCGAGGTGGTAGAGCGCCGAGGCGCCGACCGTGGCTGCTCGAAGGGTCGCCGGATCGGCGAGGTCGCCGTCGATGCGGGTCAGGCGCCTCACCTCGTGCCCGGCCGCCTCGAACGCGTCCGCCACGGCCCGACCCGTCTTCCCGGCCGCACCGGCGACGACGACGGGACCCGGTCGGGAGGCGGCGCACATCGCCGTGAGCGTAGGGTCCCGGACGTGAGCGCCGGCGGTCGACCCGATCCCCTCCACCTGCTCGACCTCGCCCAGGCGCGGGTCGCCGCGACCATCGCCGACCTGGGTGACGACGACTGGGGCCGCCCGACGCCGTGCACCGAGTGGAGCGTGCGCGACGTCGTGAACAAGATGACCGCCTCGACGCAGCTCTTCGCCGCCTTCGGTCGACGCGAACGCCCCGACCCCGCCCCCGACCTCGTCGATCCAGCCGAGATCCTCGGCGACGACCCGCTCGCCGTCTACCTCGACGCGGCCGCCGACTGTCGCTCCGCCTGGCGAGCCGACGGTGCCCTGGAGGGCACCGCGCCGTCGACGGTGGGCGAGTTCCCGGCCGTCCCGGTGCTCAACGCCCGGATCTTCGACACGACCATCCTCGGCTGGGACGTCGCCGTCGCCTGCTCGCTCGACCACCGCATCGACGACGTGCAGGCCGCTTACGTCCTGCGGGTCGCCCGAGCGCTCGTGCCGACCGTCCGTGCAGCGAGCCCCGACCGCTACGGCGACCCCACCCTGCTCGACGACGACCGTCCGGTGGTCGACCGGATGGTCGCCGTCACAGGCCGCGACCCCGCGTGGCGGCCACCTCGACCGGGAGCACGAACGTGACCGAGATCCACGGCAGCTGCGATGACCGGATGGCGCCCGTTCGCGAGGCGTTCGAGGCGAACTTCGAGCGCCGCGACGAGGTCGGTGCGTCGGTGTGCGTGACGGTCGACGGTGAGACGGTCGTCGACCTGTGGGGCGGTCACGCCGACGAGGCCCGGACCCGACCCTGGGAGCAGGACACGATCGTCAACGTCTACTCGACGACCAAGACGATGTCGTTCCTGTGCGTGCTGCTCCTCGCCGACCGGGGCGAGCTCGACCTGCATGCGCCGGTGGCCGACTCCTGGCCGGAGTTCGCCGTCAACGGCAAGGAGGCGGTCGAGGTCAGGCACCTGCTGTCGCACTCGGCCGGGCTCTCCGGCTGGGAGCAGCCGCTGGTGCCGACCGACCTCGCCGATCGCCGTCGCGTCGCCGCCCTGCTCGCCGAGCAGGCACCATGGTGGGAGCCGGGGACGGTCTCGGGCTACCACGCCATGACGCAGGGCTTCCTGATCGGCGAGGTCGTCGAACGGGTCGACGGTCGCAGCCTCGGCACCTTCTTCCGTGAGGAGATCGCCGAGCCGCTGGGCGCCGACTTCCACATCGGCCTCGACCCGGTCCATGACGAGCGGGTCGGCGAGCTCGTCCCACCCGGTGTCGCGCTGGGGGAGGGGGTGGTGGAGCCCGACAGCATCGCCGCCCGGAGCGTCGGAGCGTTGCGCCTCTCCGCGCTCGAGCCCCGGGAGTCCTGGTGGCGCCGGGCCGAGATCCCGGCCGCGGGTGGCATCGGGAACGCCCGCTCCGTCGCCCGCGTCCACTCGATGACTGCCGGCGGAGGCACCGTCGACGGCATCACGCTGCTCTCCGAGGCCGGCGTCGACCGCATCTTCGAGGAGCAGACCCACGGCACCGACCTCGTGCTCGGCGTGCCGATGCGCTACGGGATGGGCTTCGGCCTCCCGGCGCCCGAGGTGCCGATCGGACCGAACCCGCGCACCTGCTTCTGGGGCGGATGGGGCGGCTCGATGGTGGTGGTCGACGTCGACGCGCACGTGTCGTTCGCCTACGTGATGAACCGCATGGAGCCGAGCCTCACCGGCGACTCACGCGGCGCGGCGCTGCTGCTGTCGACCTGGCAGGCCCTCGCCTCGGCCTGACCGTGCCGATGCCGCCGAGGTAGGTCTCGCGGATTCCGGTCGTCCGGTGCTCTCCGTGGGTGTGAGCTTCGAGCAGCTGGTGGGTGAGATCGCTCCCCGACTCCGGGCCGCCCTCGTGGCCGCCTACGGCGTCGAGGAAGGATCGGACGCCGCCGCCGACGCGATCGCCTGGGCGTGGGAGCACCGCGACCGGGTCGTGTCGTTGACCAACCCGGCCGGCTACCTCTACCGCGTCGGGCAGACCGCTGCCCGCCGGGACCGTCGCACCCATCGGTGGCTGCCGGAGGCCCCGGCGGTCGAGCTGCCCGACGTCGAGTCGGCGCTCTTCGACGCGCTCGACGAGCTCAGCGAGCAGCAGCGGGTCTGCGTGCTGCTCGTCCATGCCCTCGGCTGGCGGCAGGTGGAGGTGGCCGACCTGCTCGGTGTCACGCCCTCCACCGTCGCCGCCCATCAGCGGCTGGGTCTCGCCCGGCTGCGTCGATCACTGGAGGTGAGCCTCGATGAGGTCTGATCTCGACGACCAGCTCCTCCGCCTCGGCGACTGGATGGAGGACGCGACCGGCCAGCAGCTCCGCCCCGACCTGGCCGACGTCGTCGTCTCGGTCGGGACCGTGGAGACCCGAGCGCACCGACGACTCGTCGCCGTCGCGGCGGCCGTGGTCGCCTTCGTCGCCGGCGGGCTCGCCGTGCTCCTGCTCGCCGGCCGGGGGACCGGGCCGACCGCGGTGGTCACTCCGCAGACCGAGGTCACGACGACGGTGGCGCCCCCGTCGAGCACGACCGTCCCGGCCTCGACCACCACGACCGAGCCATCGCTCGCGATCGACGTCGAGGTCGTCCACCACGTCGCGGAGGCGTTCATGGCCCAGCTCGACGGGAGCGAATCGGGGTGGTCGGTCGTCGTGCTCGACACCGCGACCGGCGACGAGCTCGTCCGCGCCGGAGACGACCAGCTCGTCGCCTCCACCGGCTCGGCGATCCACGTCGTGCCCGTCGCCGCGGCGGTGGCCGCCGGCTACGACGACGGCCGGGACGTCGACGGCACCGGCCCGTGTGACGGACCGAACGGCGAGATCCGGAACTTCGGCAACGGCGGCGGCGGCGTTGGCACGCTCGAGAGCCAGGTGACGAGGGCGAGCCGGTGCGCCATGACGAGCCTGGACCAGGTGCTCCGACCCAGCTGGATCCTGGCCCGCGCCGGTCTGCCCCACACCGACGACCTGATCGGCGACCGCCAGCTGCTCGAGGTGGCCGAGCTGGCCGAGCTGGTGCGAGCGTTGACCGGCGACGGCGTCTTCCAGCGCTCGGACGGACCCGTCCGCCTGGTCTCGGCCGAGACGGCCGAGATCGTCCGCTCCTACTACGAGGCGAACGTCCGCGGCGGTACGGCGACCCGGATGCTCCCGGCGTCGGGGGAGTCCGCGGCCGGGGTCACGGGTACCAACGAGGACATGGTCCACTCCGTCGCCGTGCTCCGCACCGGCGACGTCGTGATCGCCGTGGTCATCGAGGATCCCGACGGTGCGAACTCCGGGCGGAACCTGACCGGTGGCTCCTTCCCGGCGATGCTGGCTCAGGAGATCCACCATGCCGCCGTCGTGGTGCCGCGCGCCGACGTTCCCGCTTCGCCGCAGATCGTCGGGACGGTGGATGCCGTCGAGCTGCCTCGCATCAGGAGCTGTCCGTCGGTCCTGATCGGCCGGGGTGACACCTCGATCCACGCGACGCCCCGGGCCGCGTTCCGAGCCCTGTTCGCCGACCCGGCGCTCCCGCTCTCGCGGGTCGACCACCTCGCGGTCGTCGT
>JBCCTY010000152.1:0-9414 GCA_039197885.1 Actinomycetota bacterium | reverse complement strand
GCGTCGTCGAGTCGGAAGCTGGTCCAGTCGACCGGCGCCGTGACGGCCGCCAGGTCGACGATCAGGAAGCTGGCCGTCGCGGCGGCCAGCACGATCAGCCCGACCAGCACGAGGCGCGGCTCCATCCCGAGCAACACCATCACGACGCCGACGACGGAGCCGAGCAGCGCGGTTGCGCCGACGCGGCCCCTCACCCTGCGTCCTCGCCATCCGGGCCGGTGGTCGGAGCGGGCCGAGCAGCGAGCGTGCGGTGCAGCCGGTCGAGCGCGTCGAGCGCGGCGAGGCGGGCCGGCTCGCCGAGCGCGTGCTCGGAGAAGCGCGCTTCGCGGTACAGCGCGGCCAGGTTGCGGATGGCCTCTGGCTCGACGGCCGAGCGGGTGAGCACGCGTTCGGTGAACTCCGCCGAGGTCTCGGCAGGGTCGCGGGGGATGCCGGCTCCCACCACCTCCTCCTCGAGCCGCAGCCAGCAGCGGACGATGCCGTTGCGAGGGGAGCCAGCGGCCAACGCGGCGCGCTGCGCGGCGGCATCCTCGACCACGGCGGCTCCCAGGTCGGGGAGGGCGTCCCCGTCGACCGCGCCGAATCGGCGACGCCGCCAGCGGAGGCGGGGGAAGCGCTTCCAGCCGAGGTCGACGAGCGCCACGACTCCGGCGAGGCAGATCGCGACCGCCACCACCTGGATCACCGCTTCGAGCCATCCGGGCAACTCCCGCCGCTCGAACTCGGTGTCCTCGATCTCGGGGAGCGGCACCGGTTCGCGAATAGAGCGGTCGTCGCCGACCAGGTCACCGGTCTCGAGGTCGAAGCTGGGCTCGACCCACAACCCGACGCCTCCGGACGTCGCGACCGTCGCGAAGAGGAGGGTGGTCACGGCAGCGGCGAGGACCACGCCCACGTTCCGGCCATGCATCCGTCGACTGTAGACCGGTGACCCGTCGGTCCCGGTCAGGCCGTCCAGCTCACCGCCGGGTCGTCGACCTCGACGACCTCCCCGTCGCTGGTGAACATCACGAACCGGTCGAAGGACCGGAGGAACCATCGATCGTGGGTCACGGCGACGACCGAGCCGTCGAAGTCGGCGAGGCCCAGCTCGAGCGCCTCGGCCGACTCGACGTCGAGGTTGTCGGTCGGCTCGTCGAGCAGCAGCATCGTCGCCCCGCTGAGCTCGAGGAGGAGGATCTGGAGCCGGGCCTGCTGACCACCCGAGAGGGTCTCCCACGGCTGGTCCCCGGCGCGGTCGAGCTCGTAGCGGCGCAGCTTCGACATCGCCGCTCCCCGCCGGGCGTCACCCTCGGCGATGATCTCCACCGGTGTGCGACCCGCCAGCTCGGGGTGGTCGTGGGTCTGGGAGAAATGGCCCGGGACGACACGGGCGCCGAGCCGGAACGTGCCCTCGTGCTCGACGTCCGCCCCGGCGAGCAGGCGGAGGAAGTGCGACTTGCCGGTGCCGTTGCGGCCGACGACGGCGACCCGCTCGCGGGCGAAGAGCTCGAGATCGAACGGGAAGGTGAGGTCGACCAGCTCGAGTCGGTCGGCGGCGAGGACGCGATCGCCGGTGCCGCCGCTGCGCAGCCGCATCGTGACCCGCTGGTCGGTCACGCGTTCCGGTGGCGGGCCGGCCTCGTCGAAGTGGCGCAGCTTCGTCTCGGCGGCCTTGGCCCGCTTGGCGTTGGCGTCACTGATCGAGGCGCGCTGCTTCAGCGTCCGCATGCTCTCGACCAGGCGTTCGCGCTCCTCGGTCCATCGGCGTCGCTCGTCGTCGATCCGCTCGCGCCGTGCGCGCCGTGCCTCGGCCCAGCCGTCGAACGACCCACCGTGCACCCAGGCCGTGCCGCCCTCGATCGTGACGAGTCGTCCGGCCGCCTCCGCCAGGAGCGTCCGGTCGTGGGTGACGAGCAGGATGGTCTTCGGGCTGGTGCGGATACGCTCGGCGAGCCACCGCTTGCCGGGAACGTCGAGGAAGTTGTCGGGCTCGTCGAGGAGCAGGACGCCGGCTTCGTTCCGGAACAGGTACTCGAGGACGAGCCGCTTCTGCTCGCCGCCGGAGAACGTCCCGAGTGGGCGGTCGGCGACGGCGTCGAGCGGCAGCCCGACCGCCCGGGTGGCGCACTCGTCCCAGACGACCTCGGTCTCGTAGCCGCCGACGTCCTCCCAGCCGGCCAGCGCCTCGGCGTAGGCGATCCCTCCGGCGACCGCGTCGTCGGCCATCCGGGCCTCGGCGCGCCGCACCGCCGCATCGGCCGTCCGGATCCTCTCGGGGGCGGCGGCGAGGAGCAGCGAGCGGACGGTGGTGGTGTCGTCGCGGGTGCCGAGGAGCTGGGGCATCACGGCCAGCTCACCGTCGATCGTGACCGTCCCGCCGGTCGGACGCAGCTCGCCCGAGATCGCACGGAGCAGCGTCGACTTCCCGCAACCGTTCGTGCCGATCAGGGCGGCGTGCTCGCCGCTGCCGACGCGGAGCGACACGTCCTGGAACAACCGCCGGCCGTCGGGCAGGGCGACGGAGAGGTGAGCGACCTCGAGCAGTGCCACGGGCGCCGAGCGTAGGGAGCCTCGGGCCGCGACGACATCGGGTTTGCGGTCGGGACACCGCATCGCCGCGGCGGTCGTACCCTGGCCGCGTGCGCCAGTTCGTCCTCGTCGCCGGGCTCTCGGGGGCCGGTCGCTCCACTGCCACCAACGCCCTCGAGGACCTCGGCTGGTTCAAGATCGACAACCTGCCCGCGCGGCTGGTCGGCCCGGTCGTGGAGCTGCTCGAACCGGGACCGGCCACCGAGCGTGTCGTGCTCGGCGTCGGCACCGGCGGCTACGCCGGTGCCGTCGCCGACGCCGTGGAGCAACTGCGGGCGACGGGCGACGACGTCAAGCTGATCTTCCTCGACGCCTCGATCGACAGCCTGGTGAACCGGTTCGAGTCGACCCGGCGTCGCCACCCGCTCGACGACGGCACGTCGTTGCTGTCGGCGGCCATCAAGCAGGAGCGCGAGCTGCTCGCCCCGGCCCGCGCCATCGCCGACGTCGTGATCGACACGAGCGACCTCAACGTCCACCAGCTCCGCCAGCGACTCGACCAGCTGTTCCCGACCGAGGCCGGCGAGCGCATGCACGTGACGGTGATGAGCTTCGGCTTCAAGCACGGACTGCCCCGTGACGTCGACCTCGTGATGGACCTGCGCTTCCTCCCGAACCCGCACTGGCAGCCCGACCTGAGGCCCCTGACCGGCCTCGACGCCCCCGTCCGCGACTACGTGCTCGGCCAACCCGAGACCGGGGAGTTCCTCGACCGTCTCACTGGCCTGCTCGAGGTGACCGTCCCGGCCTACGAACGGGAGGGCAAGACCTACCTGACGATCGCCATGGGGTGCACCGGTGGACGGCACCGATCGGTCGCCCTGGCCGAGGATCTCGCCCGCCGGGCGCCCCTGGTCACGAGGCGCCCCGTGGTGCGCCACCGCGACCTCGATCGGTAGGGACTCGCGGCCTTTCGGACCGTCCCCGGACGTGGCACGCTTCGACCTGCTCATCGACCCAAAGGGGAACCACTTCCGATGACCATTCGCGTCGGCATCAACGGCTTCGGTCGCATCGGCCGCAACTTCTTCCGCGCCGCCCGCGCCCAGGGCGCCGACCTCGATCTCGTCGCCATCAACGACCTCGGTTCGCTCGAGACGATGGCCCACCTCCTCAAGTACGACACCGTCCACGGCAAGCTCGACGGCGAGGTGTCCGTCGATGGCGACGCGCTGGTCGTCGACGGTGACCGCTTCGGGGTCCTCGCGGTCCGCGATCCGAAGGAGCTCCCGTGGGGTGACCTCGGCGTCGACGTCGTCATCGAGTCGACCGGCATCTTCACCGCACGCGACAAGGCGGCGTACCACCTCGACGCCGGCGCCCCCCGGGTCATCGTCTCGGCCCCCAGCAGCGGTGCCGACGCCACCTTCGTCGTGGGCGTGAACCACGACGACTTCGACCCCGCCGCCCACCAGGTCATCTCCAACGCGAGCTGCACCACGAACTGCTTCGTGCCACTCGTGAAGGTCCTCGACGACGCGTTCGGGGTCCAGCAGGGCCTCATGACCACGGTCCACGCCTACACCGGTGACCAGTCGATCGTCGACGGCCCCCACAAGGACCTCCGTCGCGCCCGCGCTGCCGCAGCGAACATCGTGCCCACCTCGACCGGCGCGGCGCGGGCCACGAGCCTCGTGATGCAGTCGATGGAGGGCAAGCTCGACGGCACCGCGTTGCGGGTGCCGATCCCGGATGGCTCGCTGACGGACTTCACCGCGATCCTGTCGAACGAGGCCACGGTCGACGAGATCAACGCCGCCTACGCCGCGGCGGCGTCGGACGGTCCGCTCGCCGGGGTGCTCGAGTACAGCGAGGACCCGATCGTGTCGTCCGACATCGTCGGCAACCCGAGCTCGTGCGTGTTCGACGCGCCCCTCACGATGAGCCAGGGCAACCTCGTGAAGGTCTGTGGTTGGTACGACAACGAGATGGGCTACTCGCACCGCCTGGTCGACCTCACCGAGATCGTCGGCGCCGCGTCGTCCTGATGCCGGACCGCTTCGGCATCCCGCAACTGGAGGACCTCGGTGACCTGGCCGGCAAGCGCGTCCTCGTGCGCTGCGACTTCAACGTCCCGCTGCGCGATGGCGAGATCATCGACGATCTCCGCATCCGGGCGGCCATCCCGACGCTGGAGTGGCTGGTGGAGCAGGGAGCGAGCGTGGTCACCTGCTCGCACCTCGGCCGGCCCAAGGGCGCGCCCGACCCGGCGTTCTCGATGGACCCGGTCCGGGTGCGCCTCGGCGAGCTCGTCGACGGGGTCGAGCTGTTGGAGAACGTGCGCTTCCACCCCGGTGAGACGGCGAACGACCCGGCCTTCGTCGCCCAGCTGACCGAGGGCGTCGACGTGTTCGTGCTCGACGCGTTCGGGGCCGCCCACCGCTCCCACGCCTCGGTCGTGGGGCCGACGGCGACGCTGCCGAGCGCGGCCGGCCGCCTGCTGGCCAAGGAGGTGGAGGTCCTCCTCGGCGTGCGGACGTCCCCGCGGCGGCCCTTCGTCGGCGTGCTCGGCGGCGCGAAGGTGTCCGACAAGCTCGGCGTCATCGACGCGCTGCTCGACGTCGTCGATCGGCTGGTCGTGGGCGGCGGGATGTGCTTCACCTTCCTCCGGGCGATGGGGCACGGCGTGGGCGGCTCGCTGCTCGAGGAGGATCAGGTCGATCGGTGCCGACAGCTCCTCGACGAGCACGGCGAGCAGATCCTGCTCCCGAGCGACATCGTCGCCGAGCGTGACGGCGAGGTCCGCAACGTCGGTCGATCCGTGCCCGACGGATGGCGTGGGCTCGACATCGGACCGGGGACGGCCGCCGAGTTCGGTGACGCCGTGCTCGAGGCCGGCACGGTGCTGTGGAACGGGCCGATGGGCCTGTTCGAGGACCCCCGTTTCGCAGCCGGCACCGAGGCCGTCGCCCGGGCGATGGCCGACAGCCGGGCGTTCACCGTCATCGGAGGCGGCGACAGCGCCGCCGCCGTGGCGCAGTTCGGCCTCGACGACGAGATGGACCACGTGTCCACCGGCGGCGGGGCATCACTGGAGCTGATCGAGCAGGGCGACCTCCCGGGTCTCGCCGCGCTCCGATCGGCGGCCGAGCGGGGAGCGCAGGCATGAGCGGACGCACACCACTGGTGAGCGGCAACTGGAAGATGCACCTCAACCACCTCGAGGCGACGATGCTGCTCCAGCGGCTCTCGTACGAGGTCGACAAGGACGTGCTCGACCGGGTCGACGTGTCCGTCCACCCGCCCTTCACCGACATCCGCTCGGTGCAGACCGTGCTCGACGCCGACCGGATGGGCTTCCTCCTCGGTGCCCAGCACTGCCACAGCGAGGACAGTGGCGCCTTCACCGGCGAGGTGGCGCCCCCGATGCTGGCCAAGCTCGACGTCGAGCTCGTCATCGCCGGGCACTCCGAGCGCCGCCAGGTGTTCGGCGAGTCCGACGAGGTCGTCAACGCCAAGGTCCGGGCGATCATGCGCCACGGCATGACGCCGATCCTGTGCGTGGGCGAGACGCTCGACGAGCGCGAGGCCGGCGAGGCCGAGTCCGTCACGTCGGGGCAGCTGCGGGCCGGTCTGGCCGGCGTCGCGGTGTCGGACCTGGCGAAGGTCGTGGTCGCCTACGAGCCGGTCTGGGCCATCGGCACGGGCAAGACCGCGCTCCCGGAGGACGCCCAGGCCATGTGCGCCGTCATTCGCGGTGTGCTGGCCGAGCTCGACGCCGATGCGGCCGAGCAGATCCGCATCCAGTACGGCGGGTCGGTCAAGCCGGGCAACGCCACGGAGCTGCTGTCGCTGCCCGACGTGGACGGCGCGCTGGTCGGGGGCGCGAGTCTCGAGGCGGCCGACTTCGCCCAGATCATCGCTGCGGCCGGTTGACCCGGCACTCACCTTCGCGGCGGGCCGACCACAACAGGTGAGGGTCAGATGACGGACAGATGACGCTCACACACTGGTCACGGGGGGTCGTGGACACTCCGGTGACACCTGGGTAGCGTTACCCGCCGGTAACCACTCGTCCCGCGGCGTTCGCCGTGCGTTGGTTGCCCACGGGGCCTCGGGTCAGCGCGGGTGATCGACGGATCGTGCCGCCCCTGGCGCGTGCGGACGGGTGCCTCTGCAACCAACCAGGAGGATCCCTGACGTGAAGACCAAGCGGAGCCTGCTCCGGCTCCTCGCCTTGCTGCTCGCCTTCGGGCTGGTCGCCGCCGCGTGCGGCGACTCCGACGATGACGACGGCGACGGCGACACCGAGACCACCGAAGCCGAGGGCGCCGAAGCCGGCGAGGACGGCGAGGAGACCGACGAGACCTCGGCCCCCGAGACCACCGTCCCGCCCGCGCCGGACGTCGAAGAGGGCGCCACCGGCGGCACCCTGATCTGGGCCCACGAGCAGGAGCCGCCGGACCTCCACCTCGACGATCCGAACAACAACCTGTCGATCACCTCGTGGATCCGCTCGGCGATGATCGAGGGCCTCTACGGCATCTCGGGCGCCACCGAGTTCTACCCCGAGCTGCTCGCCCAGGAGGGTGAGGTCGTCGACAACGGTGACGGTTCCTTCACCATCAACTACGTCCTTCGCGACGGCCTGACCTGGTCGGACGGCACGCCGCTGACCGCCGCCGACGTCGAGTACACGTGGAACATCTTCATCGAGGGGTGCGCCACCGACGACGATGGCACCATCACCAGCGACGGTGAGGGCTGCGTCTACCTGTTGGGCTCGCGTCAGGGCTACGACCTGATCAGCGACTTCACGGTCACGAGCGACACGGAGTTCTCGACGACCTACGTGCAGTTCTTCGCCGGTTGGCCGGCCCTCTTCAACGAGGTCTACGCCGCCCACGCCTACGGCGCGGACGCCACCGAGGTCAACGCGAACCTGCCGGAGTGGGGCAACGCCGACGGCACCCTGCCCTCGTCGGGTCCGATGCTCTTCGAGAGCTGGGAGCGCGGCGTCTCGATGAACCTCCTGCGCAACGACGCCTACCACGGCACCAACAGCCCGGATGCGGTCAACCCCGGCGCCGCCTTCGTCGACGGCGTGCAGATCAACTTCGTCGCCGACACCGATGCGCAGATCAACGCGCTGAAGGCGGGCGAGGCCCAGATCATCATGACCCAGCCGCAGCTCGCCTTCGGTGAGCGCCTCGCCACCGACGAGAACTTCACGGTGGCCTCCGAGGCCGGCCCGGTCTACGAGCACTGGGGCTTCAACCTCCTGAACGTCCACCTCTCGGATCCCCTGGTCCGCGAGGCCGTGGCGTTCGGCATCGACAAGACCGAGGTCATGGCGGCGCTCTACACGCCGCTGTTCGGTGACTCGCTGCCCAACGAGGGTCTCGGCAACGTCTACTGGATGTCGAACCAGAGCCCGTACGTCGACGCGCAGGCCGAGTACACCGGTCTGCTCATCGACGAGGCCGCCGCCAACCTCGAAGAGGCCGGCTACACCCTCGGCGGTGACGGCGTCTACGAGCACCCCGAGCGTGGTCGCCTCAGCCTCCGGGTCGGCACCACCGGTGGCAACGCCCTGCGTGAGCTCCAGCAGGAGCTGATCCAGGCCCAGCTCGCCGAGTCGGGCATCGAGATCGTCATCGACAACGTGCCGGGCGCCGCCTACTTCGGTGAGGTGCCCTTCTCCGAGGAGGCGCTCGCCGCCGCCAACAGCGGTGGCGCCGAGGGCGACCCGACGATCTGGGACATCACCCAGTTCGCGTGGGTCGGCAGCCCGTGGCCGGGTTCGGGTCACACCGCCTGGCTGTCGGGCTCGGGCAACAACCCGTACGGCTACGCCAACGCGGACTTCGATGCCAAGGCCGACGAGTGCGACGGCGTCGTCGACGACGACGAGCGCGCCGCCTGCTACAACGAGCTGAACCAGTACATCACCAGCCTGACCATCGACCCGAACGGTCTCGTGGCGGTTCCGCTCACCCAGAAGCCGTCGTTCTACGGCTACCTCTCGAGCCAGCTCTCCGGTGCCGGCGTCGCTCCCGACGCCCAGGGTGCCGGTCCGCTGACCAACGTCGTGGACTTCCAGTTCGCGTCGTAATCACTCCGTGAGCACCTGAGACGGGGCGGGTCCGCACCAGCTGCGGACCCGCCCCCGACCGGGCTCCCGACCGAGAGGAACCCCTGCGTGCTGGCCTATGCGACCCGGCGGCTCCTACTGGCCATCCCCCTGACGATCGTCGCCTCGGCGGTGGTGTTCGTGATGGTGGCGACGATCCGTGATCCGCTGGCCGAGCTGCGCCAGAGCTGCCCGCAGTGCTCCGAGTCGGCCTACGACCGACTCATCGATCTGTACGACCTCGACCAGGACGTGTTCCCCGAGCGGTACGCCTCCTGGCTCGGTGACACCATCACCGGCGACTTCGGGACGTCGACGTCCCAGGGCGACACGCCCGTCACCGAGATCTTCTTCGACCGGGCCCAGAACACGCTCCTGATGGCGGTGCCGGCCTTCATCATCATGGCGTCGTTGGCGACGGTGCTGTCCGTCTATTCCGCCCTCCGCCAGTACTCCGTGGGTGACTACGTCGTCACCGGCGTGTCCTACCTGGGCATCGCCCTGCCCACCTTCTTCTTCGGTCTCACGCTCCAGGTGTTCTGGGGCATCTGGTGGCCCGACTGGACGGGCACCAAACCGTTCTTCACCTCGGGCCTGCGAGACGACAACCTCGGCGAGCTGATCGGCAGCCTGACCCTGCCCATCATCACGCTCAACCTCGTGCTCCTCGCCGGCGAGAGCCGCTTCGGGCGGGCCGCGATGCTCGAGGTGCGCAACGCCGACTACATCCGCACCGCCCGGGCCAAGGGCGTGCCCGAACGGCGGGTGGT
>JBCCTY010000151.1:0-9568 GCA_039197885.1 Actinomycetota bacterium | reverse complement strand
GGGAAGTAGAACAGCGCCACCTCGATGGCGGTCAGGATGGCGAGCCAGATCCCGATCTTGATGTACTCCCAGTCCGACAGGTGATTGCCGGCATGGTCGTCGTGATGGTCGTCGTGATGGGCGTCGTGCCCGTCGTTGGTCTCGGTGGTCTCGGTCGACGACATCGGCTCCCCCTACGGGATCAGGTAGACGATCGTGAAGATGACGATCCACACGACGTCGACGAAGTGCCAGTACAGCCCGACGATCTCGACGGTCTCGGCGTTGTCCTCGTTGAACCGGCCCGTGGCGCTCATCGCGAACAGCGACACGAGCATCACGATGCCCACGGAGACGTGGACGCCGTGGAACCCGGTGAGGGTGTAGAAGGCCGAGCCGAAGATGTTGGTCGTGTAGCCGAGGCCCTCGTTGTAGAAGGCCGTGAACTCGTAGACCTGACCGGCGATGAAGATCGAGCCGAGCAGCGCCGTGGCCATCAGCCAGTAGCGCATGCGCTGGCCGTCGCGCCGGTTGGCGGCCGAGACGGCCAGCACCATCGTGAGCGATGACATCAGCAGGACGAAGGCCGAGACCGACGTGAACGGGATGTCGAAGAGCTCTTCGGGGTCGACCCCGTCGCTCTTGCGCCGCAGGAGCAGGTAGGTCGAGATCAGGGCACCGAACAGCAGGCAGTCGGAGCCGAGGAAGGCCCACATCGCCAGCTTGTTGTTGCTGACACCCGTGGCGGTGTCGTGGGCGTCGTGGTGCTCCTCGGGCCCTTCGAGGTCCTCGGGAGTGGCGTAGGGCCGTGCGGTGACGTCAGCCAACGTGGGCCTCCTCGTCCTCGGGCGCGTCGTGGTCGTCGGGTTCGGCGTCGGCCGGCTCGGTGATCCAGCCGTAGACGCCGCCGACCACCAGGATGCCGCCCACCACGGCGAGACCGAGGTGATACATCACGCCGGCGGCGATGAAGGGCAGGCCGACCGACACGACCAGCGGCCAGTAGGACGGCGCCGGGAGGTGGGGGTGGCCGGTGCCGGGTTGGGCCAGCTCGGCGCCCGTGGCGATCCGGCGGTAGCGACCGGTCTCGTCCTTGGCGTACTTGCGGTGCCAGAAGTCGTCGACCTGGGTGACCGTCGGCGTGACGTCGAAGTTGTGGTGGGGCGTCGGCGACTGGACCGTCCACTCGAGGGAGCGGGCGTCCCACGGGTCGGGGCCGACGTCGGGCTTGCCCTCGGCCTTCCAGCCGACGTAGCTCTTCCAGATGTTCCAGAGGAAGATCAGGAACGACCAGCCGAGGATGACGACGCCGATGGTGGCGGCCATGTTCCAGAACTCGAAGCCGATGTTGGCGTCGTAGGTCTGGTAGCGGCGGGGCATGCCCTGCAGGCCGAGGACGTGCATCGGGCCGAACGTCAGGTTGAACCCGACGAAGTTCGTCCAGAAGTGCCACTTGCCCCGGCGCTCGTCGAGCTTGTGACCGAACACCTTCGGCCACCAGAAGTAGAGCCCGCCGAAGAAGCCCATCAGCGCACCGCCGAAGAGCACGTAGTGGAAGTGGGCGACGATGAAGTAGGTGTCGGTCTGCTGGGTGTCGGACGGGGCGATCGAGTGCATCACGCCCGACAGCCCACCGATGGTGAACATCGCCACGAGGGCGGTGGAGAACAGCATCGGCGTGTCGAAGCGGACCTTGCCGCCCCACATCGTGGCCACCCAGTTGAGGATCTTCACGCCGGTCGGCACCGCGATGAACATCGTCGTCGCCGCGAACGCCGCCACCGACACCGGGCCCAGGCCCGACACGAACATGTGGTGGGCCCACACGCCCCAGCCCATGAAGCCGATGGCGATGCCCGAGAACACCACGAAGGGGTAGCCGAAGAGCGGCTTGCGGCTGAAGACCGGGATGATCTCCGACACGATGCCGAAGGCCGGGAGGATCAGGATGTAGACCTCCGGGTGACCGAAGATCCAGAACAGGTGCTGCCAGAGGAGCGGATCGGCTCCGGCCTCGACGTTGAAGAAGTTGGCGTCGAAGAGGCGGTCGAAGGTGAGCAGGAACAGCGCCACCGAGATGACCGGGATGGCGAACAGCAGCAGCATCTGCACGACGAGCGCCATCCAGGTGAAGACCGGGAGGCGCATCATGCTCATGCCCGGCGCCCGCAGGTTGATCACCGTGACGATCAGGTTCATGGCCCCGACGAGCGAGGCGATGCCGGCGATCTGGAGGCCGAGGGCGTAGTAGTCGACACCGTTGCCCGGGCTGAACGCCAGACCCGAGTTGGGGGCGTAGCAGAACCAGCCGCAGTCGGCGCCGCCGCCGGTGAACCAGGCCAGGTTGAAGAAGATGCCGCCCGCGAGGAACGTCCAGAAGCTGAAGGCGTTCAACCGGGGGAAGGCGACGTCTCGTGCGCCGACCTGGAGCGGCATCAGGTAGTTCATGAACGCCGCGCCCATGGGGATCACGACGAAGAAGATCATCGTCGTGCCGTGCATCGTGAAGACCTGGTTGTAGAGGTCCTCGTTCAGGATCTCCTGGTTCGGTCGGGCCAGCTGGAGGCGGATCAGGCCCGCCTCGAGGCCGCCGACCACGAAGAAGAACAGCGCCGCGGCGCCGTACATGATGCCGATCCGCTTGTGATCGACGGTGGTGAACCAGCTGGTCCAGCCTTCGGTGTTGGTGGGGCGCTTGAACACGCCCTCGGAGGGACGGCGTGACGCGGGCGGAGCTTCGAGCTCCTTCGGTCCCTCGTCCTCGATCGGCCTCTCGACGATCGCCATGCGGCTCTTCCTCGGCTCGTCTCGCTCGGGTCGGTCAGTCTGCTCGGCGGAGGATGTCGGCCTCGGAGAGGTCGACACCCGACGGGAGCGTGGGCTCCCCACCGAGGGTCATCAGGTAGGCGACCACGTCGTCGACCTGCTCACGTGTCATCTGCTCGGCGAAGCTCGGCATGCCCCGCATCTCGTCGGGAGCCATGCCCTTCATCTCCGGTGCCCGCCACACCCACTGACGGAGCTCGGCGACGTTCACGCTGCCGTCCTCCTCGTAGAGGTCGTAGATGTTGGCGGCGAAGCCGGTCCGGGTCATGAAGTGGGTCAGGTCGGGGGCATGCCCCGAGATCAGCGGGGCGATCCCACCTGCCACGGCCTCGTACTGCCCGCCGACGACGTGGCACGAGGCACAGAACTGGCCGAACACCTCGTAGCCCCGCTGGGCGGCCTCGGGGCTGACGAGCGGGGTCTCGGCCCAGCGCACCGTCTCGAGGTACGAGTCGTCGGCGACCGGGCCCTCGGCCGGCTGCAGCGCCTGCTGCTCGGTGAGCCAGTCCTCGTACTCCTGGCGGGGCAGGGCGATGGCCCGGATCCGCATGTTGGCGTGGCTGAGACCGCAGAACTCGACGCACTGGCCCCAGTAGGTCCCGGGCTCGTCGGCCTCGATCGCCCAGGTGTGGGTGCGACCCGGTGCGACGTCGCGCTTGCCGTTGAGGGCCGGGATCCAGAACGAGTGGATCACGTCGTAGCTCGTCATCGTGAGCTCGATCGGCTCGCCGGCCGGGAACACGATGGTGTTGGCGGTGACGATGTCGGTGCCCGGGTAGCGGAACTCCCACCACCACTGGGCGCCGTAGACCTCGATCTCGACCTCGGCGTCGTCGTGCCAGTTCGCCAGCTCGAAGACGCCGGCGAGGGTCGGTACGGCGAGCACGGCGAGGATCAACGCCGGGGCGATCGTCCAACCGATCTCGGCCCGGGTGTTGCCGTGGACCTGGCCGGGGAGCTCCTCGTCGTCGTCCCACTCGCCGTCGGCACCCCGCTTGGAGCGGAACTTCCACGACACGTAGATGACCGCGCCCATGACGAGCACGAACACCGCGGTGGCGACCCACCACACGGCGTTGAAGAGACCGTCGATGCTCCGGGCGGGGCCGCCCTGCGGCTCGAGCGTGTCGAGCGGGGCATCGCTCGCGCAGCCGGCGACGACGAGCCCGAGCAGCGCCACGAGACCCAGCAGACGGCGGGTGGTCCGATCGCTCATCACGCTCCGTTGGCTCCGCAGCCGATCGGCTGCTCCGGTGATCTCGCTCACGTCAATCCAGCATCACGTAGTCCGACGACGACACCCAAACTCTCCTCGGGCTCTTCTTCGGCGCCCTCGTCGTCGTGCTCTTCCTCCTCGCCGTGGTGGTCGCCGACGTGGATCTCGAACTCACGCTGGCCGATCGCGGCGGACACGATGCCGCCCACGATGAGGCCGAGCGCTGCCACGACCGAGGCTCCGGCGACGAGCCCACGAGCGAGGTCGGGCTTGAAGTACAGGACGAAGAACGCCGCCAGGACCACGATGGCGAGCGCCGTGGCGATCAGGGCCGCACCGGTCTTCGACGAGGCCAGGAAGACCCGACTCAGCATGAAGACCGGGACCGCGCCGAGGAGCACCGTGAAGGTCGGGATCTCGAGCGGGAGCATCAGCCGGTCGCGCATCGTCTCGTTGCGCTCGGGCGACGGGCTGTGGCGGTCGGTCCAGGCGACGACGATCCACTCGAGGACGGCGATCCCCAGGACGATGAAGCCGAGGACGGCGAGCTGGGTGTTGACGACGAGCCCGACGACGACGAGGCCCGCGCCGAGCGCCGTGACCGCCGGCCAGATGACCGGCGAGCTGATCGGCACCTCGACGTCGGGTTCGGCGGGCAGGCCCAGGGTGTCGCGAGCCGCGAACACGATCCAGGCCAGCACGATGCCCACGCCCAGCAGCCCGGTGAACACGATGACACCGAACAGGTCGCCGACCGACCACGTGAAGATCGACTCGTAGATGGTGTCGCGGGTCTCGCCCGGCTCGTTGACGCCGTCGACGACGACATCGCCGGCAGCGAACGCGAGGAGGCCCACCACGGCCAGACCGATGAGGGCCAGTGCGTGCTTGGCGGCGCTCGTGAACAAACCCATCGGAGAGGACCTACTTGATCGCGTAGATGGCGAGGAACAGGACGAACCAGACCGCGACCTGGACGTGCCAGAAGAGCGCCGCCGCCGGGATGGTCGGGTTGGAGACCCCCACCTGACCACCGAACGCCTTGAGGGCCGCGACGAGGACGAACGCGGTGGCGACGCCGCTCAGGCCGATGGCCGCACCGGTGATGGTGAACACCAGGTTGGACCACACCTCGCCGATGCCCACACCGAACGCGTCGACCGCGAAGAGGGTCATGTTGATGTGCAACGCCCCGAACCCGACCGTCAGGAGGAGCGCGACCCGGGTGTTCGTGATGTCGATGGCCCGACTGGCCTGTACGGCCCACTGGATGGCGGCCGAGCCGATCACCAGGGTCATCAGGGTGAAGACGAGCTGGGCGTTGCGGAACGTCACCCCGCTGGGCACCCAGTCGCCGGTGGTGCCGCCGGCGTCGTGGCGCATCTGGGCGTAGACGGCGAGCATCACGCCGAAGGCCGCGACCACGGCGACCGACACCAGCGCCGTGCCGACCAGCACCATCCGGGGCTGGGCCCGCTTGGGCCCTGCCTCGAGGGCAAGGGGAGCAGTCATCGCGCTTCCTCCTCGGCTTCACGGGCGTCGAGCAGGGGGCGTTCGCTGGTGACCTGCGGGTCCTCGGCGAAGTTGCCGGCCTCGGGTGGCGAGGCGGTGGCCCACTCGAGCGTGTGGCCGTCGACGGGGTCGTCACCGGCGAGCTCGCCCGCCTTGCCCAGCACCGACAGCAACAGGTTCAGCAGCAGCAGGGCGAGCGACGCCATCACGAGCAACGAGCCGACGGCGGCGAGTGCCGCCATGGCCTCGGACGCCCCCTCTCCCTCGCTGGTCGGACCGTAGGAGAGGTCCCAGATGCCGCCGGCGATCAGGCTGGGCACCGCGACGAGCGTGACGCCCCCGACGAACGCGAGGACCTGGAGGTAGGCGAGGCCGGGGTTGAGCGTGCGGCCGTAGGCCTTGGGCGCCCACCACAGGACACCGGCCGAGAGCCCACCCAGGCCGCCGCCCAGTGCGATCAGGGCGAACGTGCCGTCGCGCCAGGTCGTGGCTCGCAGCTTGAAGTCGCCGTCGGCGAGCGTCGCATCGATGAGGCTGCCGAGGGCGGCGAGCGTGACCCCGCCGAGCAGCATGAGCAACGACACGAGCGCCAGCACCAACGCCGGCGAGATCCTGGGGCGGCCGCCCGCGACGGTCGCGCCGACCATGGCGAGCACGCCGAGCAGCGGCAGCGCCGCAGCTGCGGTCATCCCGATGTAGAGGAACTCCTCGGCGATGACCCGCCCGCTGGCCCCGAGGACCAGCACGTTGTCGACGACGGCCTGGTTGGCCCATGCCCCGAAGCTCAGGAGGGCGAAGCCGCCGACGAGTGCCTGCCAGATGTCGGCCGACGGCAACCGCTTGCCCGCGGCCACCGGGACCACCTCGAGCACCACCCCGAGGGTCGGCACCGCTAGGAGCAGGATCTGCGGGTGGAGGTGGAGCCACTCGAGGTGGGGGCCGACGCCGACGTTGCCGCCGAAGATGACCCGTCCGTAGCGGTGGTCGATGTAGAGCAGCGCGACCAGGGCGATGACGGCCGGCAGCGCCACCAGCATCATGATCGCCGTGACGAGCGACGCCCACGAGAAGGGTGGGACCTTGCCGAGGTCGAGCCCCGGCGCACGCATCGCCAGCACCGTGGTGGCGATGCTCACCGCCGCTGCGGTGAGGGAGACGGCGAGGAGGCCGAGCGAGAGCAGGTAGAGCTGCACGCCGTCGGCGTCACCGCCGCCCGGGCCGCCGTTGATGGCGTAGCTGGCGATGAGGATCGTCGACGCCATCGCGAAGCCCCAGAACGAGGCCGCGGCGAGGCGAGGGAAGGCGATGGTCTTGACACCCAGCTGCAGCGGCACCACGAAGATCGCGATGCCGCAGAAGAGCGGCAGGAGCATGAGGAACGAGATGCCGTCGAGCGACAGCCACAGCGTCTGCTCCCAGGTCTCGCCGTCGAGCAGCACGAAGCCGCCGGCGTCGGCGCGATCGAGCTTGACCAACGCGTCGAGCACGAGCGCGACGAGGCCGAAGACGATCGCCAACGCCACGTAGAGCCGCCCCAGGCGACGGTGGTCGGCCGTGTCGAACCACCCGATCGAGGTGGGCGACGATTCGGCGAGCACGGGGGCCGACGGTGGGGCCGTCGGCTCCTCGGTCGCCGGTGCGGATTCGGTCAGGGTCATCGACGGGCGAACCTCTGCGGTCTCGTCTCGGTCGTGGCGCCCGGAGCGACGGACGTCAGTGCGGCGTCCATCCGATCCGTGGGACCGGTGAGGACGGTACACGACCGCCTCGCGGCCATGAAACGACGCTCCGGAGCGGCCGCGATCACCAACCGGACCGCACCAGCTCGTCGATGGCCATCGCCGCGAACGTCACCGTCAGCATCGTGATGCTGAAGGTGAAGGTCCGCATCGCCTGCTTGGGCGACGGGTCGTTGCGCAGGCGGGCGGCGTGCAGGACGAAGAGGGCAGCGGCCGCCGTCGCCGGCACGCCGTAGATCGGTCCGAGGCCCGCAGCGGGCCAGAACGCCACGGCGGTCACGAGGACGGCGACGGCGTAGGCCAGGATCTTCGAGGTGGTGGTCTCGACCGACGCCACCGACGGGAGCATCGGGACGTCGGCAGCGCTGTAGTCGTCGGCGTAGCGCATCGCGAGGGCCCAGAAGTGCGGGGGCGTCCAGAGGAAGACGAGGACGAACAGGACCACGGCCGGCAGCTCGACGGCGCCGGTGACGGCGGCCCAGCCGATGACGGGTGGGACGGAGCCGGCGGCGCCACCGATGACGATGTTGGAGGTCGACGAGCGCTTCAACCAGAGGCTGTAGACGAAGATGTAGAAGAGCCCCGCACCGAGGGCGAGGCAGGCCGAGAGCAGGTTCACCTCGACCCACAGGAGGGCGAAGGCCACTGCCTGGAGCGCGATCGCGAAGACCAGGGCGGAGCGAGGCTCGACCTCACCGGTGACCAACGGCCGACCCTTGGTCCGCTCCATGACCCGATCGATGTCGCGGTCGATGTACATGTTCGTCGCGTTGGCGCCGCCGGCGGCGAGCGAGCCACCGAGGACCGTCATGACCACGAGACGCGCGCCGGGCCAGCCCTCGGCGGCGACGATCATCGCCGGCACGGTGGTGACCAGGAGCAGCTCGATGATCCGCGGCTTGGTCAACGCGACGTAGGCGCCGATCGTGCGGCGCAGCGTGAGGCGGTCAACGGAGGTGGCCGTCATCGCGCCCGAGGATAGGTGACCATCGAGGGCCCGGCGCCAACCCGCGACGACGCGCGGACAGCGACACCTGAAACGCCGATCAGGTGGTTCGACGCCCGGATCGATCAGGCGGTGCGACGCCGACGATCGGACCCGGTTCGACCGAACGATCAGGTGGCGCCGCGTCTCGCCAGGACGGGTCAGGATCCCTACGATCGGAGCCGTGAGAGCCATGGCCCCGGACCGCTACCGACGGGTGACGCTGGCTGCGCTCGCCAGCCTCTGCGCGATCATCGTGACCGGCGCGGCGGTCCGGCTCACCGGCAGCGGCCTCGGCTGCAGCGACTGGCCGGGGTGCGAGGACGAGCAGATCGTCCCGCCGCTCGAGCTCCACCCCTGGATCGAGTTCGGCAACCGCCTGATCACCGGCGTCGTCTCGGCCGCCGTGATCCTGGCCGTGCTGGGCTCGCGGTGGCGCGTGCCCTACCGGCGCGACCTCGTGCTCCTGTCGTGGGGCCTCGTCGCCGGCGTCGTGGCCCAGATCCTCGTGGGCGCGTTCACGGTCTGGCTCCACCTGCCGCCCGGCATCGTCATGCTCCACTTCCTCCTCTCGATCGTGCTCGTGTGGAACGCCGTGGTGCTCCACCACCGGGCGGGCGAGCCGACCGGTCGGGACGGACCGAGGCGCACGACCCTGCCGGAGGGCCCCGATCGACTGACCCGCTTCCTCGGCATCTGGATCTGGGTGGTCGTGGTGACCGGCACCATCGTGACGGCCGCAGGGCCGCACCGAGGCGACCCCGACGTCGAACCACTCGACGTCGAGCTCGGGTCGGTCGCCCGGATCCACGGCATCACCGTCGTCGTGTTCCTGGCCGCCACCATCGCCCTGCTCGTCGACCTCCGTCGGCGGGGTGGCTTCACCCCGCAGCGCCGCGCCACCGCCGTCGTCCTCGGCGTCGCGCTCGCCCAGGGCGCGATCGGCTACGTCCAGTGGTTCACCGGTGTCCCCGAGCTGCTCGTGGCCTTCCACATCGCGGGCGCGACGGCGTTGTTCATCGCGGTCGTGCGCCTCGGGATCCTCCGC
The DNA here is from genome assembly GCA_039197885.1 of Actinomycetota bacterium. Taxonomy (GTDB): domain Bacteria; phylum Actinomycetota; class Acidimicrobiia; order Acidimicrobiales; family Poriferisodalaceae; genus JBCBSZ01. The sequence goes on along the minus strand of JBCCTY010000151.1, from coordinate 263 downwards.
ACCGAGCCGGTCGAGCGAACCGAGGTGGCCCCCGAGGCGGCCGCACGGTGAGCGGCTCCGATGCGGCGACGATCGATCCCGACGTCGCCGATCCCGACGTCCTGCCCGACCAGCCGTGGGTCGTGCTGGTCTGGAACGACCCGATCAACCTCATGTCCTACGTCGCCTTCGTCTTCCAGAAGCTGTTCGGCTACTCCAAGGACCAGGCCGACCGCCTGATGCGCCAGGTGCACGAGGAGGGTCGGGCCGTGGTGTCCGCCGGG
>JBCCTY010000150.1:0-9899 GCA_039197885.1 Actinomycetota bacterium | reverse complement strand
GTGACCCGGGGCGTGGTCGTCGACGACCAGCCGATGATGCGCGCGGCGTTCCGGACGATCCTCGAGGCGGCCGGCCACGAGGTCGTCGGCGAGGCCGACGACGTCGGGAGCGTGTCGCTCGGTCACGTCGAGCGCCTCGTCGCCGTCGCCGGCCTCGCCGACGACCTCGTGGCCGGCCGCCTCGAGGATCGTCCGGAACGCCGCGCGCATCATCGGCTGGTCGTCGACGACCACGACCCGGGTCACGGGCGGCGGCGCCGCGGGATCGACGCCTCGACGGCGAAGCCGTCACCACGCGGCCCGGCGTCGACGGTCCCGCCCGAGAGGAGCACCCGCTCACGCAGGCCGACGAGCCCGCTGCCCGTCCCGGCGAGGGCGGGCTCGGTGCGCCCGGGCCCGCCGTCACGGACCTGCACGTCGATGCGGTCGGCGACGACGTCGATGTGCACCTCCGCGACGCTCGCCGAGCTGTGACGGGTGACGTTGGTGAGCGCCTCCTCGACCACCCGGTAGGCGGTGAGCCCGTCGAGCGGGTCGACCGCGGCTCGGTCGCCGTCGACATCGAGCGTCACCGTCAGCCCGGCACCTCGGTAGCCCTCGACGAGCGCGTCGAGCTCGCCGAGACCCGGTTGGGGGCCGAGCTCGATCTCACCGCCGTCGCGGAGCGCACCGAGCAGCTCGCGCAACTCGGCGACCGCCTGCCGGGACGAGTCCTCGATCGCGAGCAGCGCCGCCTCGGCAGCGGCAGGATCGGCGGCCAGCGCGGTCCGGGCGGCACCGGCCCGCACCCCCATGAGGCTCACGTGATGGGCGACGACGTCGTGCAGCTCGCGGGCGATGCGGTTCCGCTCCGAGAGCACGGCCTGGCGGGCGCGGTCCTCCCGTCGGAGCTCGGCCGACTCGAGCCGGGCCTCGACCTCCTCGACGTAGAGCCGCCGCGTCCGCAGGGCATACCCCACGACGAGCGGGAGAACGACCAGGGCGCCGGCGGTGACGCCGTCGAGCACCCCCTCCTCGCTGCCGAGCCCGACCCCGGCCAGGACGGCGACGGCCCCGACGAGCAGCCCACCGATGCGGAGCCGGTCGCTCCACGCACCGATCGCGTAGCCGGCAGCGAGCACCAGCGCGCCGCTGGCGTGGGTCGCGAGCGCACCGGGTGCGACGGTGAGCGTCGTCGCGACGAACAGCAGCACCGGGCGTTCGCGGCGCCAGAGGAACGCCGCCGCCACAGCGACCGACAGGAGCACGCCGGGCGGGCCGAGCCCGAGCCGGAGCTCGGCGGCCTCGGTCGTCGTGGCGATCATCCCGACCAGGTCGACGACGACGATGACGACCGGGAGCGCGACGAGGGTCCACCGCTGGATCCGGTCGCGGCCGAGGTGCATCGGCACCATGTTACGGAGCGACTCGGCGGCGGGTCCGTGGAGGTCGGGGGCGGAGGAAGCCCAACAGCGCTCGCAGGGACCTGACCGGATGGCGCATCCGGACCCACAGTCCATCGTCGCCCCGCATCGGGTGGAGGAGCTGGCCGGCGATGTCGTCGGGCACGGGATCGGTCACGCCGTAGGCCGCGGGCCGACGGTCGCGGGGCATGAAGTAGGTGCCGAAGACCTGGTCCCAGGCGGGCAGGAACGCCGCGTAGTTCGAGCAGTGGGCGTCCCGCTCGATCGAGTGGTGCCAGTGGTGGAACTCGGGTGTGGCGACGAGGCGGTGCAGGGGGCGCAGGCGCCATCGCACGTTGGCATGGAGGAAGAGCCCGGAGAGGACCTGCACCACGGTGAGGACACCGGCCTCCTCCGCGTCGAAGCCGGCGGCGAGGAGCAGGACGAACGGCGGAGCGAGCAGGGCGCCGTCGAGGGGATGGGTGCGCAGCCCGCTGATCCAGTCGAGGTGGCGGGTGGAGTGGTGGATCGAGTGCACCTTCCACAGCAGCGGCCACTCGTGCGACCAGCGGTGGACCCAGTAGACCGCGAGGTCGAACAACAGCACCCCGGCGACGAGGCGCAGTCCGTCGGGGAGCGCCGTGACGAGCGGTCGGATGGCCAGGCCCGGCACCCACGCGAGGCTCGCGACGCCGATGACCGCCGCGACCGCCAGGGTCACCACGGCGAACGACGGGGTCGCCAGGGCGTAGGCCAGGTCGGTCCCGAGGTTCGGTCGGCGCAGCGGTTGCTCGTGCCGGGGGAACCACCGCTCGAACGGGACCACGGCGACGAAGACCAGCGGGATCACGACCAGCTCACCGGGCTGGACGATCACGCCGCTGAGGATCACGCCGACGAGCACGACCCGGAAGAGTCGGAGCGGCCAGCGGCGTCGTCGAGTCGCCGCAGCCTCGTCGGAGCCCGGAGGAGGTGCTGTCGTCGTCACCATGGGAGCGAACGTACGGATCGACTGCCACGCCGTCATCGGCCCGACGGGCGACCTCCCGGGTCCCCCGATCGGCGGAAGCCGCTCCGACCAGCGGGGCCCGCAGGAGTGAGCCTCAGGCGATCGCGCCGTCGAGGTAGACCCACGAGCCGTCGTGGCGGACGAACCGGCTGCGTTCCTCGAGCCGCGTGACGGCAGCGTCGCGTCGCACCTCGGCGACGTAGTGGACCGCGCCCTCGTCGTCGAAGGGCCCGCCGTCGGCGGCGAGAACGGTCAGGCCGAGCCACTCGTCGTCGGCGGACACGTGGACCCGGCGTGGCCGGGTCGAGGGATGCCACGAGGCGCGGAGCCAGTCTGCGTCGCCGACGACGAAGGCGGTGTAGCGAGAGCGCATGAGCTCTTCGGCCGTGAGCGCCGGTCGGCGTCCATCGTGGATCGCGCCGCAGCACACATCGAGGTCCCGACCGGTCCCGCACGGACAGCGCACGCCGTGATGATGGCGGTCGGGAGGGATCGGATGCCACGACCGGTCTCACGGGAGCGGCGAGCCATCGACCGATGCCGCACCTCGATGGTTAGCCTCGCCCGATGGCCTCGGTCGTGATCCTCGGTGCCGGTCCGGCCGGTCTGGTGGCAGCCGCCGACGCGGCGCGCCGCGGCCATGACCTCGTCGTGCTCGACCGGGCCCGCGCCGTGGGCGGCATGGCGGCGAGCTTCGAGGTGGCCGGCGTCCGGGTCGACCATGGCTCGCATCGACTCCATCCGGCGGCGTCCGCCGCGGCCCTCGAACGTCTCCGACGGCTCCTCGGTGACGAGCTGACCGAACGGCCCCGCAACGGGCGCCTCCGACTCGACGGCCGGTGGCTCTCCTTCCCGCTGCGCTCGACCGAGCTGCTCACCGGGACCCGTCCGTCGTTCGCCATCCGTGCCGGTCTGGACGCGGTCACCTCACCGTTGCGCCGCGCCCGGGTCGACTCCTACGCCGAGGTGGTGCGGGCCGGGCTCGGCCCGACGGTGGCCGAACGATTCCATCTGCCCTACGCCCGCAAGCTGTGGGGGGTCGATCCCGACGAGCTCTCCGGTGACCTCGCTCGTCGGCGGGTGTCGGCCGACTCGCCGACGGCGATCCTGCGTCGGCTCCTGACGACCCGGGGCGGGCGCCGACCGGTCTTCCTCTACCCCACCGGTGGGTTCGGCCGGATCGTCGAACGCCTCGCCGACGATGCCCTCGACGCCGGGGCGAAGCTCGAGCTCGAGGTCGAGCCGACCGGCATCGACGTCGACGGGGTCGTGCTCGCCGACGGGTCACGTCGTCGTGCCGATCACGTGTGGTCGACGATCCCGCCCGCTGCGCTGGCCGCGCTGTGCGGCGCTCCCGACGACGTGCGCGCCGCCGCCGACTCGATCCGGTTCCGGGGCCTGGTGCTCGTCTACCTGGTGGTCCCACGCCGCCGCTGGACCCCGTTCGACGCCCACTACGTCGCCGACGGCGCGAACCCCGTCGCCCGCATCTCCGAGCCCCGCAACTACCGCGACGGCGACGATCCCGCCGACCGAACCGTGCTGTGCGCCGAGCTCCCCGCCACGGTCGGCGACGAGCTCTGGTCGGCATCGGACGGCGAGCTGCGCGACGTGGTCGTCGATGCGTTGGTCCGCGAGGACCTCCCACCGCCCGACCCGGTGCACGTCGAGGTCCGTCGGCTACCGACGGTCTACCCGCTGATCCTGCGTGACACCGCCGAGGCGCTCGACCGTCTCGCCCGCTGGGAGGCGGGCAACGACCTGGCGGTGTCGTTCGGTCGTCCGGCGCTGGCCGTGCCCGACAACACCCACCACGTCATCGACATGGGCCAGGCGATCGCCGCACGGCTCGGCGACGACGGCTCCTTCGACCGGGGCGGGTGGGACGAGGACCTCGCCCGCTTCCGCACCCACGTCGTCGAGGACTGAGCTCACGGCGATCACCGGGCGTGCGGCGCGCCACCCGCACGCGACGGATCAGGGCGTGGGCACGACCACACCGTGGTCGACGAGGACGAGATGGGCCGGGTTGGTGAGCACGAGCTGCGCGCCCGCCGGGGCGCTCACCCCCGCATCCAGTGCCCTGGCGGCGATCGCCGCGGTGACCGTCGGCGCGGCGAACGACGTTCCCGACCATCGGGCGAAGGGACCGAAGGTGACGCTGTCGATCTTGAGCCCCGAGACGAAGCTCGACTCGATGCCGGACCCCTCGGCCGAGGCCGAGACCCAGGGTCCGCGGTTGCTGAAGTCGGCGGCGACCGGCGGCTCCGCCGAGGTCAGCGCGCTGACGCCGACCACGTAGGGCTGGGCGGCGGGCAGGAACGGGATGCGGCTCCCGGCGTTGCCGGCCGACGCCACGAGCGCGAAGGGCCGACCCCGTCGGTCGGCGTGCGCCTGCCGGACGAGGACGTCGACGGCGAGCATCCCGGTGTGCGTCGCGGCGGCGCCGACGCTGAGGTTGACGATGTCGATCGGATCGGTGTCGCACTCGAAGGTGAGGAGGCGATGCAGCGCTCGTGCGACGTCGACCTCCGACACGAGCCCGGTGTTCCCCCGGCGCGACGACAGCAGGGGCGGGCTCGTCGCCACGAGCCGGGCCTCGGGCAGCCGTTGGCGCAGCACCCCGGCCACGAAGGTGCCGTGCGCCGCCTCGGGCGTGTTGACCGGCCGGCTCAGCCCGGCCGGCCCGAGTCGCTTGACGCCCGTCAGCCACGGATGACGCTGATCGATGGCGGTGTCGACGAGGCCGATCCGGACGCCGTCCTCGAGCGACGGGGGGAGCGGCCCCTGCTTCGCAGCGCGAGCCGGTTGCTCGTCGCCGGCCCACAGCGAGTGGAAGCCGAGGCTCATGACGTGCTCGGGGGTCACGCGGCCGGGCCCGGCGAGCTCGTCGAGCTCGCGGGCGGTGCCGACCGGGTCTCGTCCCGCGTCGAACGCGGCGCGGGTCAGTCCGTCGCAGACCTTGACCAGCTCGGCGCTGACCCGCCGCAGCGGCGTCGACAGGGTCTCCCGAGCGAGGTCGTCGAGGAGGAGCACCCCGCGACGCACGATCGTCTCCTCGCCGTCGTCACCCACGGGTACGAACTGCAGGTCGAGATCGAGCGCGAGTTGGCGCCGCCGTCGTACCCGCGTGTGGTGATCGTCGTCCGGTGGTCCAGCCATGTCGTCCTCCGACGGTGGCGCTACGTTCCGTGGAGCATGGCTCATCGGTGGAGGCGGTTGCCTGGATGATCACCACCCGCAGCGTCGACGAGCTCAGGCAGTTGGCCCTCGACGATCCGGCTCGGGCCCGGGTCGAGGCGGCCGGGTTGGCCGATGCCGCGGCGGCTGACGGCGACGACGAGCGGCTCGCCGAGGCCGCGTGCGTGGTGCTCCACGCCTGTCTGCGGCTGGGTGACATCGAGGCCGCGGACGACGCCGCCGGCGCGGCGCTCGCGGCCGCCGAGCGGGCGGGAGCGGTCGCGACGGGGCGCGAGGTGCGCCGGCTCCGGGTCGGCGTCCTGAGCGAGCTGGGGCGTGCGGAAGAGGCGCTCGACGAGCTCTCGGCGTTGCTCGCCGATGCGGGCCGCGACGAGCTCGGCCCGTTGTCGCTGGCCCGAGCCACGGTGCTCCTCGTGGCCGGACGGATGAGCGAGGCGCAGCGGGCCTTCGACGAGACGATCCCTGAGCTGGAACGCCTCGGCGACGACCTCCGCGTCGCCACGGCGCTGGCCAATCGAGCCAACACGTTCCGGACCCTCGGCGATCTCGACCGCGCCGAGGACGATCTCCGACGGGCCGGCGACGTCTTCGCCCGGGCCGACTCGCCGTTCTCGGAGCGGACGGCCCGTGTGCACCTCGCCGCGCTGCTCGCCGGACGGGGTCGCGTCAGCGCGGCGTTGGCCGAGCTCGAGAAGGCGCGCACCGACGATCCCGCCTTCGCGCTCGACGAGGGTCACGTGCTGCTCGATGCTCACCTGCTCGACGAGGCGGCCGAGGTGTTCGGTCGTGCGGCGTCCGGGTTCGCAGCGCAGGCGCAGCGCAACTACGAGGCGGCCTCGCTCGTCGAGGTGGCTCGTGTCGCCCTGCTCCGTGACGACGGAGCCGCTGCCGCGGCGTCGGCGCAACGAGCGCTCGACCTCGTCGAGTCGAGCAGCGGGCACGCCGCCGAGGCCCTCGCGTTGCTCGCGCTGGCCGATGCCGACGATGCCGGTCACGTCGACCTCGACGCCCTGGAGAGCGTGGGCCGCACCGAGGCGGCCGACGCCATCCGGGTCCGCACGGCGTTGCTCGCCGAGCGGCGCGGGGACCGCGAGCTGGTGGTCACGTCGGTCGCGCCCGTGCTCCAACGGCGGGGAACCGGACTCCGCCATCGCCTTCGCCGCCACCTCGCCGTCGCGCTCGTCGCCGCTGCCGATGACGACGTCGCAGCGGCTCGTCGTGCGGTCGCATCGGGCCTCTCCCTCCTCGCCCGTCACCAGGCCGCGCTCGGCGCGGTCGACCTCCGAGCCGAGGCGCGGGGCCACGGCGAGGCGCTCGCGTCGCTCGGCCTGCGTCTGGCAGCCGGTCGAGGAGCGATCGACCTCCTGCTCACCTCCGAGCGCTCGCGGGCCGGGACGAGCCGGTTGCCCCGTCCGCCGGTCGCCAACGATCCCGAGTTGGGGTCGCTGCTCGCCCGGTTGCGTTCGGCGCAGCGCCGCCTCGACGAGCTGGATCCCCTCGACGACGACCGAGCTCCCGTCGCACGGGAGGTGGGGTCGCTCGAGCGGGCCGTCGCCACACGACGGAGGATGCGCCCCGGTGCGGGTGGCCGACCCACGACGGTCGACGAGCGCCGGCTGCGCGAGGCGTCGCACGAGGCCGTGTTGGTGTCGTTCGTCGAGGTCGACGGCGACCTCGTGCGCCTCGACCTCGTCGACGGGCGATGTCGGCGCCGTGACCTCGGCAGCCTCGACGAGCTCGCCGTCCCCGTCGACGGGCTCCTCCGCGCCGTGACGCGCCTCGCCGACCGTCGGGTCCGACCGGCCATGGCCGCTGCGCTCCGGAGGAGTGTCGATCACGACGCCGAGGCGCTCACCGCTCGCCTGCTCGACGGCGTGCCCGAGGGTCGACCGCTGGTGGTCGTCCCGACCGGGCGGCTCCACGGTGTGCCGTGGGCGGCGCTCGGCCCGCTCCGGGATCGACCCTTCGTCCTGGCAGCGTCGCTGACGGGGTGGCTCGACGCCGAGGAGCGCACGGCCGCCCGCTCGTCGTCCGGGGCCTGTGCGGTGGCCGGGCCCGACCTGACCGATGCCGAGGCCGAGGTCGCATCGGTGGCGCGGCTCGCCGGCGACTGCGTGGCGCTCACCGGTGAGCGGGCCAGCGGCACGCAGGTCGCTGCGGCCATGCGTGGCGTGGCGGTCGCCCACCTCGCGGCCCACGGCCGCTTCCGGGTCGACAACCCGCTGCTGTCGGGGATCGAGCTCGACGACGGCGTGCTCACCGTGCACGACCTGGAGCCGTCGGCGCCCACCCCACCGGTGGTGGTGCTGTCGGCGTGTGAGCTCGCTCGATCGGTGGTCCGCCCCGGCGACGAGTTGCTGGGTCTGGCCGCCGGGCTCGTCGCGCTCGGTACCGACACCCTGGTCGCCGCCGTCGTCCCGGTGCCCGACGGATCGACGCGCCGGCTGATGGAGTCGTTCCACCGCCACCTCTCCGAGCGGTCGCCGGCCGCGGCGCTCGCGGCCGCCCGCGCCGACCTGCTCCGCGGCGACGGAGCGGCTCCGGACCTCGTGGCCGCGCAGGCCTTCTGCGTGATCGGTGCCGGCCTCGGCGTCGGGTGACACGTGCCAAGCTGTCGCGCGGGGAACGAGGGGAGTGGAGCGATGAGCGGATCGATCCGACGTCGCGGCGCCGTGGTGGGGCTGCTTGCGGTGTGCGCCGGGCTGCTGGCCGTGGTGCCGCCGGCCGGAGCCCAGGACGACCGACCGACTGCCGCCGTCTCGATGGGCGACAGCTACATCAGCGGCGAGGCCGGCCGGTGGGAGGGCAACTCGTCGCGTGACTCCGGCGACCGTCGGGGCACCGATCGTGCGGCGTACCGGTGGGGGTGGTTCTGGCGCTACGACCAGGAGCGCGTCTACGGCGACTCGGCGTCGGGGTGCCACCGCTCCGACGTGGCCGAGATCCGTTCCGCCGCGCTCGCGGTCGACGCGACGTTCAACCTCGCCTGTTCGGGTGCCGACACGACCGACATCCGCCGCGCCGTCAACGGCGGCACGTCGCATCGTGGCGAGGCTCCGCAGGCCGATCAGCTCGCGGCCGTCGCCGCCACTCACGACGTCGAGCTGATCGTGCTGTCGGTCGGCGGCAACGACCTCGGCTTCGCCGACATCATCTTCGACTGCGTGCTCGACTACTCGACGAGCCCGAGCTGGCTGCAGAACCGCTGCAACCCCGAGCAACAGGCCAACGTCGACGTCCGGATGGCGGGAGCCATGGCCGGTCTGGCCGCCGCCATCGCCGACATCCGCGCCGTCATGGACGAGGCCGGCCAACCCGCCGACTCCTACCGGTTCGTCGTGCAGAGCTACCCGTCGCCGATCCCGCGCGGATCCGAGTTCCGCTACCGGGAGTCGGGCTGGTCGCGCGCCTTCACCGGTGGCTGTCCCTTCTGGGACGCCGATGCCGACTGGGCCAACGACTCGCTCGTGCCCCAGATCGCCGACGGCGTGGCCGCCGTGGCCGCCACGGCCGGGGTCGAGCTCCTCGACCTCCGCGACGCCTTCGACGGTCGAGAGGTGTGCTCGTCGACGACCAGTCAGGGTCCCGGCCCCGACGCCGAGTGGGTCCGCTACGTCTCGACGGGCATCCTCCAGGGCGAGGTCCAGGAGTCGATGCACCCCAACGCGATCGGTCAGCGAGCCCTCGGGCGGTGCCTCGCCCTGGTGGCGGCCGCCCCGGTCGGGAACCACCGGTGCACCAACACCCCGGGCGCCGGACCCGAGGCGATGGTGGTGACCGCGCTGCCCTGAGACACCGTCGCAGGGGTCGTCGATCACTAGTCTCGGGCGGTGCCCGATGCCGCCACTGACCTCGTGACCAGGGCGCGGGCCGGTGACAGCGCCGCCTGGGAGCAGGTGGTCGAGCGGGTCCGCGACGGCGATCGGGCCGTCTGGGAGGCGCTCGTCGAGCGCTACACCTCACTCGTGTGGTCGGTTGCCAGGGGGTTCCGTCTCGGCGACGCCGACGCCGGTGACGTGCACCAGACGGTCTGGCTCCGGCTCGTCGAGCACATCGAGCGCATCCGCGAACCCGCCCGGCTCCCGGGTTGGCTGTCGGCCACCGCCCGCAACGAGTGCCTCAGGCTGCTCCGGCGCCAGGGCCGTGAGCTCGTCGACGACGAGCCCGAGGCCGAGGGCGGGTCGGCGGAGCCCGGCCCCGAGGAGCTGGTGTTGACCGACGAGCGCGACGCCGGGCTCTGGCGTGCCTTCGCCGCGCTGTCCGCTCGCTGCCAGCAGCTGCTGCGGCTGCTGGTGCTCGAGCCCGAG